>CANHVO010000295.1 GCA_947463915.1 Planctomycetaceae bacterium
CCCATCTTCAAAACTTGATCGCCGCTATCGAGCCGCGAAGTCCTGATTCTGAACTTGACCAGCGAATCGTCCAACTCGATTTCGACTGGATGGAAAGGCGCCATGGTAATGGCCCATGGCTTCTCGTCTTTTTGCTGTGCGAGTCCTTTTCCTAGGGTGCCTCCAAACTGAGTCGAGATGGAGTCAATATCTGTGTTCTTGATGATACGGCCGGCCAATACCGGATCGAGCAAGTTCGTAACAACGGAATGGTGCAATTGAACGGTGACACCGGATGGATCGACGACGAGCGGGCAGGAAGTCGGCGCCGCAAGTTGTGATTGTCCTTGCAATCTCCAAAGCAGAGCTAAATACTGAGGCGAACTCCAAGTGGTTCGTGATGGACGGTCCACGCCCAATCGGGTCAACACCGGCAAATCAGGTGTCTTGATCCGCTCGTTGGCTTCGGAGATTTGTTGGGTTAACTTTTCATGAAACTGGGTACGGATCCGATTCTCCAAGCGACCTTCTGCAATCGAGTCCGCTTGTGGCTTTTGTTTGGCGGCTTGCTTGCTTGCGATTTTCCGTACGATTCGCAGTCGAGCCTCGATATCGTTGATTTGGCTTGCCAAATTTGCATCGCTGGAAGTATCGTTCAGCGGTACCAAACCCCTATCAGTCAACGCGATCGTTTCGCTTGCTGCAACACTGCCAGACCCTTGAGTGTGCAGCTTGACGGAGCGATTGTAGCCGATATTTTGACTAGAGAAGGAACCGTTTAAGTTGAGGCGCAACGCAGCGTTGGAACTGCTGTCCAACAGTTGAGGAGTGACGTACCCTTGCAACCAACTTTGTCCAAAAAGCTGAGTGCCGAGGATGACTTCGTTGACGGGATTGGCTTCGTTGACAGGTCTGGAAAATCGTTTGCTTACGAACTCGGAAGAAATCAAGACTCTCGCGTTGGCTCGAGAAAAAGCCCCACGGACAGACTGAACGAGACTGCTTGCCTGGTTGCCTTGAACTAGATACGCGACGGACTGTCCAACCTCGCGTATGTTTTCAAAATCTGCCGTGGCATTCGGCAATTGCAATTGTTCTGATAGTTTGGTGAGCAGCTTGTTAAACGACTCGATAGCTTTCGACTTGTCGGAACCGAACTTCAACGCGTGCGCATAGTTTGCCAACGCATCACGAACGCCCGTAAACTGACGCATCTCCAACCCAAAGTAGTTTTGACGAAACGCCTTTTCGATTTGGGTGATTCGGTCGAGATCCGGTTTCTCTTCCTTGAGCTCCTTTTGCAAATCGTTCCAAGTTAGAAATGCAAGCCAGTTGGATTGATGTTGTGGTGAAGTCGCTAGAAAATTCTCGAGGTTCGACATGGCTTGATCAAGTCGTTGCCTAGCCATTCCAATGTCGGGCAATCGATTCGGATCCAAATTCAATTGAGCGTTCGCTACATCCTGAGCCCAGTTGCGACCGCTTGAGTGCGTTGTCGCGTAGGACGAGGACGAAGTCAAACTAATGTTAGAAACGGAGCTTGAGTCGGCATAAGACAGGGTTGAGTAGGTAGCCGGAATTGCGTTTGAATAAACGGCAGTCGTTACGCTAGTTGGCAACGATGAGTTGTTCATCGGCGCCGCGTTATCAACACTGAGTGGGCTCGAAGAAAACGGCGTATCGGTAGGAGCCGAAGGTTGTGTGGTTGCATTCGGAAACTGTGCCAAACTTGCCCCGACGTGCCAAAACCCGATCAATACGACCGAAATCCCGACGATCGAAACCGGTGAGAAAAAAGGTAGGTTGGCGGCGAGGGACCTTTCCTCTGTTTGCAATGGAATGACCCTGTGATTCATTTTCCTAATCCTTCCCTGATCAACTCAAGCTGATAACTCACGATGCCTGTCTGGCGGAAAACAATTGTAATGATCCGCAAATCTTCCTCATAGGACCCATTTTTCCTATCTCCCCAATGTTTCTCGGGCGAGAAATCACGATCCCTACAATCCCTAGGAGTCCGGCTCTCGGCAAAGTCTTTTCTGCAGGTTTCCCGCAAACGCATGCATTTTTCTTTTTCGCGAAACGTGTGGCAAACATGATTCGGAGGACAAAAGCGATTCGAAGATAGAGAGGGATTTGTTTCGTCCAGCCATGCGTGGAGAGAAAAAATGAGTGTTCGAGGAAATTCAAGAGCAGCCTGTTTCGCTTTGGTTTTGCTTGGATTTGGTGGTACAAGCTTTGCTGGCGATTGGCTTTCAGGGACCTATCTTGATCCGGCTCTACAGCGTCAGGACTTCTTCTCACACAAGGTTTGGAATTCGATTCCAGAGTACCGTGCCGTTTACAACCGGCCGAGGTATGTTTCTGGTTACCTAGCCTACAAGATTGAGCCGTCGAGCCAAGAAGCAATGGCCTGGCAGACAAACTATTGCAACGGAAACTACGCAAATCATCGCGGCCCATACGTGCCTCAATACAATTATCCAAAACCCTGGGAATCTCTGAAAACCGTGGCACGCCCGGATTTTCAAAAACCGATGGATAAGTAGGCCCGGGAGTTGGTTTGGGGGATCGGCTATTAGGGAGGGTGAGGCTCCTGCCGAACCGTTGCGTGGCAAGCTCGGAAGGAGCCTCGCTCTCCCGAATGCATCCCACCCAGATAGAATGATCGCTACATCCGCTACAACTTAAGAAGACTTGAGAACAATTCCCGCAGGAGAGGGGGGATTGCTTGCTCACGGGACATTTAGAGGCAACCCTTTCGAATTCATTGCATCTAAACCCTGAGCAACCTGCGAGCGAATGTCCGTCGCCATATTGAGTTCTGAACCAAGCCGCTCGTGTGCGAGCGGAAATCTAGAAGCAGACTCCCTGGTCTCGGGTCTATCCTTCATGCTGGTTGCAAACGTCCTGCAACGAGCGATTGGCTTCATTCGAAACTTGGTACTGTGCCGTTTTTTGGCGGACGACCAACTGGGTCTTTGGGCGCTATCAGCCAGTTTTTTTGTGCTTGCTGCCCCTTTAGCTGTACTCGGGTTACCGGGAACGTTTGGTCGCTTCGTGTCATCGTATCGGGCTGCTGGACAATTGAAGTTGTTCCTCAAAAGAACGACGGTCTGCTCCTGCATTGGGGCCATTTTGGCTGCTAGCGTACTCGTTTGTGCTCCTGCGAACACGAGCTCCATCATCTTTGGACTTGAGTTGTCTCACGCGACGATGCTTTTGATCGCGATGACACTTTGCTTAGTGATCTTGTTCAACGCCACGACCGAACTTCTAAGCGGTCTTTGTAAACCGCGTATCGTATCTGCGATGCACACAACAAATTCTCTTGTGTTTACCATTGCAAGCCTGACGGGAGTGATCCTTGTCAACGATTGGCGAATCCTGGTTGCCGCCTTTGCTGTTGGTTCCATGGCGGGCTTGATTCCAGCCCTATCTTTCTTTCGCAATTGGAAACAGATCGAACCCTCGTCACAACCGCCATTATCGATGCGAGCCATGTGGAAACGAGTCTTGCCATTTGCGATTAGCATTTGGTGCATGAATTTGCTGATCAATCTGTTCGATATTGTGGACCGCTACATGTTGCTTCACTTGGCGGCGGAGACCGCCGAACAAGGGCGTGCGCTGGTGGGACAATTTCACAGCGGCCGAATTATGCCGATGCTGCTTTCGAGCTTAACCCTTATGCTAAATGGAATGTTGCTTCCGTATCTGGCTTCGGAATGGGAAGCCGGAAACAGGAATCGTGTCGCGGACTCGCAACGACTTACGCTCAAATGTGTCTCGCTTTTTTTCCTGATCCTTTCCGTCGGTTCGCTCGCTATCGCACCTCTGCTCTTCGACCACGTTCTGCATGGCAAGTACTCGGATGGATTGTCCATTATGCCACAGGCGATGCTCCATTGTTGCCTGACCGCCATGGCCTTCTTGCTTCAAAACTACTTTTGGTGCGCAGAGCGAGGCAAAACAGTGGGCGTGATCATCGCAATTGGCCTTTTGATCAACATTCTGCTCAACGCTTGGTGGGTACCGATTTTTGGACTGCGAGGCGCCATGACCGCGACGTCGCTTTCAGGCTCCGCGATTCTCTTTATGACCATTTGGGAAATGCAACGATGTGGTGTTCGACTTGGATGGCGTTGTCTTTGCTTTACCGCTCTGCCGACCTGTCTGCTCTTCGGGAGCGTACCTGCCGCGATGGTACTCGCGACGGTATTGATCTTGATCGGACGCACTGACTGGCTGTTTAATGCGGAAGAAAAGCAGTCCATCGATGACGCGATTACACCGAAACTGAACAAAATGGGTATCCCGATTCGTTGCTTATGGGCTACCACTTCGCCCGTCCGTTAAATTCGCAACAAACAGCCCAACCCGACCTCCTTCAGAAACTATACTTTTCAGATTTAGCAATCGAGTATGAGTTAGCCGTCTGGCCAACTAACATTCGTATTGTCCTATGATCGTCCTTAGACCCTACCAATCTACCATTGCACCGAATATGAACTACACGTCTCCAGTCAAAATCTGTTGTATCGGCGCTGGCTACGTCGGTGGACCGACCATGGCGATGATCGCCAAGCAATGTCCAGACATTCAAGTTCACGTCGTCGATCTCAACCAAGCGAGAATCGACCGTTGGAATTCGGACGAGTTGCCCGTTTACGAACCAGGACTAGACGAAGTCGTCAAAGAAGCTCGGGGCCGCAACCTGACCTTCTCGACCCAAGTCGATGCCGCCATCAGCGAAGCCAACATTATTTTCATCGCGGTGAATACGCCAACCAAGTCGTTCGGAATCGGTGCAGGGCGTGCAGCAAATCTCGAGTTCATCGAAAAGTGTGCTCGTCAAATAGCCAAGTGTTCCAAAGGTCATAAGCTCGTTGTCGAAAAATCGACCCTCCCCGTCCGTACCGCCGAAGCTGTAAAACGCATCCTAAGCAGCGCCGCCAACGGTGCGACATTTGATGTTCTGAGCAACCCTGAGTTTCTTGCCGAAGGAACTGCGGTACAAGACCTCCTCCATCCAGATCGTGTCCTCATCGGAGGTGAATCTTCCGAAGCAGTCGAACGTTTAGCTCAGGTCTACGGTCGCTGGATCTCCAGAGAACGTATCCTTACCACCAATCTGTGGAGCAGCGAACTCTCGAAGCTCGCGGCCAATGCGTTTCTCGCACAACGCGTTTCATCCATCAACGCCATTTCCGCGCTTTGCGAAGCCACCGGTGCAGATGTGGACGAAGTCGCCAAGGCCATCGGTACCGACTCTCGTATCGGCTCGAAATTCCTGAAGTCCTCTGTTGGCTTTGGTGGCTCATGCTTCCAAAAAGACATTCTCAATTTGGTCTACCTGTGCGAGCACTTTGGTCTGCGTGAAGTTGCACAGTACTGGGAACAAGTGGTTGTGATGAACGACTACCAAAAACGTCGCTTCTCCGAGCGAATTGTGCGAACCATGTTCAATACCGTATCCGACAAGAAGATCGGAATCTGGGGCTTTGCATTTAAGAAAGATACGAACGACACTCGCGAGTCGGCGGCCATTCATGTTTGCCGAGACTTGCTCGAGGAAAGAGCGCGACTAGCCATCTACGACCCACGTGTGCCGGAATCGCAAATCCGCGAAGAATTGCAACTCGCCTTTGCCGACAGCGTTGGCGGTCTTTCGGACAAACACAAAAAACTCATTGAAACCAATGTAACCGTCGTTGGTGATGCCTACGCTGCCGCCAACGAAGCTCATGCGATTGCAGTCTTAACAGAATGGGATGAATTCAAGTCAGTTGATTCTCGCCGAATTCTAGAGGACATGCGCCGACCAGCCTTCGTCTTCGACGGCCGAAACATCCTCGATCGGAATAAACTCGTCGAGCAAGGATTCGAAGTGCACAGCATCGGCCGCCCATCCAAGTAGACGCAGTGGTTGGCATCTCGTCCAAACCATGGCGGTTGACCCAATTTCGGTAGCACACCAAGCATTTGCGACGCTGGCGGGACAAGCCCACCCGTCGCTGTATTCATGTGCGTCCATTAGCTGCGACCACAGCCTTTTGCTTCGCGAACTTGGGCCTTTTGCTTCGCGAACTTGGGCCTTGTGCTTCGCGAACTTGGGCCTTGTGCCCAATGTTCGCAACATGCTTGGTGTGCTACGAAAGCAGTTCGTGCTTTTCTTCCTCGCACTCAATACAAGCTAGCGAGCGAGTGCTACATCGCAATCAGGATGCAATTGCCTTCTGCCCGGTAACGGCTTCCAATTCAGCCATCTCCGCTTCCCATTCATGGTTGCGGAAGGCCCCTTCCCACTTCGTAATAACGACTGTGGCGAGACAGTTGCCAATCACATTGACCGTGGTACGAGCCATATCCATCAACTCATCGACTCCGAGGATGAGAATGACCCCTTCAACTGGCAGATTGAACGAGGCAAGCGTTCCAAGCAGAATAACGAGCGATGCGCGGGGCACACCTGCGACCCCTTTGGACGTCAACATCAGCGTCAGCATCATCATGATCTGCTGCGTCCAAGTCAGCTCAATTCCTGCACATTGGGCGACGAAGACCGATGCAATCCCCAGATACAATGTCGTGCCATCGAGATTGAAACTATAGCCAGTAGGCAAGACAAACCCAACAATGCGTTGGGGACATCCGAGACGGACGAGATTCTCCATCGCTTTGGGTAGCGCCGATTCGCTCGAGGTCGTCGCAAAAGCGATCGTAGCCGGAGTCTTGACCGCATCAAAGAAGTCTTTCAACGGAACGCGAAAGAGCAAGGCGATCGGCAACAAGACCACTACAACAAAAAAGACTAACGCTCCATAAAGAGTCCCAACGAGCAATGCCAAATTTTTCAAAACATCCAGGCCGCTATGGCTGACAGCATAAGCCATCGCAGCGCCGACCCCAACTGGCGCGAACTTCATGATGAACTCGGTAAATCGGAACATTATGTCCGCGAGGGACTCGCACCATCGTACGATCGGCGCACTCTTCTCCTTGCCGATACTCGTAACAGCTAACGCAAAGATCACTGAGAACACAACGATCTGCAAAACGTCCCCTTCGGCCATGGCTTTGATAATCGAGCTGGGTGACAAGTGAGCAATGATGTCGCCAAAAGATTGCGGCTTGGCCGGCGGCTCTGGAGCCGTTAATCCACTAGCCGTAGCCTTGGCCGCTTCCGCCGCTTTTTGGCTTGCAATCGTTGTCTGCTTGGCTGCTTCAACCGGATCGTTTTTGGCGGTGAACTCGTCCGCTTTCTTGAGCGCCTCAATCGCTTCGTCCGACAGTCCCTTAGCCACTTTCGCCAGCTCCGATTTATCCTGGACTCTTGACTTGGAGGCTTCTGCTAACGAAACGCCTTTGCCCGGCTGCATAATGTTTACTGCCGCCAGTCCGATGAACAAAGCCAAGGTCGTTACAACCTCAAAATACAAAAGCGATTTGCCTCCGATTCTGCCGACCTGCTTGATATCCCCCGTGCCGGAAATCCCAACCACCAGGGTCGCAAAGATGAGTGGAGCGATAACCGATTTAATAAGATTCAAAAAGAGATTGGAAAGCGGTCGGGCTTCAAGCCCCCATTTTGGCAAGAGCCAACCCACGAAGATCCCAATGACCAGCCCAATTAGGATTTTCCACGTCAACGATATTTTGGGAAGGTTCATAGATGAGTTGGTGATGCAGGATTCGATACGAACTTGTAGTTTGGGACCATTGTCCCGAACGAATAAAACGAATAAACGTACGGGACAAATAAACGGACGGGACAATGGTCCCATCCTACCTTGCTACTCGCCGCCGCTTTTGCAGTAAACGCTCAGCCATGCAAAAATTTCTTTGTGCCAGTGCATGCTATTGGCCGGCTTGTTAACCCAGTGCCCTTCGTCAGGAAAGTTTACAAAGCGACTTGGAACGCCTTGGCGTTGTAATCCTTGAAACAACTCATGCCCCTGTCCGATTGGACAACGGAAATCCAAGTCATTGTGGATGACGAGCATCGGCGTTTTGTATTTGCCAAGATTGCCTGCCAGCGTATGAGGACTGAACTCCCGATACTTGCCAGGAATCTCCCATGGCAATCCACCGTGCTCATACTCATCGAACCAAAGTTCGTCCGTCGTTCCCCACATGCTCTCAAAGTTGTACACACTGCAATGGCTGATCAAGCACTTGAACTCTTTGGCGATCTCGTTTACCGCGAACCAATCTTGCATGTAGCCACCGAAGCTAGCCCCTGCCGATGCGATTCGCTTGGAGTCCACGTACTCAAGCGCTTGTACGGCTTTGAGTCCAGCCACAAGATCGCGATAACACTTCCCGCCCCAGTCGCCACTGATTTCATCGCAGAACTGTTGGCCGAAGCTGGTTGAGCCACGTGGGTTTGGCATTGCAACCACGTACCCTTGTGCAGCCCATAGCTGAGGGTTCCATCGGAAACTCCATCCATCCTCCCAAGCTCCTTGAGGTCCACCGTGGATCAGATAAACCACAGGCCATTTTTTCTTTGCGTCAAATCCAGGTGGCTTCAAAATCCACATCTGCATTTTCACCTTGCCCTCGACATCAACGCTGATACTTTCTGGCCGCGTGCGCTCCAATTCATCGAGGATCGACTTGTTGTGCTGCGTTTGAGGCTGGACTTTATTGAACGATTTGGTCGACGTCAGGTAGACTTCGGCTGGTTCGTTCATCGTAGCCCGGGCCAAGGCGATCTTGTCGCCTTGTGCGGACATTCCAGTGATTTGCCCCAGGCGATTGTCCGGCATCCCTAACTTAATCAGCGCCGGTTTGGCTGTCGGTGAAACACTGTATAAAGCGCTCGATGCAAGCTCGTCCGTGCTGAAGATCAAGTCTGTGTTGCTCACCCAAACAAAATCGTTCACAGAGCGGTCTAGATCACTAGTTAGGACCATCGATTTGCCAGCGAACGTTCCATCCAAATTGCAGGGTTGCAAAGTGAGGTTCCATTTGTCGGCTTCGTATCCAGGTTTGATCTGAGTGCGGTAGGCGACATGCTTGCCATCTGGACTA
>CANHVO010000296.1 GCA_947463915.1 Planctomycetaceae bacterium
AGCGAATTTCCGGGGGCAATTTGTTTGGGGTGGTGTTCATGCCACTTTTATAGCGCTTCAAAAAAATACTGCAATTACCGCTAACCCAAAAAATGTCAGTCTCGGAGCGAAGGGCGACATTGTCGCTCGTCGCTCCGCGACGATTGCGTGCCTTCCTAGATCGATTTCCAATATGTTTTAATTTCTACTTTTGCCCAAAAGACTTTTGTTGGCGCGTCAAGAAAACGCTAAGGCTTCGGCTTATCAACGGCTTTTTCGGCTTCAGGCTTGACCGGCGTTTTTTCGATGAACACCCTTGGCTTCAAGTTCGCGGATGGCTGCTTACTGATTTCTTGGAGGAAGCGTTCGACTTCGAGCTGTGTTTCGTTGGGGGCACTTACCACGAGCATGGAACCTATGGTTCGAAGCGAGGAAGTTCCTCCAGCCTCGATCCAACTATCGGGCTTTACCATGTTTTGGATTCCAGCAACGAGTTCATTCGTGATTCCGTTGTCGGGCAAGATCGCGCTCAAGTCATAGAATCGCATCGCGTTAGCACCCGTTTTTTGCGAAGTAATGCGAACGGATTCCATTTCAATGACGTAAGTAAGCTGAAGTGGTTCGAGTACTTGCACCATGATATCGCGTAGCTTCGCTCCCTTGCGTTCGAGAGTTATGGGTTCATCAGGTGTTATGTTTTCTGCCTCCAATGCCTTATCATCAATAAGAAAGTCAACTTCCGTGGACTTCTGCATGAAGGCCACCACGCCCGATAGTGGCATTGCGTTGAACGCTACGTCGAGTCGCATACCAAGCTTCTTGCGTATCTCGGCTTCTTTTTCGTTGTCATTGAGTTTGTTGTCCAGCCACGCAGGAGGTGGACCAGGATGCTTCTCCCACTTTACCACGACTTCCTTGGGCCCGTTGATGCCGGGCATCAAGCTACCTCCCATTCCACCACCCATTCCACCACCCATTCCACCGCCCATTCCACCGCCCATTCCTCCGCCCATTCCTCCGCCCATTCCTCCGCCCATTCCTCCGCCCATACCGCCCATTCCCATTTGAGTTAAGACGAATGTTTCGGTTTCATCGAGACCTTTGGAGTCGGATGCAGCCAAAACTCGGGGCGCGTCCACCGACGGTTCCTGTTGATTGGCAAGTGCAGAAACGATTCCGATCGTTCCTAGGACCCCTAACACAAGAATTCCACCTACCAAACCGTACATTGAACGAGAGAGAGATTTCACGATAAGTTCCCCTTGGACGAGTTTATACATTTGTTCGCTAATTGTTTTCGTTTCGATGAGATTGGCCAAAGACGGCGTACCGGCACCGGCGACGTTTCCAAGCAACTCGACAAGTCGATTGGACCAGGGTTCGGCAGATGCCGCAATGACATCTTGCTGAAAGCGAATGCATGCGGCTGCGACCAGTGACAGGCTGACACCTCGCATCGCCAATCGCATTCTCAATGCTTTGCGTCCCCGTTTGAGACGTCCCTCAACGGCGGACACGGACAAGTTCAAACAGCGAGCAATTTCGGGCACACTGTTGCCGCTCAAATAATGCTCTACTAACGTTTCACGAAGGCTTTTGGGAAGCCTAGACAACTCTTCGTCCATCGCCTCCAACTGCATCTCTCGCGAGATAATGGACAGAGGTTCTTCGTCTGAGGATTGATTCGCATCGAGATCGACGCCAACGTGGGATTCAAGTGCTACCTTCAAATTGGCTTTCCTTCGCAAGCTCCGAAGACGTTTGGATGTGCGAAATGCAACTCCATAAAGCCACGCACCCAAAGACTCTGGGTTGCGAATTTTCTTGACGGAGAGCACTAAGACTAGAAAGGTAGCTTGAAACGCATCCTCGGCATCTTGTCGGTTGGAAATCAATCGTCGAATGACCGACGATACCAAAGGCGAATGACGACGGATGATTTCTGTAAGCGCTGGCTGAGACCGCGAACAACAATAAATTTCTAAAAGCTCAGAGTCGGTGACCGAAGAGTGCTGCAAACTCAACTCCGACCATTCCCAAATAGGCCCAACTGGCTTTACCTCTTCGACAGAAGAATTCATGCTGATTCTCAAGAAAAGATTGGAATGGAAATACAATCGAGAGCTTAGTGTTCAGTTTGGACAAATCCAGGCGCAGAAAAATCAATTTTTGTTCAAAAAGATTTTTGCAAACCGTGAGTTGCTAAAGCGAAATGCTGCCGTGTACTATACTAAAATTGAGTCGAGCACGTCCGGTGAGCGTCAGAAAACAAAATGGCTCGGTGTGTTTATCCGTCGGATGCTGCAATCCTTCAGTCCACTTGGAAAAGACGAGATCATCCATGCCTATGTGGACAATCGTGACTGAGTACTGGCGAACCCCATTGCGATCTGCCGAACAGCTCCGAGCTCTCTTGATTCGAATGCGCGAGCGTTTGCGTGCAGCGAAGTAATCGCCGAGCGAAAAAGTGGCTCTAATTGAAAGGAACCGACATGCGATTCCAGTTCAAAATCAGAACGCTGTTGGCCACATGTGCGTTTTTCGCGATGTATCTTTCGGCATATCTTGGCCTTCGCGATCCTGTTAGCATTATTGAGCGATCTGCAGGAGGAGGAACTGGCACGGGGTACCATGAGCCGAACTTCCAATACGGAGGTGGCTTTGCGAAATTGGTTTTCTTTCCTGCAACCGAAATCGACAAGTTTTGCCGCCCTCGGTATTGGACCAACTATTCAACGGCTGATGATGTTTGGACCTCCCAAGATTTTTCATGGGGGGCAATTCACATCTGCAACGGAAGGCCATGTTCACTCCACATCAAGGCACACACGGAAACTGATTTGGAGGATGCCTTCAAGGCACTTCGCGCAGACCGACGCCTAACCATTCTTAGCGTCCACGGCGCGGGACTTACGGACACGCATCTCGAAACGCTTCAGCGAGTGAGGAAATTCGATGCGATTCAGCTTATTGGCACCAATGTTTCGCAAACTGCAGCCATGGAGTACCAACGAGTTTCCCCAGAAACAGATTTCTTCGGTATCTCGAACACAGGGGAAAAGTATTCGAAACCTAGATAAGTCACCCTCCCCGAGCAGATCGTCCGGTTTAGTCACCCTCCCCCTGGGAGGGTCGAGCGTAGCGAGGGGAGGGTGAAGTGCCAGCGCGGACTGCACCGACACTTCACCCTCCCCGGGCCGAAGGCCCGTCCCTCCTAGAGCCTCCCAGAGGGAGGGTGTCTAGATAAGTCCACTTGGAGGGGATTCGCCGGGGCAATTCTGTCTTAGTTATTTCGTTGAACTGACCGAACTTCGAAGAAATCCGATCAGCGACGCAAATTCGCCATCCGTCATCAACTCATCAAAGTTCCCCGGCATCAACGATAATTTGCTCGGTTTCTCTTGATCGATTTCACTGAGCAGAATTCGGCGTTGCTTTCCTGTTTGATCGGTCAGCAATAGCGACTCCGCAGTGCGATCACTTACAAGTCCACTCACCGATTCACCGCTCTCAAGCAGTAAGATCGTCATCCGAAAGGCTTCGTCGACGTTGCGATCTGGCCATAGAATATCTTCCGAAAGACGTGCAGGACCGCGAGCTCCAACACCCTCAAGTTGAGGCCCAATCACTTTGCCTTGATCACCGAGCTTATGGCATATCGCGCAACGGTCAGCGAATTGCTTCTTCCCAACTTGCATGTCGACATCCATGCGTTCGATGACTGCGACCTTTCTTTCGACAACCGCCAGCCTGTCGGTGGAGGCATTTGCTTCCGGCCTCAGAGCCTCAAATTGCGTCAGACTCTCTGCCGGTAGGCTTTCCCACCAACTCTTGGGCAGCACGCGCAAGGCATCACGCGACATCGATCCTTGCTCGCACAGTGAGGCGATTGCTGATGTCGCTGATCGATGCTTTGACAACTTCAGAACCAATCGCTCTTGCTCCTGGTAAGAGCAACGTTTGCACAGAGCCTCGGCGAATTTGCGGAGTCCCTTCCCAGACGCACTCCAATCCCAATCCGGATTCTTCTTGACATCGATCGCCAAGAGTTCGAGGAGGTCCATCCAATTGTGATCGACCGCGAAGTCGATAAACTCCAACACCTCTGGCTGGCCCCCTTTGTTTCGCAACCGCTGCAAACGGTATCGACTCCGCCAATCCATCTTTTTTGAGTCGAGCAACTGCGAAACCTTTTCCTGCCCGTCGACTGTGCTCGGTACTCCACAAAGATCGACAATGGAAACAATGCGTTCCCATTGATCTCGAATGGAGCCGGGATTTAGCCCAGATTGCGAGCTCTCACCGATTCCGATCCAAGCATAGCTGGCATCGGCATCACCATCCACGACTCGCAATTGAACGGTCGCACCTGCGTATTGTGAAAGATCCCATTCGACCTGTTGTCCGATATCGCTTCGGGGCGGTTGCGCTCGAAAGAGTTCTTCCACAACATTGCCTGCTACGTCAAGCTTGACCAGCGCAACGTAGTTCTTGGCTGTCGATTCTTTGCTTGGAAGTCCGTTGTGCCCGACGACATAGAAATCAACTTTTCCGTTGGCAACAAATGGACTCGAGGCCCAAGTCCCAACGTAACTCTCTCCCAGTGGGAAGCTGCTGAAGAACGATCCTCGTTTGGCTTCCAAATTGGGGTGTCGATTCAATTCTCGCTTTTCGGTGGGCCAGTTTCTGCGTTCGTCTTTTTTGGTCGAGCTAGCAGACCAATGGATCAGTTGGAAGCCATCCGATCCTTTGGAGGCTGCTTCAGCTTGCTTGAGCCATTCGCTACCTAGGTTGCCAACCATCGCCTGGCAACGCGAGAGCAAACTACCGAGCACTTTCCCCCGCTGTTGCTTTTGGCGTCCAGCGATTCGCAGCAATTGATCGGCACGCGCATCCGCATCTTTGGTCGTTGAATCCAAAAGAGCCATGAACCGGTCCATATTGGATTCGTCTACCACATCTGCAATCGACTGAATGATTTCTTCCAAAGCGCGTTGCTGGTCCGCCGTTGCAATAGACATGGATGCTTGCTTTTCGCAAAGCGATAGAACTCCAGCGGCAGCCTTAGCCTCTTTGAGCGATAGCAGGACTCGTACCAGTGCTCGTACATACGTCGTCTCCATGGAAAAGGCTGCTGGCTTGTTGGCCAGCTCCAGCACCTCATCGCTGCACAATTTGGCAACCGCTTGATCATAAGCAGCATTGTCTCGTTGATTGAGCCGAGTCAAGATATCTCGCGTGGCGATCAAGATGGACTGCTTCAAGACAGGATCGTTGAGGCTATCTTCTCGAGCAATCTGCCGAAGCAGCCAACTTGGTTCGTCCTCCTTGTTGGCCCCAAGTTTTGAGTAGAGGTAATAGGCCTGCATCGCCGAGAGAGTTTGCTTCAAGTCCGAAAAGCCCACCGTTCGAGTCATAGCAGAACCATCGGTTCCAGAGTCGATTCCATTGATGGAGTAGCCCTCGAATAGTGCTTTGGGATCATCAATCGTCTTCGAAGTAGCTTGCTTTTCGATCGTTTCACCGCCGCCAGTCCATCGGATTCGCCAAATGCGGCCGCTTTTGCGATCGCGATCTGGATGGTCGAGAGGTACCTCGTAGTGTCCGATGACTTTGTTGTAAAAATCGGCGACGTACAAGCATCCGTCGGGGCCAAACTGCAAATCGACAGGACGGAACCAAGGGTCATCGCTTGTTAGCAAGTCCGGCATGGCATTCGCTTTGGCAGTGGCGCCCTGGTAAGTCAAATGATTGCGGTTGATCCGGCAAGTCATGACGTTGCCACTAAAGAAATTGTCCTCAAACAATGCAGGGAACTTGGAATCCTTGCTGTGAGCCAAACCCGAAATCGCAGTGCTGCCATGCAAATGGTCCATCATGGCAGGTACAAACCCGAGCCCATCGTCGGGACGTCCAAAGCTGGGATAGCAGCCTCCTCGTATCAATTGAGAGATCGGCTTGCTATGGCAATCCGCTGCATACCAAAATCCCCAGCGATCGCGTGCCATTCCGAACGGATTCACTTGCCCTTGAGTAAAGAGTTCAACTCGGGAACCGTCTGGTTTGAATCGAAACACGTTTCCTGAAGTCATCGAAATCGAGTGCCCATCTTTTCCCTGCACTTTCGATTGATTGTTGAAACCGTGGCAAGCGTAGACCCAATTGTCTTCACCCATTCGCAATGAATTGACCATGCCGTGCGTATCGCGAGTCGTATCGAATGGCCCCAGCACAACTTCACGGGTATCGCAACGACCGTCGTTGTCCGTATCGCGCAAGTACAGGATGTTAGGAATCGAAAAGCAGAGAACGCCATCACCGTATGGCAGGAGTCCAATGGGAATGTTGAGTCCGTCCGCGAACACTCTCGTCGTCTCGAAACTGCCGTTGCTGTCTTTGTCCTCGAGCACAACAACGGCATCGGTTCCGACTTCGTCCGCTTTGGCGGGGAAGGGGTATTGGGTAGACTGGGTAATCCAGAGCCGTCCCTTAGCATCAAAGGCCATGTTCATCGGCTTGGAAATCGCAGGCTCGGCCGCGATCAAATCGACTTGAAATCCCTCAGGCAGGTGGAATCCTGCTAGCTCTTCGGCAGGGGATCGATGGCTTGATGCTCGAATGGTTTGGCCGAACAACTCTTGAGCAGTGATCGGCTCGGCTGGCGTAAATCGTTCGTCGGGGAGCGGAGAAGCGGTCAATGCGCTCACGGAAATTGCAATGGCGACGAAACAAGAGGAAAGCAACGGAACGATGAGTGTAGGTTTCTCACGAAACCTGCTACCTACGTGAGAGGTCATGGTGGGCCGATTCTGTAAATTGGGAGGGATAAGGGTTTTGAGGGAGTGTAACGCGAGTATTTAGCGTGAATCGTCGGGCTTATTCTACTCAAAAATTTCTGAAATAACTAAAGTCCAATGGGGCTGAGGTTGCTCTGTGAAAGTTCTTTTGTGTATTCAGTGAGGGAGATACGTCCCATCCCTGTCCGTGCGAGGTAACCTATGTTCCATCCAAAAGCGCTCGTCATTCGATTGGTTGTTCCGGTAACACTGGCAATCAACGGATCCATGGCACTTGGTCAAATGGGCGGCGGTGGTGGGGCACCTGGAGGAAACGCGCCAGCGTTCTTCGATCCAAAGTTTAGCGATAAATTGTACGAAAACGGTGGGCCGCAGGGGCGTGAGACCAAGGATGGAGCCATCATCCTGTCCGTGACCATCGAGGGAAACAGTAGCATTTCCCAAAATTTTATTCTCTCCACAATGCAGTCCCGTGAAGACCGGACCTTCGACAAGGAAACATTCAACCGAGACATTAGCACTCTCTACCGAACCAATCTATTTAAAAAGATTACTCCCTACTTTACCGAAGCTGCAAATGGCGTCCACATTCGCTTGATTGTGGACGAAAGACCGATCATCAAAGAAGTTGTCTTCCGCGGCAATCAACGGCTTGAAGATCGCCAGCTCAGCAAACACGCAGGGCTCCAAAAAGGAGATCCGCTAGACCCTATCTCACTGAATTCTGCCAAGTCCCGATTGATTGAGCTCTATCAAGACAAAGGGATGAACCAAGTCGACATCCAAATCGCTCAAGGGCTCAAGCCAGGTCAACGCGAGGTCGAGTTCATTGTCAACGAAGGCCCAGTCGAGCGACTCAACAAAATCCACTTCGTCGGCAATCAAGCATTCTCCGCCGAGATCCTCAAAACGAAAATCAGTAGCCGAGATACTCGCCACGGACTGACGACATGGTTCGGCAACAAGGCTTCCGATTACAAGATGGAAGCGGACCGCGATGCATTGATGGGGTACTATAGGTCGTTGGGGTACTTTGATGCTCGCGTCGAGTTCCGAAAGGACTATACCGCCAATGGCGATTTCATCGATTTGACGTTCATCGTTTCCGAAGGCCAGCGGTACAAAGTCAAGTCGGTTTCAATCGTCGGCACAAAACGTTATCAGCCTAGCGAGTTGTTGCCGTACATGAAATTGAAGGCCGGTGAGCCATTCATGCAGCCCAACAAACTCAATGACGAAAAGTTCTTGCGAGATGTGTATGGCGCTCAAGGCCACATCTTCGCGGAAGTCATCGGCGAGTTGATCTATCAACCGAACAATGAAGTGGACGTCGTCTACAACATTGGCGAGGGAGATGTCTATCGGATCAGTGAAGTGCGAGTGCACATCGATGGTGACCACACCAAGGAACGAGTCGTCATGCAACCTCTCGGCAAGATCCGTCCGGGGAGTATTGCCAATGGACCAGAAATCGATAACGCAGAACGACGACTGAAGTTCCTTAACATTTTTAATAATGATCCGAGCCAAGGGACTGTCCCGAACATTCGAATTGAGCCCCCTGCGGGGGCTGACCGTGAACTCAGTTCCAAGCGTTAATTCATGCCCAAGGACCTGCTAGTGAGGTTCGTTCTCTCTAACCATTTGAACGAAGCCATCCGTTGATAGTGAATTCAAACATGCTAAGCCTAACCACGAAAAGCCATCCTGCCATGAAGCAACGCGAACGCCGAAAAAGAAGCATAGTTGCGGCTTCGTTTGCATCGATCGGACTTTGGGTCGCCGCATGCACGCCCAGCTTAGGGCAAGCGCCATCTGGCCCAGCATCCGGTTACTACGTTCCATCGCCCTATGGTTCTGGCCCCTCGGCTTACGCTGGCCCAACCACCTCCAATCCAAATGTCCCAAATTCTGGCAATGGGCCTGTTTTCAATGCTTCTCCTGTAAACGGCCCCACTTTCAACGGCCCCACTTTCAACGGCCCCACTTTCAACGGCCAAGTTGTCAATGGCCAGCAAATCGTTGGTGGACCTGCATTTCCAAATCAAGGATCAAGCGTGCCAAACGGATATGGCTTGCCGGCACCCGGTGTCAGTCAGCCCGTGTCTCCACAACAGTACCCTCAGCAGCAGTACCCTCAGCAGCAGTACCCTCAGCAGCAGTACCCTCAGCAGCAGTAC
>CANHVO010000297.1 GCA_947463915.1 Planctomycetaceae bacterium
CGATCGCGAACAGCTTGCAAGGGTACTGAAACTATCCAAACCTTTATCTGAGAAACCAACGTTTGCTGGCCCTCGAGTCATGACACGAGTTCATGTTCGCGGAATCATTTCCGACCGACAGGTGACTCGAACGATCCGAGCGATTGAAGAAGGGCGAGGTAAATCCAATGCCAATCTGATTCTTGTCGAGATCGATTCACCCGGCGGAAACTTGGCGGCGAGTATTCGATTGGCCAAGTATCTTGCCGATATTCCTGCTGATCAAGCGGAAGTCGTGAGTTATGTCGCCGGGGCTGCCCGAGGTGACGCTGCATTGATCCCGCTAGCCAGCGACGTGATATTGATGCATCCAGATGCCAAGCTAGGTGGTGCCGGTGAAGCCACCATTTCCGAAGCGATTTGCAAAGGGGAACAACTTGGTCTGCAGGAACTCGCTAAAGCATCTGATCGATCCGAAGGCGAATTGCTAGGTTGCGTTTGTCCGGAGATGGAAATCTTCGAATACAGTGCCAACGATGGCCAAAAGCAGCTGAATAATCCACAGTGGTTGGTCGACGACCCTGTCGCTCCCATGTGGAACAAAGGAGTCAAAGTCGACTTTTCGGCTGGCCTAACTTTTGCGAAAGCAAATGAGATTGGACTCGCATCCGACAATCCGGTTTCCCTCGAAGCGGTGGGGCTCAAGTTTGGCATTGATACCTTGCCAGCTGAATCGAGGACCAATGCGACGGAGCGGTTTGTCGAATGGCTAGGTGGCCAGGCATGGTTGTCCATGTTGCTTTTCATGGTTGGAATCATCTCGTTGAGCACGGAGTTGAGTACGCCAGGCATCGGAGTTGCAGGCGTCCTTTCCGCCGTTTGCTTTTTGCTATTCTTTTGGATTCATCTCTTCCAGGGAACGGTCGAGTGGTTGGAGATACTGCTTATCTTGGGAGGGATGGTTTGCTTAGCCGCAGAGATATTTATTTTGCCCGGCTTCGGAGTCTTTGGCGTAACTGGCCTCATCATGCTTGCGGTAGGCTTGCTGCTTGCTGGGCAAACGTTCGTCCTGCCAACCAACGAATACCAATGGAAGCGTACAAGTCAAGCGGTCGGCCAATTTGGATTGGTTATCGTAGCTTTGTTTGCCACAGCGATTCTCTTTCGCAAACAATTAGCAAACCTACCTATGGTTCGTTGGTTTGCGCTGCAACCGCCCAAGACCGATCGGGATTTGGCGGAAATGGAACATGCCGTAGAAGAGCTTCGGACGTTTGTTGGCTGGCATGGCACGACCTTGTCTCGTTGCAATCCATCCGGTAAGGCAACGATTGGGGACCGAATTTTTAGTGTTGCGAGCGCGGGGGACTGGATTAACGAAGACACCGATGTCGAGGTCATTAGTGTTCAGGGGAATACGCTGATCGTGAAGTCACGGGCGTGAGATGGCAGATTTCAGATTTCAGATGACAGAAATCTAAACTGATAACTACCTACTCGTTGCTGGCTTGGCTTTGTTTGCGGCCTTGCTGGTACCGAACTTTTGTTCTGCTTTGAGGACTTGCTCTTCGAGTCTGGCGGAGTAGTCCATCACGCTTCCCGCGCCTGAGAAGCCGACGACCACTTTGTCCCAACCGAGTTCCTTTGAAATCATTCGGCCTGCATCGATGTCGAACTTGATGGTTCCGTTGCTGAGTTGTTGCAACACTTGAGCCTCTTCTTTTGGCTCCGAAATCGGAGTTAGCATTTCGCTTCGGACAACGATAGTGGCCACTCCTGCACTTACTTTATCAAACCGAAACAGCTCACGAAATCGGACCGGTTTCACAGAACCATCTTCGCGCATGATGCGCATCTCGCGTGGCACTTCCCAAGTCGCGCCGATTGCGATTGGCTTTTTGGGAACCGGCAATGTGATATCTCCCATGCCCAAATTGGGTGGATTGCTTTGATCGCTGCGAGCAATAATCATTCCCTGTTCGTCGATCGTAACAGTGGAGATGACTTTGCCAACGGAAGCTGCTGCGGCTTGGAATTGGCGTAAGGGTTCTTCGCCACTCTTGGAGCTATATCGCAGCTCGTTGTCGTTTCCGATACGTTGAGACATATCGATTTCCAAAATCTTGTACTCAAATGTCATCTCACCGTTCACTGCCTTGGTGACTTCCCATATTTTTTGGGAGACAGTACGTGATTGCGAGTTCTGTTCGGTAGAATCGATCTTGGTATCGGTTTTGGCCAAGTGGGTTACTTCGCTAGAAATGACCATACCCGGCTGCAGATTGTATCGAAATAGATACTCTTCTCCTCCGGAAGTCGACGGAGTCTCGGTCATGGTTTTGCGTTCCACTTTGCGTAACGCTGGTGGTTCGGCTGATGCGGAATTGGCCGGAGTGGTCGCAGATTTGGAGACTGGTTTTGCCGCGGAACCGACTGTAGCTGTTTTGGTTTCATCGTCGGAGTTGACGGTGTCTGCTGAAGCCGATTCGATAGCTGTCGTTTCCACCTGATCCCTTTCCGCAGGCTGTTCTTCCTTGACCGGCTCTGGTTGGGCTGGTTTTGTTTCAGGGCGTTTGGCAGGTGTTGGGACCTGTTTACCGGCGGGGCGTTTTGCCGGTGTCGGGGATTGCGCGATTGCGAGCGAACCGAGAGTTACGAATGCAAAAAAAACGGCAACGACGCAATACTTACTATTAGACATCTCAAACCCCGCTCAATAAGTTCGGATGGGCTGTCAGTGCCCAAAGGACTTGTTTTGACGAACTGCACAATGCTGGGTGTTTAGCAAAGCAACGGCATTAGAGTCAAGGTCATGAAAGCCCTCCAAGCAAGTTCAAACTGATGCGGAACCAATAAGCCGACGGCGCTACTAGCCCTGGGAGCCGATTGCCTAAAGACCGTTGGGCGAGCCCCAACGTTGTGTTAGCTAACGTCTCTAACCGCTGTGAAGCATTTTGTAGCGAAACTCGTCAAGAGTTCGGTGGTTTATGCAATGCAGCCGAAAGTCTTGACGACTTTCGCTACAAAAAAGCCCAATTTGCATTGAGCAAAATGCCAAACAGCGTTGCGTTTCACGGTTCTTGTATTGAGCGTGCCTAGAGACCATCGCACTTGAATGCTATCGCTCTTTTAGAACTTTGACCGATCGGCTAGCTCGATTGAGGAAGTCGACTTTTGATTCACCGGTTTCAAGATAGATTGGGCTGCCGATGGTGATCGAACTAAGCAGTGGAACCGGCATGAACTCACCGCGTGGTAAGATGCGATTTAGATTGTCCATATAGACCGGGATAAGTTCCAGGTCAGGTCGTTTTTTGGCCAAATAATAGAGTCCGCTTTTGAACTCGCCCATTTCGCCATCGGCTGCACGGCTACCTTCAGGGAAGACGATCAAGGAGTAGACATCTGCAATCTCACGCAACATGAGTTCGACAGGACTCTGATGCACCTTGATCTGTTTTCGATCGATGAGAATCGCGTTGAAGGACTTTGCCAGGAAACGTCGAAACCGTGAGCCACCCCAGTAGTCTTGGGCGGCAACCGGACGCGTCAGCAATCGAAGTTCTTTTGGCAGGCAAGACCATAGTACGACCGCATCCAGGTGGCTTGTGTGGTTAGCGAAGTAAACCCTCTGACAAGTTTCCGGTTGGGAGCCAAGCCAACGAACCGTGAATCCACTGACGAGCTTCGCCAAGAACGCTAGCGTATGCCCCGTTGCTTTGCAAAGCGGCGTTAAGTGGTCGCGATCAGGAAAGGCAACGTCGCTCGATTGGTTCGTTTGAATTTGTGGCGAAGGGATGACGGCCAAGGGAAATTGCTCATGTGAGTGTGCGCAAAACGACTGGTCGCTCAATCGTTGCTGAATCAAAGAAAAATGCAAGGGTTCAGTCAAGAAATCATGACATTCCCCATTCTATCTTGCTTTCCCAGCGGCCGTTGTCCTAGACTCCACACCGCCAGCCATCCGAGCGAGGAGCGAACTTTTCCAATAATAGCGGTTTTAGGGACGGACAAACGTTACACGCAATGCTTCAATTCCCTTGCAAATACAGGACAAGCCACCTCGCTTTCGCCATGATCGCGATATTTTGTATCTTCCTGTCTGGCTGCATTCGCAAAAGAATGACGGTCCGCTCAAATCCTCCAGGAGCAATGGCGTACATAGATAAGCAGCCGATCGGTTTAACACCGGTTTCAACGAGTTTCACTTATTACGGCACAAGGAACTTTGAACTGGTTCGTGACGGGTATCGCCCGGAACGTTTTCTGAGGAAGATCAGTCCACCGTGGTACGCGATTCCACCCTTGGATTTCTTTACGGAAACACTGTGGCCATTCGAGCAGCGGGACGAACGGATCATCGACGTTCAGTTGACACCAGCCCCAGTCGTATCTGTCGAAGCACTAATCGAAGGTGGGGAGCAATTGCGTTTGCAGGGGAGTCAAGGAATCGCAACTTCGGCTCCGCCCACACGAACACCGCCAGCCCCCATCATCACTCAACCAATCGTTCCCAATGCATTTGGGCCAGGATCTAACGTCCCGATTCTTGCGCCGGCTTCGAACCTGCAGTAAGCCGTAAGTTTGAGTTTTCGAACAAGTCTTCCACAATCCGTTCCAAATCGGCCCGCGACAGATACTTCGAGGGAGCTGTCTCTTGCTCAACCTTTTCCGATGATGCGGATTTTGAGGGGGGCTCTGTTTTGCGAACGTCAATGGACGAGGAGGGGGGAGGATTGTTCGGTTCGAAAATACGGAACATTTTAAAGATTGGGGGCGATAGACTTATGGGGCTTTATCTATGCGAAATCTAGTTTGCAAATGCCTAGTAAGCAAACCCTTTTCCTGTCTAAGCACGACTAGTCTGATCGGTACGCAAGGTTCGTCCGCTAACGAACTCTTGATTTAATACTTTTCAAGAGCAATTCGTTTCACAGTCAGCCGTAGGCGTACTGTCAAAGCTGCAACGTACGCCTTCGGCTGACTGTTAATCGACTAAATCAACAGTTCGCTCGTCTCGTCGGAGCTTGAGGGTGAAGTGACCTGTACAATTGACGCTGGCACTCCACCCTCCCCTCGCTTCGCTCGAGCCTCCCAGGGGGAGGGTGACTTGTCTCGTTGGCCTTTACCCAAAGTCCAGTCATTCTACTCAACTTTCGAAAGGTCATTCGTAATGAAATGTCTAACAAAACAGGTGTTTGGTGTTTTGGCGGTGATATGCATGATGACACCGCTGGCGGTTGCTCAAGACAATCCCGAGCGGCCACGTCGACCGGGTGGTTTCGGTGGCCCAATTGAGCTTGGTCCTGATGATGTCGCCTTCTACGATGCTCCACCAGAAGGATTTAAGACCGTTCGGGGAAACGTGGCGCACGGTAAGTTGGAGATGATTGGCTATGAGTCCAAGACGGTCGGAACGACACGCAAAGCCAACGTTTACACTCCTCCAGGTTACAGTACTGACAAGAAGTATCCTGTGCTCTATTTGTTGCACGGCATCGGCGGCGATGAAAACGAGTGGGTGCGGTTTGCGACTCCAAACGCACTTTTCGACAATCTGATCGCGGATGGCAAAGCGGTTCCAATGATCGTTGTTATGCCAAATGGTCGCGCTCAGAAGAATGATCGCGCTGAAGGAAACGTGATGGCGAGCGCGCCAGCGTTCGCAACGTTTGAAAGAGACCTACTCGACGATTTGATACCCGCCATCGAAGCAAAGTACTCGGTCGACAATAGCCGCGAAAAACGTGCGATCGCCGGTCTCTCCATGGGAGGTGGTCAATCGTTTAACTTTGGGCTTGGGAATCTCGACACGTTCGCTTGGGTCGGTCCATTCTCTGCTGCTCCCAATACCAAGCCTGCAGAAGAGTTGATCCCGAACATCGAAAATGCCAAGTCAAAATTAAAGTTGCTCTGGATCTCCTGTGGCAACAAGGATGGACTCATTCGAATCAGCCAGAACATGCATCAGTTCTTGAAGAAGAATGGCATCGAGCATGTGTGGCATGTCGATGATCACGGCCACGATCCAGTTCACTGGAGCAGCAGCTTGTACTGGTTCAGTCAAAGCGTGTTTCAGGACAAGTAAGTCGAGCAGCTGAACGAAGACGTCTTAGCACGACGCGCAAGCTAGTGAATTGGGGCGTAATTTTACTAGCTTGCGCGTCGTGCTAGGTATAGCGGCCCCGCGGCTCGCCTAATCTGCTGCATTCACCAAAGGCTACTGCTGAGGCGATGCCCTATTTACCGGCGGTTCTGGTAGGCATGCAAACAGCAATCCAGGAGTGAGTGTCCAGTAGCCGACACGGACACCCGCTTTCGCTAATCCCGATCCAGCCCAAACATTGCAGGTCCGGAAAAGATGGTAGTGACCTAGCCCCACATAAAACGCATCCGAATTTCCATAGTGGCGGTCGGGGATCGGCGACAGCTCGCCGTTGGCTTGTTTATGGAAAGTTGAGAGTAGGTGCTCGCTCAGACGCTGGAATTGGTCTGGCGAAAGGCGAATCAATCGCGACCTTTGCGTAGCCCAAGCTAAATCTCGGCAAAGCTCAACATGAACGACTGTGTCGCCCATGCCTGCAAACGCGTACATTACATTCGAAATCTTGATGTCATCCCAAGTTCGAGTCTCCATATAAAACTGTCTGTTTCCCCATCCAAAAATGGCATAGCGATTTTCGGGATCAAAAATTGGAAAGTCCGCTTCCTTCAGTCGATCACGCCATGGAAAAGAAGGCTCATTCAAAGGCAACACGAGGTCCGCATGCACTCCATTATTGATCACAAGAATTTCGATTCCATTTTCAATGGACGCATGCTGGAAGTCGCGATTTACAGGAGTGTTTCCCAAAATCCAGGCCATCGAGGCGAAACACAACCCAGCCAAGAGCAATCCAAGGCAGGTTCGAAAAGTCCATCGCCAAAGAAAACCAAGCCATGTCTTACGTTTCAGGGGCCTCGGTTTAGGATGGTTCGTTGACACGTCTCGCCCCTTGTTCAATCACTCACTCAGATTTTTACCGACACCCATCCAACGCTTCAAGTAGTACGGCGAAACAAACGCAAAGTTCGCAACCAGCATCATGAATCCAAAGGTAACCATTCCTAGGAACAAGGCGATGCCCCCGTGTACGAAGCAGGCTACTAGCAGTGTCCATGGTCTGGTCCACCTGGGCCAAACGATCGCGCAATAGCCAACTTCCCAGAAGAGTGTTAGGTGAGTTGCCATCGAGCACAAGATAGGAAAGTGGCCTACCCATGTCATGTCGAGTGACTGATATTCATAGGACGCAACCGAGAACCACATGGCGCTTCCATCCCACCACATTTCCCCTCGCAGTTTGCCAAGTCCACCGAAGAGATAGATCACGCACAAGTGCAACTGGATCATCCGTGTTGCAAAAGTGTTCGACCAGCAATCTGGCATTTCCGTCCCGCATTCAGTGGGTAGTGATCCAGACAAACGTCGAAGCCAAAGATGATTTTCAAACAAAGTCGAATATCGATTTTGTAGCCAGCAATCTGCGCTCCATACGTTTCCAGGTCGGCCAAGGCATAGGTACATCGCCAGCATGATTGTTATCTGATCCAGGCCGAACAGCATTCCAGTCATGCGATGAACTGTCATCAACGTCAAGAACCAAGCTAATAGGCTAGAAGTTCTAGTAAGAAATCCACCAGCCAGCAGCAGCCCTGCCATACAAGCAAGCATCTCATGGCACCAAATCAGCGACATCGACTCGGTATAGGCAAGGTAAGTCCATTTGGTGTCGGGAACTTGGCCTCGGTGGATGGCTTGCCAAGCTTCGTTGTTGATGAGAGCGAATGGCCCCATGAACGATTCCAAGTTTAACATCCAGATAAGGTGGATGTAGGCGATCATGCAGCCTGTTGCGATTCGAATGACAGCCAATGCATGCGCCGAAGTTGGCGCAAAGAAGAACTCTCGAAAACTATCGAAAAAGGTTTTCTGTTCGAATTGTATTCCTGGCGATTTGAGCGGAGCCATCATTTCTTGGTTGGCTCGCTTGGTCTGCTTGGAAGCTCCTGTATCGGTGGAGCGACAGCTTCCTCAACCATGGTTTCCGATAGAACATTGGTGAGTCGTGCGTCGTTTAATGTCCAGCCTTCTCGAAGCACCTGTTGGGAGTCTGGTAGCAACCGCTCCACCCGCCGAAGTTCGACTATCTCCTTGCCTCTTGAGTGGTTAAGGCTGGCGACCATTGACTTTTGAAGTTGATCGTAGAGCTCTTTATCAAAGGACCATCTTTGCATGAACTCTGTGTCCTTCTTTAGTTCTTCGGTCACTTGTTTAGGCGCAAAGCGGTTCGTGTAGAACTCGGATAGCATAAAATATCGGTGGTAGAGCAGCCGGGGCCAATGTTCGGCTCGATCTGGCAGCGTCAGTAGAGAGCTCGATTTTTCCGCTGATTCGACGACGTCCGGGGGCGAGAAAGCACATTGAATCAAGTGACTTGGGCCGGGGTTGGGGGCGAAAAAGAAATAGCCATGATTGATATAGAGCCATTGAGAATACGGCTTCATGGTTTCAGCAAGCCAGGCAAATTCCGGCCCGGTTCGCACCTCGCTCCTGGAAAAGAAGCGTAGGGGCTCCGAAAGGACCCCTGAGAAATGAACGAAAAAGCCAAGTAGCAACGCGATTTGAACCCCCGCGGGGCAGTAATTTGCCTGCGTTTTGTTTTCAACGGTCATCGACGTTACGTATTTCCGCGTTTTGTGAGTTTTTTTCCGGGTTGCTTGGCATATTACCCCTGTAAGTTAGCAAGATTGTTTTTGGCTAGCCATCCTTGTTTCAGTCGCTTTCGTGTTGGCGCATCCTTTTCGGATCAGATCGCAGCCGGCTGAAGCCGGGACACCAGCGTGCGGAACTTATTTTGTTTTTTGGGGTTATAGGAGGGGCTAGATCAGCGTTCGACGCCGGTACAATCCGCCTCAACCCAATATTTTGCTTGA
>CANHVO010000298.1 GCA_947463915.1 Planctomycetaceae bacterium
CCAACTCGAACCCAGTGGTCGCGGCCAACACGGCTGCCGTCAGTGGTAACGAAGGAACGACCATCACCAACACGGGTACTTGGTCGGACCCAGATGCAGGCAACGTGGTCACACTGACTGCTTCGGTCGGAACCATTGTCAAGAACGCCAATGGAACGTGGGATTGGAGCCTTGCTTCGACCGATCAAATTGCGGCAACGACCGTCACCATCACTGCGAACGACGGCGTCGGTGGAACGGCTTCGACGACGTTTACCTATACGGTCAACAATGTGGCACCAGCACTGACTCGAGCCAATGCGACTGTAACTGGAAACGTTCAGACGGCTTTGACCAACACAGGCACCTACGCTGACGTTGCTGCCGACACGGTCACCTTGACCGCGGACATTGGAACGGTTGTGAAGAACAACGACGGAACTTGGGCGTGGTCGTTCACTCCCGTTTCCGCAGTTTCCAACCAAGTGGTCACGATCACTGGAAGCGACGAAGATGGTGGAAGTTCTACGGTTTCCTTTACCTTTACCGCGAACTCGACGGTAGCAACTCGTGGCGTTAGATACCTTGGTGCAACTGGCAGCAGTGCGTCGGGTTCACTTGCAACGGACAAAGTCGCACTTCTACCTGGTCAAACTTCAACGTTTGCGAATTACAGCAACTACAGCCTTGGCTTGAACGGAATCGTGGTTGACTTGAATGGTTTGCCATCAGGAACGACCAATGCACAGATGCTGGCTAGTTTGCAGTTTGCTCGGTGGGATGGGATTGCCGCAGCAGGCTTCGTAGCGTTGCCTGGGGCAGCTGTACCAAGTGCATCGATCGTTGCTGGCGGCGGGGCTGGAGGCTCAGCTAGAGTAGTCATCTCGTTCCCAGACAATACGGTTCAGAACACATGGCTAAGAGTGACTGTTCTAGCCAATGCGAACACAGGTCTTTCGGCGAACGATGTGTTTTACTTTGGAAACGTGATTGGAGACGTCGACGTTGGCAATACGACAGGCCAAACAGGGCGTATTCGCGTCAACGCGACGGACACCGGAGCGGTGCGAGTCAACCAATCGACGCTTCCTAATAGCGCTTCGGTAACGAATATCTATGACATCAATCGTGACGGACGGGTAAACGCGACCGACACTGGCCTTGTTCGAAGCAATCAGCAAACGTTGGGAATCGTTGCTCCGATATCGGCTCCCGCAGCTCGGTCGGCAGGTGCGCGTTTCGGAAACGTCAGTAACGGTAGTAACGTCGGAAACGGCGGGAAAATCGTCGCTGGTGCCGTTCCGTTTACCGGAGCCACAGGCACGGGAGTTGTTGGCAAAAATGACTCACAAAACAATTCGGCAAATGCCAGAACTGATGCGTTGCTAGGATCGGATTCGTTGGTACCAGGAAGCGCTCCATCGCAGCTCCCAATCAGCGTCCATTCGACCGAGAACAAATCGGTTGAGATTGATTCGACGGTGGACGCTAGAAAAGAACCTTCGAAGCTAGAGAGCATCGACGATTTCTTCGCGTCACTCTGGAATTTGGCTCTTTAACTTGCGGTATTGGATTTGGCTCTCGGTTCCCAGGTTGTCGCCTGGGAACTTTTTGAGCTAAAGGTGTTACCTGCTATGGACGTTCTTGTTGGCTATCGATTGATAGGCAGAGCCACCAAGACATTGTGTTTGATCGCTGGGAGCTAGGAATGAGTGTTTTCGTCCTGGAAATCAGCGAAGAATTTACGGTCAAAAATACGTTTTTCAACTTGGAGAGAATTGATGAGAATTTTGGGATTATTACTTGGGCTGGCTGTGATCTGCTCAAACGCGAGTGCAGCCATTGTTTTGTCGATCGGTACTGCTAGTTCGGAAGTTGGAACTGGAAATGTTTCGGTTGACGTATTTGCACGCTCCGATGCGAACAATTCGACATTAGATTTTTCGGCAATCTTTACTTTGACCCAAGGTGGGCAATTTGGCTCAACGGCAGGTACATTTGGTTTGGACGCATCGTATCTTGGGTTCGGCAATATCAACCCAGCGGGCTCTTCGTTTAATGGCGCTGCTGATACAGGTGCACTCAGCATTGAGTTTAACGCTTCTCAGTTGATTCCGGCCTCGAACACGAAAGTTGCGACCTTGCTGATTAACAAAGCCGGTCTTGCAGCTGGAACCTATGCGATAATCGGGTCTGACCTTGGTACTAACCCAGGTCTACCTGCCCCCGGTTATCAGTATGAGCAAGGAAGCTTTACTCTTACCGTCGCTGCCGTTCCTGAGCCAACCTCGATTGCTCTGCTGAGTGTTGTGATTGGTGGTGTTTTCGGCCGAAGGGCCTTCCGAAGACGAATGAACAAGATCGCTTAAGGCTCCGTGCATTGCGATTTGTGTTGCAGAGTAGGCCGCAGAACCCGCGGCCTACTTTCGTTATGGCGCAAGCCTAGATGTGTTGTCAATTCGCTAAATCTCATTCTTTTGTTCCATCTACGTAGAGTGTGACTCTGTGAAATGGAGCCACTCGTAACCACGTAACGCCGTAGCATCGGTGCATTCAAGTTGTTTCACTGCAATTCTTAATCAACTACGTTACCGCAACCTATTCCAGTTTCTCGCTATCCCCAATGAGCAAGTCCTCGATGTCGCTTTCAAAAAAGTCGCTTTTAAAAAAGATCCTATTTTCGGCTAGCCATCTTGACAATGATCGTCTAGCTGCATCCACAAAACTCCGCAACCAGAACAAGGTTCGAAAGATCGTTCGCAACCTCCATCTGGAGTCGCTTGAACGTCGCGAGCTAATGGCCGCCAATGTATTCAATGATCAATTCAATCTGACCAACGGCAGCTTGGTCTATTCTCCCGCAATCGCTTTGAATGTTCTCGCCAATGATAATGATGGTGCGTTTACGCAGCAGGTGTCCGCAGCAAACATCGACTATACCAATCCGAACAAGGGGGGAAACACAGCGACTTATTCGATACCCGTTCGACCTAGTTCGACGACTCCTCAGCGCAGCTTGATTGTTGGGGGGATTGCGATCGGCAATGTCACCAACTACGCGGACATCGCGTTATCAAAGGACTCTGACAATTTGGATAATGGAACGGGGAGCCTATCCCTGATGGCAAGAACCGAGGGTGTCGTCATTGCAACGGTTCGCGAAAACATCGTTCCCAATCTTCCGGGAAACACGGCGAACAATCTTGCGGTGTTGAACTACAACAATGAAAACGCTAACGTGCAATTGTCCTCGGAAGCAGGACCGGCTGACAATGCGGAGAATATCGTTCGACCTGCTGTGACTCGATTTCCCTTCGCTGCAAATTGGATTGGGGGATCGTACAGCAATGCAGGTGTCGCAGTCGTAAGCCATCCGCTGATCACAGTCACGAGACCCGCAACTGGGCAGTTTCAAGTCTCGATTGCTGGGGTAAGCGATTCGCGTTCAGATGGTTTTTTGTTCGTGATGGCCTCAGGAAATTCTACTAACTACGCCCGAGCGCTTCCTATTGGTGGGAGTAATTGGATGGTAAACACTCGCGACAATGGAGGAAATTTTGCAGCAGGCACGAACGCTGCGTTTAGCGTCTTGTACGTCCCTCGCAGTGCTCAGGGGTTAGTCGGCGGGGTTATCCGAGGTGACTCGGGAGTCCCCAATCCAGTTATTCAGTCGTTTGGGGATTTCACGATCCAACGGACAAGCAATGGCAATTGGAACATGTCGATCCCTGGCCAGAGTCCAACTTCGGGGGTGTTGATTATCGAGACGGCTGACCAAGATCGAGCTCGTGCGACGAACTCGTATTTCTCTTATGAAGCAGCGGCGAACGGTACGGATTTTGCGATTCGGCAACTGCAATTCGAGAGTGCAACGGCAGCCAATTCGCTGAATGACGATTTCGTCGTACTGTTCGTTCCGTTTGAGAATCAATTGTTGACAACGTCGCCTCTGACGGTCTCTGCTTTGGGTACCGCAGGAGCGCCAAGCAGTGGAGTTAGTGCGAATGGCGTTGCACTTTCCGTCAATGCGGACAAAACGGTGAACTATGCTTACACACCGGAACAGCTTCGTGCACTGGGGCTTGGCCAAATCGTCACAGACACATTTGTTTACACTGCATCCGACGGTGGTAGTTCAAATACAGCAACGGTCACGGTTACCCTTCGCGGCTCGAATGACAACCCGATCATCGCCTCTGCCATCCCTCCTTTGTCGTTCGTTGAGGATGATGTTGCCCAGACGCTCAACGTAGGAACTTATTTCACGGAATACGATGCGGGCGATTCGTTGGTGTACTCGATAACGTTAAGTGAGGATGCACCAGTTGATGCAACCCTTGTCGGCTCGAATTTGACGTTTACGCCAAAGCCGGATCGGTCCGGTGCGTTTTCGTACACGGTTAGAGCAACAGATAGCAGCGGCTTGAACGTTACAAGTGCCGTCGCGGTTGGAAGCATTAGTTCCGTAAACGAGGGCGTTAAGGCTGTCAACGACTCGGTTACCACGACAAAAGACTCCTCGATTGACATCAATGTTCTTGCAAATGATTTCGACCCAGAAAACGCCGTAGGTTCAGTGGGGGCCGGCAACGTCGCAGGCAACATCGCCGCAACCAACGACGCTACGACAACCTGGTCGATCGCTCAAACATCCGCTGCTCCCAACAATATCAATGTGGTCGGTTCACAGAATTTGGGTGACGTGCAGTTCTCGCAAAATGGCGTCAATCTTCAGCAGTCGACGGGCGTCCTGTTGGCAACAGTTGCTGACGACACCACCCCCTTCGGCACAGCCAACAGCGCGGGAAACATTCTTAACGCAACGGCTGGATATGTGATCGCGACAGACACGGGGACAGGTACGGGGGGCGAACGAAACACACCTTTGGGAGCTGCATTTTTCCCCTATGCGGACGGCTGGACGTCTGGGCATGTTGACAACACAGGGGTTTTGCGTTCCGGCATGGGCGTATCGCAGACGAACATAACACGGATTGCTGCGGGTCTTTTCGAAGTCACGATTCCGGAAGCGACAAACTCGGAAGCAAGCGGCTTCCTTTTTGCGATGACCGCTTCGAACGACGACAACATCATGTCGGTTCGGCCAATTCCCGGTACAAATCGTTGGCAGGTACGCAATACGGACAATGACAGCGCACCAGACACGGCTGGTGTAGCGAATCTCGAAGATGATGGTTTTAGCTTCGTTTACGTTCCAGCAACGACAGCGAACTTAATTGGTGGGCGATGGGCCATTGATTCGGGAACCGGAATCGGCTCGCTGACTCAGTCGTCTGGTGGGTTAACAGCCACCATGGATGCTGCAGGAACGGTAACGGTGACGGTCCCTGGGCAGTCCCCCACAACGGGAACACTGATCGCTATTGGGAGCGGCGGAGTTAGCGCGACCGTAGGGGGCAATTCTATGTTGCTACCAGCCAATCTTTCAGTTTCGTATGTAGCATCGGGCTCCGATTTTTCGATTCGATTGCGAACGGGCGGTACATTCTCCCAAGTGATCGGCGATGTCCAGTTCCTCTTCCTTCCGTTTGCGAATGCGCTCGAGAGGCTTGCTCCAAATCCCTACTCAGTAACTTCAGCAAGTGCGACGAGTACCCGTGGGGCAGCAATTACGATTAACCCCAATGGTACAGTCAAGTACGACCCGAGCTCCGCTGGCGGAAGCATTGCAGCGTTGAATCCTGGTGAGTCGCTGCAAGATAGCTTCACCTATACCATCACGGATAGCAGCGGTAGGACTTCGACTGCCACAGCGAATGTGACAATAACAGGCGATCGAGTGGTTGTTAGCCCGTTCACGGGACTGGTTACGACCGAATCTGCGGGCACAGCTCAGTTTTCTGTTTCTTTGGCGGTTCCACCGACAGCAGATGTCACGATTGCCTTCGTCTCGAGCGATGAGACCGAGGGCGTGCCAAGTGTGACGTCGATTATCTTCACGCCAGCCAACTGGAATACTCCGCAAATTGTGACCATAACCGGGGTTGATGATGCGTTCGTGGATGGCAACATCGCCTACAGTATCGTAACCACGGCAGCGAGTGCCGACGTAAACTTCAATGGCGTTTCGGTCATCGATCTCTCTGTAGTGAATAACGACAACGATGTTGCTGGCATTACGGTAACTCCTACGACAGGCTTGTTAACCACCGAACGCGGAGGAACAGCCAATTTTTCGATGGTACTGACGAGTCAGCCAGCCGCAGATGTGGTAATCGCACTCTCGTCCAGCAATACGGCCGAAGGCACGGTTGGTCCCACTTCGGTTACGTTTACGGCAGCCAATTGGAATGTCCCTCAGGTTGTTACGGTCACAGGAGTCGATGATGCAATTGTAGATGCGGATATTGCTTACTCGATTATTACGGATGCGGCAGTCAGTACCGATGCGAATTACTCTGCTCGAAATCCTGCTAACGTGTCGGTTATCAATACCAATCTAGACATCGGTGTCTCGACTTCGTCGGGAGTCACTCAGTTTGGTTCAGGTTCAACTGGCATTGGGGTTGACGGTCGAGTTGCATTTTCTGGGACTAGCGCGTTTCTGACCAATGGAACGCTTACGGTTACCGTTTCGAGCAACGCCAACGCCAACGATCGCTTGGAACTGCGAAACGAGGGAACGACTGCGGGGATCGTCGGAGTGAGCGGAACTGATGTTACCTTTGCGGGTGTGGTCATTGGGAGCTTCACAGGTGGAACAGGTACCCCGCTAGTCATCACCTTCAACGCGGCCGCGACTCGCATCTCTGCACAAGCCGTGGCGCGTGCCGTTACTTATCGCGACGTTACTGTGAATGGAAATGGAACGCGAACGATTAGCTTTGCTTTGGTGGATGGAGGGGGACAAGTGAGCCCGGTTGTCTCCAAGACCGTCAGCATTGGCCTCAAACGCGTTTACGAAATCCAAGAAGGGGTCGATAGAGGTTTTGGCGCGTATACGGGCGCAAAGGACATTCAGTTGTCGCAGAACAGTCCGAACAGCTCGTTTCCCACGGGAGGCGATGCAAGTGGGCTTCTTGTCGACTACCCGGATGCTGGAGCGACAAACACGGCTCAGGTGCTGATGCGCTTTGATAGTCTTTTTGGAAGTGCTTTGGGACAGATTCCGACCGGAGCCATTATCACTTCGGCATCCTTGTTCGTGCAAATGAATAATACAGGTGACGGTGCCGAGTTCCACCGAATGTTAAGCGACTGGAATCCAGCAACTTCAACATGGAATAATGTTGGTGGCGGAATTCAGCTCGACGACAATCAAGCGAGATCAAGCTATGACTCTTTCTGGAATACTCTGGATGTCTCTGGGGCAACGGGTACCGGATTCGCTTCTGTAGCAGTTACCAATGACGTACGGGCTTGGAACGCTGGCGCAACGAATTTTGGCTGGGTCTTAAACCCGTTTGTTGGTGGGACAGATGGCTGGGCATTTAGCCCCTCCGAAGCTGCCGATGCAACACTTCGACCTATGCTAAAGATCGAATGGGTCCCTGCTGGAACCACTTCTGCGGCCTTCCAGCAAGGGCTAAATGGTTACACAGGAACAGTCGACACACACCTATTCCAAGCAGCGCCGGCTGCGTCCTTCGGAACTCAAGCGACCATTGGATCGGACTACGAAGATGCTGGCGGAACCAATCGAACTCAGGCCCTGGTTCGGTTTGAAGATATCATGGGAAGCGCAACGGGCCGCATTCCCGCAAACGCTCGAATTGAACATGCCGTCCTGACATTGGTTAGCGGCAGTGGTAATGCTGTGGGGCATGGTGGCTCGTTCAACGCAATGTTAGCAGATTGGAATGCCGACTCCACGTGGGATTCGATGGTCAATGGCTTGACTGCGGACGGTACTGAAGCGAGCTCTGTGGTGACGGCTCAAGCGGGCAACAGCACGTTGAATCCGCTGGCGCAAGCTGGCATTAACGACTTCGAGGTAACATCGGATGTTCAGAACTGGGTTCGGGGCACAGCAAACAAGGGCTGGGCGATTCTGCCTTGGACCAACGGCTCAGACGGTTGGTTCTTCTACACTTCCGAATTCGCCAATGCCGGATATCGGCCGGAATTGGAAGTGTTCTTTACGGAGCTACCGAACAATGCTCCAACGGATGTTTCCTTGGCCCCATCGGTAGTCGGCGAGAATCTTCCCGTAGACTCCGTCGTCGGTACTCTTTCCTCGGTGGACCCTGATGCAGGAAATACCTTTACCTACGAATTGGTCACTGGCGCTGGTGATACAGACAATAGTGCGTTCAAAATCGTGAACGGTCAAGTACTTACCAACGCGACCTTTGACTTCGAAACGAAGTCGACCTACACCATTCGCGTTCGCACCACAGACCAAGGTGGTCAGCTTTTTACGGCCCAGACTTTTGAAAAGGCGATTACGGTTACCATCGGGAACGTCAATGATTTCCCACCCGTTGTGACGACAAGCTCGTCGGTTCTCAATTACCGGGGCACACCTGTCGCGGTTGACAACGGTGTTACCGTGATCGATGACGGCACTTCGCTGGTTGGGGCTACGATTCGGGTCTCGACTGGATATCTTTCTACTGAAGATGTTTTGAGTTTTGTCAATACAAGTTCCATAACCGGAACCTTTGACACTCAAACGGGCGTCATGACTCTAGTCGGAAATGACAGCATAGCCAATTATCAAGCGGCATTGCGATCTATCCTCTACAGCAATACCAACGCAACACCAGCGGCTTCGCAACGAACGGTAACGTTCCGAGTTGACGATGGGGCAGCGGCAAACAATCTGAGCAATGAGGCGACTCGCGATATTTCCGTCGGCAGTGCCAACTCGAACCCAGTGGTCGCGGCCAACACGGCTGCCGTCAGTGGTAACGAAGGAACGACCATCACCAACACGGGTACTTGGTCGGACCCAGATGCAGGCAACGTGGTCACACTGACTGCTTCGGTCGGAACCATTGTCAAGAACGCC
>CANHVO010000299.1 GCA_947463915.1 Planctomycetaceae bacterium
TGGCGGTGCGACGAATCCGGAGGTGCGTGGTCGGGCGGCGTGAATCTAGAACACCAAAGCTGCGGACGGAGGGGCAAGCCCCAGCCGTCCTGAAATACTTCACAGCGTTGCCGTTTCGGGGAGAGGAGCGGGGGGAGCATGTCAAGAAGATGCGAGTAATGAGAATGACCATAACCAAATGAATTTTTCATTGCGAACGTTGTTGATTATGATGCTGATCCTCGGCTCTACTCCCTTGTGGAGCCGGTATTTCCTCATCCCGTTTTTCATCATCTTGGTTATTTGCATCGGGATGTCCGTCGTTGCCTTTGGCGATGGGGTCCGCGACAGGGACAATTTTCATTAGGATTACACAAGGTCTCTCTCCATGCCACACCATCCTCGATTCGCTCTCCAGTCTCTGCTGACGATTTGCAGCATCATCGCATTCACGCTTTTCAATTCAACCGCGAACGCTTTGGATTCCCGGCCCAACTTCTTGTTCATTCTGGTCGATGACCAGTCACCTTTCGATCTAAAGACCTACGACCCAGCATCGACGCTCGATACTCCCTCCATCGATCGTTTGGCAGCCAGCGGAATGGTCATTGATGGGGCGTATCATATGGGGTCGTTTAGCGGCGCCGTTTGCATGCCGTCCCGACATATGATTATGAGTGGACGCACGGTCTGGCATTTGCCACCCGCTCCCGCTGGTGCCAAGACCAGTCCGCCAGGCTTAGAAAAGAACACGATCCCCGCAGTTTTCAATCGGGCTGGGTACGCGACCATGCGAACGTGCAAACTGGGCAACAGCTATGAAGCGGCAAACCAGCAGTTTACGGTTCGCAAGGATGCGACCAAACGTGGAGACACCGACGAAACCGGAAGCGCATGGCATGCGGAACAAGTTCTTGAGTACCTCGACCATCGCGATGAAAGTAAAGACGAGAAACCATTCTTGATCTACTTCGGTTTTTCTCATCCGCACGATGAGAGAGATGGCAAGCCTGATTTGATTGCCAAGTATGGAGCAACCAACCATACCGATCCGAAGAACCCGCCAGCATTAAATAGCAAACAGCCACCACTTCCAACGAGTTACTTGCCCAAGCACCCGTTCGACAATTCGCATGCCGATGTGCGGGACGAAGTGGCAGTCAGTGGCGTCTGGAATCGTCGCGACGAAGCAAGCGTTCGCAATGAATTGGGGCGCGAGTTCGCTTGCAGCGAAAACATCGATATCCAAATCGGTCGTGTCCTGGAAAGACTGAAATCCATCGGACAACTGGACAACACGTATATCATCTACACCGCCGACCATGGAATGTCCGTGGGCAGACATGGACTGATGGGCAAGCAAAACCTCTATCAGCATACGTGGCGAGTTCCGTTTATCGTCTCTGGACCAGGGATCAAAGCAGGGACTCGAGCCGAGGGGAATATCTACTTGCTCGATGTGCTCGCCACGCTCTGCGATCTTGCCAACATTCCAGCGCCAGCATCCAACGAAGGTCTCAGCTTCAGACCCGTCTTGGAAGGCAAAGCCAAAAGCATACGCGATGTCATGTACGGCGTTTATAGTGGTGGCAGCAAGCCTGGCATACGATCTGTTAAGCAAGGGGACTGGAAGCTGATCCAGTACGAAGCCCCAGGCCGAAAAGTTGCCGAGACACAACTTTTTAACTTGGCGGCTAACCCTGATGAACTCCTCAAAGAACATGGTAGCTCAGTTCCAATGCACTCGAACCTGGCTGCCGACCCAGCTTATGCGGCCAAGTTAGCCGAGATGCAGGCAATGTTGTTAACCGAAATGCGTCGACTCGATGACCCATATCGATTTTCCAATCAGCCCACGGACGATCTCCCCACAATACTTGTGCCGAATGAAAAGCCAGGCAAGGGCAAGGAAAAAAACAAATAACCATGCATAACCTCATTCACATGCTGATTGTTGGCGTTTGTATATTCTGCGTTGCTCCATGCGCGTTGCATGCAGAAGGCCGGCCAAACGTTTTGTTCATCGCGATCGATGACTTGCGAAATGATCTTGGTGTTTATGGAGTTCCGCATGCTCAAACTCCGCAACTGGATTCGTTTGCAAAGACCGCGAGGGTCTTTAGCCATCACTTTGTGCAAGTACCAACCTGCGGTGCTTCGCGTTGCGCATTGATGCGTGGTTGCTATCCCACGGTCACCGCCCAAGTTGGTAACAACGGAATAAAGCAGACTCAAGCAAAGTGGAGTACACATAGTCTACCAATGACGTTTCGCCAAAACGGCTACCAAACTCTTGCGCTGGGCAAGATCACGCACTATCCAGGCGGACTAACTGGCAAACGTTGGGCGGAAGGGCCTGAAGAATTGCCCGGCGCTTGGGATCGAGCGTGGGTTCCCAAAGGCCCATGGAGTACGCCAGAGGACATGATGCATGGTTACGCTGATGGCAATGCGAGAAAAGCAGGGCAATCGCCCGCGTGGGAAGCCAACGATGGGCCAGACGAAGCGTATCCGGACGCTTGGATCGCAGCAGAAGCAGTCCGGACGCTCAAGGAGCTGGCAAGGCAAAAGAAACCCTGGTTCTTTGGTGTCGGTTTTTTCAAGCCACATTTGCCATTCGCGGCCCCAAAGAAATGGCACGATCTTCATCTTTCGGATTCATTGAGCTTGCTGCCAGAGGTTGCGTCCAAGCCGTCCTGGCCATCAACTTGGCACAATAGCGGTGAGTTCCGAAACAACTATGGCCATGCCAACGGTCGCAATCCAGACAAAGACCTTGAGTACGCACTCATGATGCGACGCTCGTATGCATCGAGCATCAGTTACATGGACGAACAAGTCGGAAAGCTCTTGGTAGCATTGAAGGAGCTTTCGCTCGAAGAGGATACTATCGTCGTGTTGTGGAGCGATCACGGGTTCTTGCTGGGAGAACACTCGATCTGGGGGAAACACTGTTTGTACGACAAGGCACTTCGTTCGCCCTTGATGATCCGTTGTCCTGGATTGACATCGCCGGGGAGCACCTGCTCATCGCTGGTGGAAACGGTTGATCTGTTGCCAACCATGATCGACCTTTGCCGTTTACCAGCATTGTCCGATTTAGACGGCAAGAGTTTGCGTCCACAGTTGTTAGATGCCAATGCATCGTCCGAGAAGCCAGCCTATGGTTTTTGGAGCGATGGCCAACGTACCGTTCGTACTGACCGCTGGCGACTGATTGTCCAGCCTGGCCCGTCCGGTTCGGTGCAGACCGAATTATTCGATTATCAATCCGATCCTGATGAAACCCGTGATCATTCTGCTTCTAATCCAGAGAAGGTTCGAGAGCTTTTAGCGATGCTTGAACGGGTTCCTGGGTTTGGGCAATCTACGCCGAAACGATAAAGCAAATAGAAATGAAATTCTCTCCATTTTTCTCCCGGTGCTTGTTGTTGATCGTTGCTTATTGCATCCCCTCTGCAGCCCTTTCCGCAGCCGATCGTCCTAACATTTTGTTTGCGATTGCAGACGATTGGGGGATGCATGCTGGCGTTTATGGTACCGCTTGGGTCAACACGCCAGCCTTCGACCGCGTCGCAAACGAAGGGCTCTTGTTCAGGCACGCGTATACGCCGATGGCCAAATGTGCTCCGTCGCGAGCTATCGTTTTGACTGGACGGCATCTTTGGCAAAACGAAGAAGCTGGCAACCACCTGTCGTTGTTTCCACCCAAACTGAAGAGTTGGCCCGAAGTCCTCATGCAGAAAGGATGGCATATGGGCATGACAGGCAAAGGCTGGGGGCCAGGGATTGCCAAGGATGCCGAAGGCAATCTTCGTCAGATCACTGGGAAAGCATTCAACAAACACAAGCTTACGCCAACCACAAGCGAGATCAGCAACAACGACTACGCAGCCAACTTCAAAGACTTCTTGGATGCGACTCCAAAGGATAAGCCTTGGTGCTTTTGGTACGGAAGCACAGAACCGCATCGCGGCTATGAGTTTCAGTCAGGCGTGAAAAAAGGGGGCAAAAAACTGAGCGACATTTCCAAAGTTCCTGAGTTTTTGCCGGATGACGAGATCGTTCGGCATGATATGTTGGACTACGCCTATGAAGTCGAACACACGGACAATCACCTAGGCCTCATGATGGCGGAACTCGAAAAGAGAGGCGAACTCGACAACACCTTGATCATAGTGACAAGCGATCATGGCATGCCGTTTCCGCGTTGCAAAGGCTATGCGTATGAAGATTCGAACCATATCCCGCTTGCGATCCGGTGGCCCAAAGGTTCGAATAAGCCGGGCCGTGTGATCGAGGACTTTGTGGACTTCACCGACATCGCGCCAACGATTTTGGATTATGCAGGAATCAGCGAGAACGAAAGCGGCATGATGCCCATCACGGGGCAAAGCTGGCGGCCAATTCTGGAGAGCGATCAAGCTGGCAGAGTGCTCAGTCACCGTGATCACACTTTGGTCGGCAAAGAACGGACGGACGTTGGGCGCCCTCATGACTGGGGCTACCCGATTCGAGGTATCGTTACAAGCAGCCATTTCTATTTAAAAAACTACGAACCAACTCGTTGGCCAGCCGGGAACCCAGAAACCGGTTATACCGATACCGATGCGAGTCCATCGAAAACGCTGGTTCTCAAGCTGGGGCGGTACGATCGCTCGAACCTTTTCTGGCAACTTAACTTCGGTATGAGACCGAGCGAAGAGCTGTTTGACTTAACGCAGGATTTGAATTGCGTTCGCAATATTGCTGGTGAAGCAGAGCAAATTCAATTGGTCATGCAGTTGCGTAAACGAATGGAAGAAGAGCTCCATTCGCAAGGTGACCCTCGCATGTCCGGTTATGGAAAGATCTTTGACGAATATGTCCCAACGAGTGGGGCAGGCTTTTATGATCAATATCAGCGAGGCGAGAGGCCAAAAGCTGGTTGGATTGCCCCAACCGACATTGAGGATGGGCCGTTGCCGAATCATACCCCGAAGAGGTAGGATTTGTTTAGCCCGATCGCCTAGCATCGCCACTGCCCCCTTTCCACGATGCACGAGAGATGTCTTTCGAATGCAAGAAAAGCTCATTGCAATTCAGGTGCAGCGTTGGACCTCGATCTGCGCACTTGCTCTGATTGCAGCAACCTACACCCTTTGGATGCCGCAAACCGTATTCCCTCAAGTTCCGGTGTTGGCAATCCTTTGCGAATCGCCCGGTTCCTACGATTGGATTAGTCTTGGTGGCTTGATTGTCGGTCTTGTTCTGTCGGCCGCATGGCCTTCCTCGCGGTTCCGAAGCATTGCGGGCGTTTTGATTTTGGCGTCGTTGGTCTCACTTATCGGTCTGGACCAACATCGTTTTCAGCCCTGGGCATACCAGTTGGGATTGTTCACTACGATCTGGCTTTGCTGCCGAAGCATCCCACTTCGTCTGAACTTAATGCGTTACTTGATCATCGGCATCTATTTTTACTCTGCGGTTGGGAAACTGGATTTTGAGTTTTTGCATTCCGTCGGCCAGCAGATGCTTGGGGCTATGGCGAAATGGATAGAGCTGGATTTGTCCAAGGTATCTGACTCGTCGCGGATCGCTTTGGTCGCTGTTTTTCCTGTCGTCGAACTTGCGATTGCGATCGGGTTACTTTGGACGAAGAGTCGCCGTGTTGCAGGGGTCTTTGCGATCGGGTTGCACTTGGCTTTGATTGCTGTTCTTGGGCCGCTTGGTCTCAATCATCGCCCTGGGGTCTTGATTTGGAACGGCCAGTTTGCCGTTCAAGCGTTTCTGCTTTTTGTTGTTACGCAAGCGGCCGACCATGAAGCTGACTTAAACGCGAAAGGTCCGAGGCGAATTTGGTTCGTCCATGGGCTGTACCGTATCCGAGAATCGCTCTGCATTGCGATAGTCGTACTCGTTAGCATTATGCCATGCTCAGAGCGTTTTGGGATTTGGGATCACTGGCCAAGTTGGGCACTTTATGCCCCTCACAGCAGTCGCGTACGTGTTGAGATTGCGAGTTCAAGCGTTGAGCATCTTCCGGCGACGCTTGCAGCCATGGTCTCGACATCTGCCAGCGATGAGGAATCCGTTGTTTGGCTACCCGTTCCCATTGACGCTTGGTCGCTCAAAACACTAGATACCCCTATTTACCCACAGTCTCGTTTTCAACTCGGCGTTGCACAGTATTTAGCGAGCGAGATCAATTCGGAGTTTCAAATTCGAATAACGATATTCGGAACTGCCGATCGGTTTTCCGGTCAGCGAAAAACGTCGACATTGGAAGGGGACGAACAAACCGCCAAAGCAAGCGAATTGTTTTGGTTGAATAGCAAGCCACGGCGAAAATAGCACCGGTCCCATCGGAGAATGTGTCGCCCCTTCGGGCCCTTCTGGGCTCGTCTATCGATTGGTCTCCAAACCGTGGCTTATCAGCCACGACTAAAGATGCTTATGCCTTTCAGGCATAATTCCATCGCACTGGCTTAAACTGCGGAGCAGTGGCATTTGATAGCCACGGATGAAATCCGTGGTGAACAATGCGTAGGTTGTGAGCGAGTCGCAACGCGACGGCATTCCCACAATTGCTTGAGAGGAAAATACGAATCGACCTAGCGATTGGTGGGGCAATCGATTCGTGGCCAATGCCGCTCCTTCAGAGCTCTCAACGGACGGGGCTACTTGACCTGGGGTTGCGTTCGCGATGCGAACTTACCCCAGGCTGAAAACTGCCATCGCATTCGCGATTCAATCGCGCAGATTGAGCTTCGCAATTGCGAATGGCATTCCGTGCGATGGAATTGGCGCAACTTCAAAACGCACGCACAAGGTTCCCATTCACGGTACTACTTTGCGGCTGCCGAAGTTATTTGGACAGGATATCCGATCGGCCGCAATCGACTAGGCAACGTCCTGCGAGGGCAGAGCGGCCGATGAGCATGCGACACTCCAGGGTTTCTCGATTGCTAAGGGTCACTTCGATGGGCCATTGGAAGCCCGCGATGTAGAGAGTTGTTTCAATGACCGGGCGGGATTCGATCGAACCATTGGAAGATCGGATGTTGCGATACTCGATCAATCTCGCATTGCAGTGGTAAGGGGTTTCTTCGCGATCATGGTCTCCGATGACAAAGAATCGCACCCAACTGTTTGAGCCCCTCTTGAACTCCTCAATTCGCTCCGCATGGAGGGAGGACATGGTTGCGCCCGAATCGAATTTGGCGTGAAGTCGATCGACGCCAAACTCGGGCAATGCGATCCATTCTTTCCAGCCGACCAAAAGAAGATCCTCGCAGTCCTGGGTCAACATTGGGTGTTCGTGACGATCAAAAGTGTTGACTACAGGCCGCATCTAGAACCTAAAGTATCAGGACGGAACAGGCTTGCCGATTTCCCTCAGCAGATCCATTGTAAACAGTCCTGAGCTATGACCATCGGAAAAATTGATGTTGTAGGCATAATTTCCAACTGGACGCATGTGAGTAACCGCCAACGGGACCGTTTCCGCTGCGGAAAGCACTTGCAACAGCCCTTTGGGTTTGGACTCTTCCGCTCTCTTTTTTTCTCGGCAAGTCGCACAGGGGCACGCATTTCTCAGGACTCCGAAGGGATAATTCAGAGTTTCGCCATCGCTCCAAGTGATTTCAACGGAGCGATTTTCGGTGAGCTTAATTGCTGTGGGTTGGAAATCCATGTCGTCTCAGTCAAATTTCCGTTGTGAGGATTTGTCGGCCGTTGGGAAATCACTCGGGATGGTCGCGTCGACCACTGAGCCGGTCGCAGCCCAGTCTGTACCACGCTTCAAGATGGTGATGAATCCGACGCATTCCATGGAATAATCAGCGTGTCCCATCGGTGTATGAAAGACGCGGCCTTTACCGTAGTCGATCGTCATGATCATCGGTTCGTGCCTATCGGTGCCACCCTGTGCCTTGGACGAAAACGAAGTTGCCAAAACTTTCATGTTTTGAGCTGGACCGCGAAGGCGATCATAGAGTTCATCCTTCGTGTGAAGCCAATTTTTTGGTAGTCCTTTGGTGATTGGGTGTTCCGAGTCGCGAACGATCAGCGAGAATTCGTGCTGGGAGCCGTGACTGCCACCATTACCTGGGGTAGGGTCCACAACTAGCTTCTCTTCCGAGTTTAAGTAGACATACGGGCCGCTCTTTTCATTGCGATTGCCCCAGCCACCGAGTCCGATCATTTTGTTGTATTCGTCCCAGTCACCGAAACTGTTGTCGGCTGCGTGAAGGATCACGAGCCCGCCACCTTCGGATACGAACTTGATAAAGGCTGTGTTGGTCTCAGCTGGCCATGGGGCCGCACCGTGTCCAAAATTGTTGATCACGACATTGTATTTCGAGAAATCCGGTTTGAAGTCAGGGTCGGGGACGGCATTCTTTTTTGATTCTCGTTGGATGCCATCGTTGAGGGGATACCGCTTGAGTAGCTCGTCGCCTTGTGTTGTGTACTTGGTGCGGGCAATATCAACCGTGTATCGTTTGGTATCCTCGAGATACTTTTTGATCATCATAGTGGTTTTCGGCCACGCGCTATGATTGTTTTGGCCATCGATGATCAAGGCTCGAATGGGAGCTGGCGATTGACCGAATACCATTCCCGAGAAGAGGAGAAGGAGACAAAATGCATGGCCAATAACTCGAAGCATTTAGGATGATCCTGGCGGGAGAGGCACGAACGGCGGAATTGACACTACCAGAAATTGTCGTTGCCGAAGCGGTTGTTGTCCACAGGTAATCAACGGCCTAATGGTTAGGCCGATTGTAGAATATCCGCAACCCGACGATTTACGAGTCCGGCGAAGGTGATCGCCATTTCTTTGACGGTACGTCTACGGCTGACCGTTAAACCCGGATTATTCATACGGTGACTGGAAATGTATTTCCGATAGCCGTTTTTGTTGACGCGGGCCATTTTACACAGATTTAGCTTTTTGCGCGCACACCGCCCCCTTCCCCCAACAA
>CANHVO010000300.1 GCA_947463915.1 Planctomycetaceae bacterium
CTCCATACGGATCCTTTATCCGAGTCGACGTATCGGCGCCATGCAATAGCAATACCTCTTTTGCCCTTCGCTTTTATGGTTCCAAAACGCTGACTGGGTCTGTTGAGATGATGAAGGAATTTTGATCCCATCGGTTACTCAGCGTCTTGAAACGAAATACCTAATTGTCGATCTAGCTATGCCAAATCCAAAGAAGTTCAAACATGTCTCGCTAGTCGACAAAACGACAGTTGCCCTGGTACCGGATACTCGTTGCTATCGAAAAAAAATACATCGAGCACGGAGCGGAGCTGTTATTCCGATGCTGGCGATCCTGTTGCCTGTGGTCGTCATTTTGGCTGCTTTTGCCATCAACATCGCTTACCTTGAGCTCAATCGCACTGAAATGTTTATTGCCTCGGATGCCGCATCGAGGGCAACTGGCCGAGAGTTTATGATCACCAATGATGTTGCTGCTGCCCGGGCGCGGGGGCGAGCTGCCGCCAGTCGAAACATGATCGGTGGCAAGCCGCTGCAACTAGCCGATAGCGATTTTGTTTTCGGACAGGCCGCTCGCGCTGGACTTGCTGATCGCTATTCGTTCTCTCCTGGTGGCTTCAACGCCAACGCAGTCGAGGTAACGGCCAAGCGAACGACCGGTTCGCTCGATGGACCGCTCAAGCTGCTCATGCCGAACCCGTTCGCCATGTCGACCGTTGAATCCTCCCAAACATCGCGATCCAATCAAATCGAAGTAGACGTGGTTCTCGTCATCGACCGCTCCGGCTCGATGGCATATGCGTCGAACGAGCCTGCCGTCTTTCCACCGATTCCGGCCGCGGCGCCATCCGGCTGGCTCTTCAACGGACCAGCACCATTCCCTAGTCGTTGGCGAGATGCCGTCGCGGCAGTGGATGTGTTCCTTTTCGAACTCGCCGCTTCCCCAATCAACGAACTGGTGGGGCTTGTTACGTACAACGGCAGTACCACGATCGATCAAACGCTGACAGGCGATTACAACTCCATACGCCTTGCCCTCAATAACTACACGGTCTTCTTCCAGTCTGGTTCGACGAATATTGGCGGTGGGATTGCTGACGGCCAAAACTGCTTTGCATTTAGTGCCACCCGACCTGTTGCCGCCAAAGTCATGATCGTGCTGACCGATGGGATCGATACCGTCGGGAGCGATCCCATCGGAGCCGCAAAATTTGCGGCAGACGAACAGATCATGATCTTCACCATCACGTTCTCTGACGAAGCGGATCAAGCGACGATGCAGTCCGTCGCGAGCTCCGCTTTGGGCAAGCACTATCATGCGACGAACTTAGCAAGTCTTTCACTGATCTTCAAGGACATTGCACGTCAACTGCCTGTCCTCATTTCAAAGTAATCGAATGAATATGCCAGCACAATTTAGTAAAAGCCGTTGCTGCACTCTCTATCGATGTGGAGCCTACACTCCCTTTCGAAGGGGAGCCCACACCGCTGAGTTCGCTCTCGTCTTGCCGATCATCCTGCTCCTCTTCTTTGGAGGGATCGAGTTTGCAAGAATGAATATGCTTCGGCATGTTGTCGACAATGCTTCGTACGAGGCAGCTCGGCATGTGATTGTGCCAGGCGCTACTGCCCAAGAAGGAATCGATCGTGCCAAAAGCATTCTGGCCATCATGGGAGCCCAGAATGCGACCGTGGTGATCACACCTAACCCGATCCGCGAGGAAACGGAAAACGTGAGTGTCAAAGTGACGCTTCCAACAACCGGAAACATGTGGGCCATGTCCTTGTTTTCGTCCGGTATGTCGTTCGACTCAGAAACCAAATTGCTGACCGAGCGAGGCCCGATGCAACAGGTCAAAGCGACAGGGCCTCCACCACCTCCACCACCTCCTCCTGCTCCTCCTGAGCCACCGGCGCCTCCATCACCACCTGAACCACCTTCGCCTCCATCACCACCAGAACCTCCTGCACCACCACCACCACCATCACCGCCGCCACCACCTTCACCACCATCACCACCATCACCGCCGCCACCGCCTCCTCCTCCCCCGCCGCCAATCAGCGGATTGTAGAGAGGGTTGACGTCGCTCACCCTGATAGCGGAACGGCGCAAGCCGTCCGGTGGTTGGGACTTCGTTTAACAGTCACCCGTAGGCGTACTGCCACGAGAATGCGGTACGCCTACGGCTGACCGTTAAACGACTCAATCAACAAGCCGCAAGCCGTCCGGTGGTTGGCGAGTAAACACCGCGAAACCGGAGGGCTCGCGCCCTGCTGCTTCAAAACACAATCGAAGGTGAGCCTTGCTGCCAATTCGTTCATTTCCCCCAAAGACCCTCGCCGACCTGCATCGCATTCATGGAAACCAAATCGATACCCTCACGATGGAAGCGTCGTTTGATCAGCATGTTTGTGCTGGTCAACCTGCTGACCGTTTTGTGGATCAATCAACCCGAAGCGTTTACCGATGCCAAGTCGAAGTGGATAGATCGTCAGTTGCCGCCCAACGAAGCGTATCAACTTCGCTATGCTGCCTGGCGTTGGAGCCAATACGCGCACTATGCGGGCTTAGACAATCGATGGCAAATGTTTGGGCGCCAGAGTCGCTTCAATTGGTGGTACGACATTCGGGCTGTTTACTCGGATGGAGTCCAAGAGTCTACCGTATCGCTCCCTTTGCCAAACCAATCGGCCAGGACGTTTATGCAGCGGAACTTGTTTGACTTGAAAGAGAGAAAGTTCGAACTCAACATCTACCTCAATCCCGTAGCGAGGGAGTCTTATTCTCGCTATCTCGCTAGGCAATATCCAACCCACGACGGAATGCCAATCCAAAGCGTTCGCTGGCACCTCGGAACACAAGGGATACTTTCACCTGCCGAGGCCGTGGCAAAACACAAGTTGCATGAAGACTCAGCGCATGTTCAGCTTCTCAACGAGTTTAACGTATCGCCTAATGTCGCCACCGTTTCCTTGTCGAACTCGGAGCCAAGTTACGAGTGGTCCAACGAGACGGCCTTTGCCGATTTGAAGACGCTGCAGTCAATCGAGGCTGTACAATGAACGCTTGGGATCGCTTTTGGTTTTCGCGAGCGGATGCGTTACCGCTCGCTTGGACTCGCATCGGTGTCGGACTAATCTGGTTGGTGATTCTGATCGTCACAGCCCCCAACTGGCACCGGTTTTACGGTTTCGATGGGATTTTGTCGCTCGGCGAAACCGATCTCAACGCCATGCGAAGATTGAGTTCGTCATCGATCATGAACTGGACCGACGGAGTGCTTCCAATCGGTTTTTGGTGGTGGTTGGCGTTGGTCCTATCCATTTGTGTCACGATAGGATTCAAAACACGATTAGCAACTATTGGACTTTTTGTATTTGCAAGCTCGCTGATTCAACGCAATAGCTCTACGGTCAATGGAGAGGAACTCGTTACGCGAATGCTTCTCTTCTACGGTTGCTTTTCCCCATGGGGTAGTCGACTCAGTCTGGACCGTTTCCTTCTACTCAGAAAAAAACCTGCTCATTCGGAACCGATGGAGCATCCATTGGTTTGGAGTTGGCGGCTGATGCAGATCAATTTCTTGCTCATTTACGCAATCAGTTTGCCTTACAAGTTCGCACAGGACTTCGATTGGGTTACAGGCGATGCGTTGCATTGGACGATTGCAAGCGATATGTGGTGGTCCCGAGGTTGGCTGTCCGAGTTGACGCTAGGATTCAATGGCGTCTTGCGCAAGGCCATGACTTGGGGGACCGTTGCAGTAGAAGGGTTGTTTCCAATTTTGGTTTGCTTTCGCGTCACACGAGTGCCGATTGTTCTCGCAATCATGTGTCTGCATCTAGGAATTGCGTTTTGCATTCCTGGAGTAACGCTCTTCACTCTGTCGATGGTGGCCGGTGCTGCTATGTTCTTGCCTGCCAAATTCTTCGCTTCGTTCGCCCTGTCCGCTTTTCGTTTCCAATGCCTCGACCTCACCGTGGCGCAGTTTCACCGTTCTTGTATTCATCGTGCCTAGAGACCGTCGGGCGAGGGGCTTGTCGATTTAATGCTTGTTCCATTGCACTTCGTTTAACAGCCAGCCGTAGGCGTAATCTCAAAGAAGCAAAGTACGCCTTCGGCTGACTGTTAAACGACTAAATCAACAAGCCCCGAGCCCCTCGGCTACTGCCAGCCTTGGGTTGCGGCGTGCATGATCTTCTCTTGTGTCGCATCATCGCGGCGAAACTCGGCTGTCATCCGCCCCTCGCTCAATACCAGAATGCGGTCGCTGAGCGTTAGCAGTTCCGGCAATTCGCTCGAGGTGACGATCACTCCTAAGCCATCTTGGCAGAGTTTGTTGATGAGTCGATACAGTTCCGACTTGGCACCGACATCGACTCCGCGCGTTGGATCGTCCAAGAGCAGAATCTTGGGTTGGGTCAACAGCCATCGGCCAACGATGCACTTCTGCTGATTGCCGCCGCTGAGACTGGTGATGGCTGATTCGAGCCCAGCTGTTTTGACCTGCAGTTTGCTCACCATACTGGAACTCGCGTCTTGTTCCATAGTGCGGTTGAGCAATCCAGCCCGAAGCGTTTCTTTCAGCGAGCATATGGAGATATTCTGCCCGACATTCATGGCAGAAAAAATCCCCAATCGCTTTCGATCTTCCGTGACCAGCGCGATGCCTGCCTGACATGCGTCCTCTGGGTGACTTGGACGATAAGGTTTCCCTTCGAGAAGCATCGCTCCTTGAACTGTTTGTTCGGCTGCGCCGAACAAGCATTCCATCAGTTCGGTTCGGCCGGCTCCCATTAGACCTGCTATGCCTAGAACTTCCCCGCGGCGAAGATGAAAGCTGATATCTTTGAGACGGTATCCGCGGGCATGTCCAGGCCATACGAGGGATAGGTTTTTAACCTCAAGAATGACCTCGCCTGGTTCCGAGCGCTCACCTAGCTCCAATGACTCAAGCTCGCGTCCCACCATCCATTTCGTGATTTCACCTGCGTTGGTTTCGGACGTCTCCAAGGTACGAATGAAACAGCCATCGCGCAGGACTGTGATTCGATTCGACAGCTGAAAGACTTCATCCATCTTGTGGGAAATGTAAAGGATTGTCGTTCCTCGCTCACGCAGTTTCGCTATCACTCGATAGAGTCGTGCTACCTCGCTCTCCGTGAGAGCGCTGGTCGGTTCATCCATGATGAGGATCTGGCTCTTGAGACTCAGGGCCTTTGCGATTTCAACAAGCTGTTGATCACCGACGCGAAGACTACCCGCCAATGCCCGCGGATCGATATCGGTTTCAAGGTCCTCCAGCAGTTTCTTGGCTGCCTGTTCCATCTCGCGATCCGAACGCAGTCCCATCGAGTTTCTGAGTTCGCGTCCGAGGAAGATATTGGCTGCGACCGAAAGTTGTTCGACCAGATTGAGTTCTTGGTGGATGATGCTGATGCTGGCTGATTCCGCATCGCGCGTCCCTCGGAATTGAGCTAATTGGCCAGAGACAAAGAGTTCCCCATCGTAGTCGCTGATCACCCCCGAGAGGATTTTCATGAGCGTGCTCTTGCCCGCTCCATTCTCACCACAAATTGCGTGGAGTTCGCCTTGAGCTATTTCAAAGGACACGTCCGAAAGAGCGCGCACGCCTGGGAAGGTCTTGCCGATTTTTCGCAGCGAAACAATTGGATCAGCCACGAGCTTTTTGCTTCTCAGTTAAACCGTAAACGAATAACCCAACGAGGACCGTGACCGCGGTTATGGCTGCCTGCTTTTCGCCCCAGGTGCTCATTGCGATCAGTCCTGCAAAGAGCGAGAGCGTGATCATGGCGCAGACTCCCAGCGCGCCTGGAAAAAGTCTTCGCCCCGAACCGCGGAGTTGTTGCAGTTGGCTAAAGGTCACAGCCAGAACAACCACGATGCCAACGATTAATCCTTCCCAAATATCGGCTCCCGATTTGATGATCTTCGAAACTGAGTCGATCACGATCCGGAGAAACAAAGCGCCCAAAATCGTTCCCGTGACAGTCCCAATTCCTCCTTGTAGGCTGCAACCACCAACAACCGCGGCGGCGATGGCGTTCAACTCGTGTCCGCGTCCTTGGTTTACCGGAGCGCATACTCCTTCGTTGGCAAGATAGAACACGCTGGCTAGGCTAGCAGTCATCGCACCAAAAACATACGCAAACCATTTCAAACGATCGGTACGAATCCCGCTCAGTTTGGCTGCTTGTTCGTTCCCGCCCAATGCATAGATGTGACGTCCAAGCACGGTTCGACTGAGAATCAACCAAGTAAGCGTAGCCAGCACCAAGAAGACAGCCACCCAGAGATAAACGTGTTTGGAATCTCGGAGCCAAGTGAAGAAAGGGTGGTCGATATTGACCTGCGCCTTTTTGCTACTTTGGTAGGTCGAGGTTGTGTACTCGCAAAGGATACGGGCCATCGACCGCAAACCTACCAACGTGGAAAGCGTTGCAACGAATGGTGGTAGTCGAACACTGGTGATCAGCCATGCATGCAATGTGCCAACGAAAAAACCTGAGGTCAGTCCCATGGCAATGCTCACAATAACGATCAGACTCTGCACGAATATCCCCGCACTGGCCATGTCCGTACGAACCGATTTACCTGCAGCATCAACCACGGTCGGAAACAAGTAGTTCCCCAAGGGACCGTATTGCAGATAGATCATGCTGCAAGCGATTACAGTTCCGGAAAATGCGATCATCGAGCCGGACGAAAGATCGATCCCACCCGAGACGATGACCATCATCGCGCCGAGTGCAAAGATCCCAAGCAATGCAGTTTGTCTGCCAATCTCGATACTATTGGTATCCCATTGAAACCAATACGACCTGTTCGTATCGGCACCAAGCGTTACGCCAATGATGGTAACAATGGCGATAACGAGAGCGATTTCGTTGGGACGGATGCCGAGCTTTGCAAGAAGGCCGGTGCGTTGATTCGTCATGAGCTCTTCAAATTGTATTTGGCGAGCCACTTCTTGAAGTCATCGAGCTTCATGAACTCAACCACTTTCGGATCGTAATCTTCTGCCTTCAGGGGTGACCCTTCGTTAGGCACTACCAGCCGTAGTCCGGTCGTGTAAATGTCAGCGTCGGCGCCGGTGTTGGGGAACATCTCTGTCTCGACAGCCGTATTCTTTAAGACCATTGCCGATAGCAATCGAACGGCTTGAAAGCCCATGTCGAATGGATTTTGAACCAACATCGCATCGATGTTCCCTTTTTCCATTTCTTGAATGGCAGCTTCCTGAGCATCAAAGGTAACAACGGTCATATCCTTTTTCACACCAGCCGACTCTACTGTGCGGGCAATCGCAGGAGCGTTGTAGGCCCAAATCCCAACCAACGCAACCAGATCGCGGTGATTTGAAAGGGCGTTTCGAACGTTTTCTTGAGCGCGTGTTCGGTCGGTCTCGTCGCTGATCCGATCTTTCTCGGTGAAGGCAGTACCAATTCCTTTTTTGAAACCATCCATTCGGCTTCGGGCATTATCATTATCGGTGTAGCCAGCGAACTGCGCGTATCCGCCTGCCGTTTTCTGGCGACTTGCTAGGATTCCTGCGGCTGCTTTACCAAGCAACTCACCCGCCGTGACATTATCGGTACCGATGTAATACTTGCGGTTTGCACGAAACTTGGTTCTCAAAAGGTCGCCGTCCACGGTGATTACGTGAACTCCTTTTTTGCGAAAGTTTTCGAGTTCTTCGGCGATGGATGGGTTGTCTGCAGAAATCGCGGAGAGAGCCAGGCCAGCCAAATCGGATTGGCTTGCAAGCTGTCGAAGGCGATCGATTTGACCTTTGATTGAGCCGTCAGGAACTTCCATCGAGGCGGATAGACCGGACTCCGCCAGTTTAAAATGCTTTTCACCCTCTTGGAGCCCCTGTCTGCAAGCGTCCCAAAACGGGTCATCTGTATTGACCACGAAGACAATTCGGCGTTTGGCATTGGCGCTGGTGGTTGGGTTGCCCGCCGTGCCGGCCTCTTTCTTTGCGCCATCGCAGCCAATGATCAACGTTGCCATTCCGATGAGTAGAAAAGCCGATAGCCATCGGCTGGGCAAGCCAAAGTGCTTAGAGAGTAAAAGCATCACGGTTTGCAATCCTTAAGGTAAAGATGTTCGATTCCCTCACTTATAGGCATGCTGAATTTGTACTTTCGAGGGTGCTTTTTGTTTAACAGTCAGCCGTAGGCGTACAGTGAGTGATCTAAGTACGCCTACGGCTGACTGTTAAACGACAAATTCAACCAGCCGTTCCGCGTTGGGTTGTAGTAATCCGGGTTAACGGCGTTTTCCAGTATGTAGTAGGATACTCATTGTCGTTTGGCATGCCAGTAGCCCGCCGGAGCCCATGCGTCGAACTTCGTAATAAATCCAATTTGTCGAAGCCTCCCAACCCCCGAATTCCCATGAAATCCCGATTTGGAATCGAACAGGCGATCTGCGAAGCATGGCCGATCGAGCTTTGGGGGGAGTCTACCGTTATCGTTGCCGCCAGCGGAGGAGCAGACAGCACCGCCCTTCTTGAGGCAATACTTCAAATACGGCCCGACCCAGCTCGAACCATTGTCGCTCATTTCAATCACGCGATGCGAGGGGCCGAGAGCGACGGCGACCAATCGTTTGTAGAATCGATTTCGGCGAAACTTGGTGTGAAGTGCATTTCAAAGCGAGCGACTCCGGACGAGATATCCAAACCGTCAGAAAGCAGCTTGCGAAAATTGCGACATCAGTTTTTGAAGGAGGTTGCACTAAGTCATAACGCCAGATGGATTGTGATGGGACACCAAGCGGACGATCAAGTGGAGACGTTCTTGCACCACTTGTTGCGCGGTAGCGGCCCAAGCGGATTGTCAGGCATCCAAACTTTCCGCTCGATCAGCGCATTGGTCGATATCGTAAGACCACTGCTGCGAGTCCACCGCTCTGAAATCTTGAC
>CANHVO010000301.1 GCA_947463915.1 Planctomycetaceae bacterium
ACAATACAGACGGAACCCGGATCAAACTGTTCAGCACGAGGCGCTCGAGGCATTCGATTTCTCCTTTTCAAAGCATAGTACAAATCCCCAGCTCCAAGTCAATAGGTGCCAGGCACCTATTGAGGAGTGCACTGCGATTACCGTAGGTGGTAGGGCGAGCGGCGGGAGAGAACATACCAAAAATCGCAGTTGGATTCGCCAGAATTCAGTATGTCCTGAATTCTGGCGAATCCAGCTACGTTAGTTTCAAACCTGCCACTCGGCCGAGGGGACAAGCCCCAAGCTCGTCGGGGCGGACACAAAATGAGTCGGTGGTGATGCAAATCGCAAGTGGCATTTATCGCTGATAGATAGGTAGATAATGGTACTTTACGGAGAGGCTAAGAATTGCCAGAGCCGTGCAGTAGACTTTGCCTGCGTTCTGCTCTTCGCCGCTGGATGAAGACCATGAACCATTCGCGTCTTGATGAGAAAGCAACTCCGCAGAAACAAGCTTCGATGCCGTCTCGGCGATTTCGCCTCCCCGTTGATGCATCCCTTGCGCGTAGTAATAGGTGCCATAAAGAATAAACCGCTCGCCCCATTTGGGCGGATGTTCTTTTAGCCAGTCGGTAGCGCCAATCACTAGAGGCGATTCGTATTGCCCACAGACTTGCATGGCCAACAATCCAGCAGCAGACATCGTGAAAGTTGGACTATCGTTGTTGGCTTCGTAAGAAAAACCATTTTTGGCTTGTCGTGGCTGACCATTGATATCGACAGGAGAAGTAAACGAACGAACCAGATAACTGATCGCGTCATCAATGGTACTCGATGGCACGTCCATGCCATCGTTTTTGGCGCTGCGAAGAGCCATGAGTTGCCACACCGAAACAGACAAGTCACTGTCGGCAGCGTCTGGAGTATAGCGCCAACCACCTTTTGCAAAGGCGGGCTTCTTGGTCCTTTGACTGCGAACGATTAAGTCAATCGCTTTTTGGCACGCTTGATGGATCGCTTCATCGGTTTGATCGTCCCCCCCCATGCCGATCATTTCGGTTAGCATCAAAGTGACGATACCGTGCCCATACATTCGGGAGCCATCGCTCGCTCCGAAGTATCCTGCTTTGTCTTGTCTGTTTGCGCCGAGAATAAACGCAAGCCCTTTCTTCATGACGGCTCCCTCGGGAGTCGAGTCGGTCGGTTGATGTCCGACAGAGGCCAAAGCCATGATCGCGAGGGAGGTCATCGCATTCTCGTGCCCGCGGTCAGAAATCGAACCGTTGGCTTGTTGCTGCGAGAGCAGAAAGGCGACTGCGCGGTTGATCGCTGCGTCGACTTCAGGTGACTTGGTCGCTTCCTGCGATTGAGATTCGGCTGCGGACAAAAGGCAGCTCCCAATCAAAAGCAGTCGGATTACGTTTGAGAGTTTCGACGAAACCAAAGTACGAATCGCATTCGAAAGGGAAGGTGTTTAACTCGTCCCCCGGCTCCACCTGGGGACGCAATGCCTTGGAGGCTCATTGCCTCCTGAGTTAGCATATCCATGAATTGGGCGAGCGGCAGCATGAAAACTACCCTAGCACGACGCCGTGAAGCATTTTGTAGCGAAACTCGTCGAGAGTTTCGGTCGTTTAGGCAATGCTGCCGAAAGTCTTGACGATTTTCGCTACACAAAAGTCTCTTTCAAATAAGAGAAAATGCTTCACGGCGTTGGGCGGAATCTTGGAACGAGGGCAGTTTTTCACTACAAAGTAAACTATACACAAAGTCAGGGTGCATTGCTTCATCCGAAGGTTTTTCGAGGACTTGTTCATTTGCCCCAAAGACTTGTGACTACGGGTTTCGGCGTGCTGTCAAGAACAGCAAAGTACGCCTTCGGCTGACTGTTAAACGACTAACTCAATAATCGCTGTTACGTCGCGTTCACTCCCATTTGTGATGAGATCGGCAAGCCAATCTTCGCTCTTCCATTCTCGGGGATTTCAGTGACAATAGGCCCCTTCACTCTCAAAAAGGTACGTTGATGTTAGTCTTAGAACCCTATTCCATCGGTGTTGGCGATCGCTTTGCCCACCAGGCCAAATCGCAACTCCGCGCGTTCATGAAACTGTCGGAACAAATGAAGCCGCAAAAAGGCTTCGATGTTGTCCCGGTTTGGAACAAATCGAATCGCGAACATACGTTTATCGGCTCTGAGCCTCAAAGCGTATACGATGCCGCCGCCGCCGCTGTTGCTGAACTTGGCTGGACGCATCCTTGGTATGTCGATGCCGACCATATCCAGCTCAAGACCGTTGATCGCTTTTTGGCTTGTTCCAATTTTTTCACCATCGACGTGGCTGATTCCATCGGCAAACCCGCAAGCGACGCCGAAGTAACCCAGTTTGTTCAACGTCATCCGGAACTGCTGAGCCCAATCACCGTTCCTGGGATTGAAAGACCGCTGGTGATTGGTCACGATGAAGTCGAACGGGTTGCTCGCAAGTACCTGTTAGCAACTCGCCAAGCCGGTGACATATACCGCTACATCGAAACGAAGAAAGGGAGTGGTAACTTTGTCCCTGAAGTGTCGATGGACGAAACGGACTCTCCCCAAACCCCTCCCGAGCTGCTCATTATTCTGGCTGCACTGGCCGACGAAAAGTGCCCCATTCAAACAATTGCTCCGAAGTTCACGGGCCGTTTCAACAAGGGTGTCGACTACGTTGGCGATCTAAAACAATTCGAACGAGAGTACTTCGATGACCTTGCAGTGATTCGCTTCGCTGTAGGACAGTATGGTCTGCCCAGCAACCTAAAGCTCAGCGTTCATAGCGGCAGCGATAAATTTGGCCTTTATCCGATCATTCGAAAAGCGATGAACCAGACCGGTGCCGGGATCCACCTCAAGACAGCTGGCACTACTTGGCTCGAAGAGTTGATCGGTCTCTGTGAGGCAGGCGGCGATGGCCTCCTGCTTGCCAGAGAAATCTACGCCTATGCCTTGGAACACATCGATGAATTCTGTGCACCCTATGCAAGTGTCATCGATATCGATCGCGCTCGATTGCCGTCCGCTTCGGAGGTAGCTACGTGGGATGGCGGCCATTTTGCAAGTACGATTCGGCATATTCCAGGCGAAACTCGATTCAACGCGAGCGTTCGGCAGTTGTTGCACGTATCGTTCAAGGTCGCGGCGAAGTCGGGAAACCGATTCACGGATTTGCTTAAGTCGAACTCAAAAATCGTAGGCGAACAGGTGACTACGAATATCTTTGATCGGCACCTGAAGCCATTGTTTCTGGGTTAGATTGCAATGCACTACCGACTAAGCTTCGACGCCATCAAATAAAAAGATCTAGCTGTTTCAAGAAAACAGCTAGATCTTCGTCGATTTTCCAAGATACGATTTTCGACAATGCGCTGGGAATGTGTCACCATCAGAGGGCGGAGCGGCATAAATAATTAGCCGACAAAGAGCTCGTGGATTGGCGAAGTCAGGATTGCGAGAACCGCGTCTATGAATTCAACGGTTTACTTGGCTGCAATGGTACCTGTAACTGTGGTGAGATAATCACCAGCTGCAAAGACGCCGTATTCTTCGGTAATGAAGCTGACGGTCAAATTCATGTTCGCTCGGCCTACACCGTTCGAAGATGCAGTGACTTGCGCAACGCCATCGTTGTTGACGTAGTTCGTCGTGTCCGATGCGATACCAACAGTCCACGCTGCTGGGCCAGTTACAGTACCGACGGCAAGGTCCAATTTCGCGTTTCGCTTGAAAGTATTGTCGGTAGCATGAACGAACGGGGCAGTCGTAGCGAAACTCACGTTAACGCCATTGAGGGAATTCCCTTTCACTGCCCAGGCTTGAGCGGGAAACGCCTGAGGAGCATCGGTTTCATTGTGGGTAATGGCTACAGCAGCAGGCGCAACAATCGAAACCGATGTAGGAACGATGACCTTAAAGACTTGACTGTTTTGCGCCATGGCGGATTCGGTTACGAATCCAACCAAGACTGCAGATGCGACCAACGAAAGTACAAATTTCTTAAACATGGGGCAAACTCCAAAAAGTAACACAGGGGGCAAATGGGGCAATGTCTTAAAAGCGGTTAGCAATGTCGCTCTCGAGACAGAAAAAGTTAGCTTCTGATTTGTGTCAGCAACCCTTTTTCCAAGAAGTTTTTGGTTTACAATTTGAACGCAATGTGGTACCCCGCAACTACCCGATTGGGTTGTCAAAACGGCTTCCCTTCGGTAGGCTCACTCACACTGTGAGGAGGCTCTATCGATGGTCAGGGAAGATAAACAATGCATTATAAAAACCTAGGTCCGATGGCCGTACTCGGACTACTACTGTTTGGCGATAGTTTTTCGACGGCACCTGTCTCTGCTGGATTGATACTAACCCCATCAGGAACGGTAGTAATAGAGGCTAGCCCAATTCCTGACGAAGCCCGAGTCAAGCTTACCTCAGGTTTAATTAGTGGCGTTGAGAATTTCTCTGGAAGATACTTTGGCGAAACGAAAGGGGATATCTACGTCTCAGAAAATGGCCATTTGGTTTTTGCAGCGACAGCGGCCGGTGAAGCTGATTTTTTTCCAGTACCACTGGGCAGTTCGCGAGCAAGTATTGCTCCGCTTTGGGAAGATTATCTGCTGATCCAATCTACCGTAGACCAACCCGTAAACAATGCGGTTTTAGCTGATTATTCTCCTGGCCAATACCTTGCTGTCACATGGCAAAATGTGCGATTGTTTTTGGAAGCGGTTGGTGGCCAGCAGTTTCCTGATACCAATCGATCCGCGCAAGTTGTATGGTTTGAGGGTGATACAACGATTCGAGGTTTCGAGTTCAAAAAGGATGATATCGCATTTGGTTATGTCCCTCATACCAGCGGCACGGACTTTGGAGATATTACTGCGGTGGCAGGTCTCGATAAGGGGGATGGTACCTTTTCGGCAATCCAAGGTACTACCGATGGTTCTCTAAATGCTTCTCAAGGTAACCTTTTGGCGCCGGGCGAAAACAACTTTTTGCTTTTCCGACCGGGAGTTGCTGGGGCTACTCCAAGTATTTTCACGGCAGATAGTTTCCAAGGCGGGTATTATCGAGGGGCGTTTACTTTAACAGCTGTCCCCGAACCCTCGTCGATCGGGTTATGCCTCGTATCCGTCGCAATCGCTGCTGGTTTCTCGATTCGTCGAAAGATCAGTCGATTTTCTTGCTCGAAGCGGCATCATTGTCTGATAAATCAACCGAAATCGACTTGATCGGTTTCGCATTATCAAGGTCAGTCACTTCGAAAACCTGCTCCACCACGATGGGTCGGTCTCCGCGTTGCAACTCGCATTTGATCTGATACTTACCTGGGCTGAGTGCGTGCTCGGAGCGGAACTCGAGCTTTGAACTTTGTCCGGGCATTAACCATTTGCCAAAGCCTGCTGGAATTTGGATGCGGTTCCCCCTTTCATCAAAGATACTAAGCCTAGCTTCCAAGGCATGATGGGTGTCGCCCACGTTTGAAACGGTACTACGAAAGCACGGATACTTTCCGGTGGTATCCCATTGGACAGACGTCAACTTAAGCTCTGGGGTGGGAGATTTCTTCAAAGCGATCGCCAGCGGAATGTTTCTTGATTCGCTGAAGTCTTTTCGATCCGAACGACATTGCACGTGGAGCGAGCCGTACAAAGTGGAATAGGTTGCGTCGTTCTGACTCTTCAATGTAACAGTGATTTTCCGACTCCCATTGGGTGGGAGTGTAAAACTTGGCGGTTGAACCATTGCTGCTTCCATCGTTAAGCCCGTTGAATCAAGCGATGTGATCTCGATCGTCTTCGAGTCTTTTCCGTTATTTTTCACGAGCATAGTGAGCCGCCGATTTCCGCCACGAAGTTGCGAAAGCTCCATTTGGGCTGGCGATACTTGAACATCTTCACCTAGCTGAGCGATAAGCACTTCTTGAGCGGGGAAATCCTCTGCATTCACCTCCACGGTATGCGTTTTCTTGGCGAGCACCTTTTCGCCGGACAGGATTTCAAGATCTGTTTCATACTTCCCGCTCGCAATCGCCTCCGGAAGTAGCTCGACCATGCGAATGCGACTCTTTGGAAGAATTCGACCTACGAATCGACCTTCATTCTCAACGGACTCGCGTACAGGCATAACCAATCGAATGGCACGAGCCGTTCGATCACTCGGTGACGACCTCAATTTAGCGCGAACTTCGAATTCAAAGGTGGAGTCCGATGGATTGATTATCTGTGCCATCAATTTGGGGCGGCCATCGAATGGGACTAACTCGAGCTTTTCAATTGCGAGCACATTGGCGTTTTCACCTCGAACTCCGTCAACTTCAAGATCGATTCGCAAAACGTACTGCGTGATAAATCGAATGGCGGCTTGAGTCTTCGTTTTTTTGGGATCGTTATTGGCGGGTAACTTGGCTGCTGCTCCGACATCCTTGACCAGGATTCCAACGGAATGAAACTTTGCTTCACCTCGCGGAAATTGAACGAGCCCTTGTATTTTGACAGGCGTATTCGACGTTAGAGTCATCAGTGTCGGGGACGTAAGCTTAAGCAGGTCTGCTTGAGGCGCCTGAGAATCATGCAAAATCATGCCGGAGATTTCTTGACGCAAGCCAATCGGCAACACCTCGATTTCAGCATTGCGATTGGTCGACTCGAGGGTGAATTCGAAAGGGACAATTGCTCCATTGCGACCCTTCAAATTGTGCGAAAGAGGTTCGATGCGAAATGTAGGTTCAAAAGCCTCGGTTACCGATAACTCTTTCCCTGAATTGCCCTTCTTCCCATTTTCTCTCGATGTCTGACCTAGAGCAGGGTTAGATTGCGCCAGTGTAGCGAACCCTATTGCACTAAATAAAGCGAATAGGAAAGGCAATTTCATGGTCATCTCGAATTAGGGGGCTTGCGATTTCGGCTCGGATAGGGGGCTATTGAACGAATGCGTTTCCTTGCAAGCGTGGCCGTCTAAAACCAGCTTGGGACAAATGAAGATGGCAACTTCCGCATCTTGTTCCTGCTTTTCAATAGTTTGAAAAAGCCTTCCGGCAAGTGGAATTCGACTCAAAACCGGGATGCGATTGACTCGCTCAACTGTCTGGCGCTGGACTAAGCCGCCTATAACGATTGTATGCCCTTCGGGTACGTTGACGTTTGTCGATACCGTACGACGGTTGATGATGGGATAAGGGTTAGAATTGAGGACCGCATCGCTCGAACGTATATCTTCGCTCACCTCTGCCTTGGTAATGTTGACGGAAATCATGTCGCCATGCAATCTCGGCGTAATATCTAGGCTGATTCCGGCCTCGACTTTCTGGATAGTGGGTGAAAAAAATGCGTTTGCGGCCGAGCCTTGCAGGCTAAAAAACGTTTCGCGATTGATTGCAATAACTGCTTTTTCCCCATCCTTGGTTGTCACTCGAGGCGCTGCCCGAATCGTGATATACCCTTCCTGGGCCAGCAACCGGACGAAAGCCGAGGTCACGGCGAAATCAGAGAATGCGTTCCGAGCGCCAGCGGGACTTGAGGAACCTGAGAAACTCAAGCCGGTCATACCAGCCTTGAGTGAGTCGACTCCGCTTACACCCACAACGTGATTCCAGTCTAGTCCGAAGCGGAAGCCGCTATCAGGTGCTACAACGCAAACAATCGCTTCAAGCTCAATCTGCGCGACTGGAGTATCGATCTCTCGGATTCGCATCAGGATATCTTCACCTATTTCCGGCGGTGCATCGATCAAGATAAGGTTTCTATTGTCGGAACTGTTGACAAACTTTTTGTGCCTAGCTGGCAGCAGTAACAGGATACTTTTGACATCGTGATGCAGCGGCTCATACTGATATCGCTTTGAAATTTTCACATACAAAGGTGAATCGGGGTCCGGCGGTGCGACATAGTAGGTTCCCTGTTCATGTGAAAAAAAAAGGCCCAGTGGAGCTAACACCTTTGCCAATGCGACATCAAATGTAGCGTTTTGAATTTGGACACTGGTAACACCGCCTACCGTATCATCAACAACAACCGTTTGATTGCAGTTTGTTGCAAGAACTTGGATTGCTTCACGTACGTCGGTCTGGTCGAACACTTCATTGATGTTGCCCTTGGCGATTCCAAGTGGCGTTGCCTCTCGAACGGTATCTGTCGAAATTGGACTCTGAAAACCAGCCAACATCACAGAATCGCTTGGCTGTTGAAGTAGGTTCGACCATGGTTCAGAATAGAATTGCGGCTCCGAAGCAAAAACCAAGGCGTCTGGTGCTTGGTTGGACGTGATCGCCGAATCGGCCTTAGGCAATAGTTTTGGCAAATCCGTGGATGGACTAGCTTGGGCATAATGGGAGTGAATGGAAGGATGGTTTGGCTGAATGACTGCAGGCCTCCTATCCGCGTCTTGCAGGGCTTCGTTGTACAGGTCTCCAATCGACTTGCGGTTGATCTTGTTCATTCCCAAGCAGCCGCATAACCCCAAGCAGCAAATGAACGCGCAGACTCCTGCAGCACCCTTAATAGGGTTTCTCGAAATGAAGAGAGGAGGAGGAATTTTCATTCTGCGGTGAGCATATTCTTGTTGCAAATCTTGTGCTTGATTAACTAGCCGCGACGAGGCTTGCCATCGGTGTCCATGAACAATGCACATGATGAAAAACTAGGACGGAATGGACTCATGCACTACTGCTGTGGTGGAAGAGGTTGAGGTGCTTGTGGAACTTGGCCGCCACCAAAGAGTGAACCGTTTCCTAGGCCTGGAATCTGAAAGTTTTGCAAGTTCGGTAGTTGAGGCAGGTTCTGCTGTACGCCTTGCTGCATCTGCTGCATACCTTGTTGCAATGGGTTTAGCTGCTGCGAGAGTGGGCCAAGAAGCTTGCCTATTCCTTTGTCGATCTCTTTCCTCGCGGCCCCTTG
>CANHVO010000302.1 GCA_947463915.1 Planctomycetaceae bacterium
CCCCGCTTGGGGGGGCGCCACCAATCCGGAGGCTCGCGGTCGGGTGGCGAGAATCTAGAACTCCAAAGCTGCGGACGGAGGGGCAAGCCCCAGCCGTCCTGAAATGCTTTACAGCGTTGCCCTTCGGGCCTTAAAATCCTTGGGAATATCCAATCCGGTGCCAAACGGCACCGGAAGAGGGTACGTCGAGCCTTAGGCCCTTAAAACAGAACACGAACTACACTTAGCCAATCGCCAGTTCGCCAGGGGTCTTCGATTGACGGCGGCGTTCGTTTTCACGCAGGAAGACCTTACGCATACGAATGACGTTCGGTGTCACTTCGACGAGCTCATCGTCCTCGATGTACTCCAAAGCGGCTTCTAGGAACAATTGGCGGTGCGGCTTGAGGATGATGTTTTCATCGCTACCAGCTGCCCGAACGTTCGTCAGCTTCTTTTCCTTGGTAGGGTTAACGACCAAGTCATTATCGCGAGCATTTTCGCCGACGATCATGCCTTCGTAAACGTCGTCACCAGGACCCACAAAGAGCTCAGCTCGGTCTTGCAACGCAAAAAGTGTGTAAGGGATGGCTTTGCCAGGAACCATTGAGATCAACACACCGTTTTGTCGATGTGGAAGCTCGGCTTCCATCGGCTTGTAGCCAGAGAACCGGTGGTGAATGATCGCAGTGCCTTGAGTCGCATTGAGCATTTTGGTTCGAACGCCGATCAAACCACGGGCAGGGATGGAGAATCGAAGCAGCGTGTAATCGCCACGTGGAGTCAGCTCCTCGAGGATACCGCGTCGGTTTCCGACCATTTCCATGATAGGACCCATTTTGTCGGTCGGAACTTCGATGTTCAGCACTTCGTAGGGTTCTTGAAGTTCGCCGTCAATCTTCTTGAGAAGAACGCGAGGCTTGCTCACGCTCATTTCGAAGCCTTCGCGTCGCATGGTCTCGATGAGAATCGAAAGGTGGAGAACACCGCGTCCGCAAACAGCAAACGCTTCGCTACCCTCAACTGGGCGGACTCTCAACGCGACATTGCGCTCGAGTTCTTTCTCCAAGCGAGTCTTAAGCTGGCGTGTCGTAACGTACTTGCCATCCTTACCTGCCAGCGGCGAGGTATTGATACTGAAGATCATTTCCAGAGTAGGCTCGTCCACGCGCAAGCGGGGCAGTGGATTCACTTCGCCACGATTGCAAATGGTGTCGCCAATATCGATGTTCTCGATACCGACCACGGCGACGATGTCACCCGCGGTAGCCTTCTCGATGTCGACTCGTCCGAGTTTGTCGAACATTTGAAGGTTGGCAATTTGAGCTGGGGCGATTTTCCCTTCGTCTTTGGCCAAATCGACTTGTTGGCCCTTGGTCATGGTACCGGATTGAATACGACCGATCGCGATTCGGCCGACGTAATCAGACCAATCGAGATTGGTTACCAAGAGTTGCAGCGGAGCCTCGGGTTCAACTTCAGGGCCAGGAATCTTTTCCAAAAGCATGTCCAAAAGAGGGGCCATGGTTTCGCCAGGCGTTTTCCAATCAAGCGTGGCATAACCGCTTCGGCCTGATGCAAAGACAACATCGAAGTGGTCCATGAAGTGTTCGCCACCGAGATCAACCAGCAGCATCAAAGCTTCTTCGACAACCGCTTCGCAGCGAGCGTCCGGTCGGTCAATCTTATTGATGACCACGATAGGCTTGACTCCAGCCTCGAGAGCTTTCGAAAGCACGAAGCGAGTCTGAGGCATTGGACCTTCGGCCGCATCCATCAAAACCAAAGCTCCGTCGGCCATTCGAACAACGCGTTCCACTTCGCCACCGAAATCCGCGTGACCAGGGGTGTCGATCAAATTGATCTTAATGCCCTTGTACTCGATCGCAATGTTCTTCGAGAGAATCGTGATCCCACGTTCTTTTTCCAAATCGTTGCTGTCCAGAATGCGTTCGCCTTGGAGCTGCGATTCGCGATATTGACCGCTTTGCTTGAGCAAGCAGTCGACCATAGTAGTCTTGCCATGGTCGACGTGAGCGATGATGACGATGTTTCGGATGTCGTTGCGACGCATTTGGATATTCAGTGGTAAAGGTTTTGCCGATGCAAAAGAGCAAACGGCGGTAGTCTTAGGTTTCGTCGCTAGCTCGGAAGCTGCCGACGAGTGTTGGCGTGTAGGAGCAAAGTTCGCTTGGTTGGAAGTAGAGGGCCAACTCGCGGACTGCGGACTCTTCGCTATCGGACGCGTGGACCAAATTCATTTGACGTGAACTGGAAAAGTCACCTCGTATGGTCCCGGGAGCTGCCTTCAAACCGTTGGTGGCACCAAGCATGTCGCGAATGACGCGAATGGCTTCCAGTCCTTCTAAAGCCAATGCGACGATCGGCGAAGAAGTGATGAACGCCTCAAGATTTGGATAGAACGGCTTGGTGACGTGTTCGGCGTAGTGCTTTTTCGAGAGTTCGGGGGTTACTCGCAGCATTTTCATGGCGATGATATTCAGCCCCTTGTTTTCAAATCGGCGAATGATTTCACCGATCAAACGACGTTCAACGCAATCTGGTTTGAGAAGTACTAAAGTCTTTTGCATGATTTACCTGGGTGATGACACTTCGAGAGGCTTGCTGCGCGACCCGCAACTTGCGTACGGCAATTCCTAGATGGTAATTCCGAAAAGGTCCCAGGGGAGACTTGACAACAAGAACGAGACGGCGGACCGACAAGCCCAAATTCTCTCGATTTTCCCCTTTATGGCTAGATCAAAATCGGTAATGAACGAAAGTGTGCCGACCGCGAATACGCGCACATAGCCTGCAATTTCCTTGGCAAAACGATTTTTGAGCCGAACCAAAGCACTGTTGGAAACACAGTGATGAGACTCAAAGAGAAATGAGTCGCTGCAAACACTATCTTAGTGTGCTTTAACACCCCGGTAGCGTGCGCTGGTGTACCGGCTTCAGCCGGCTTCAACCTTCCCCACACAACCGCCATAAACCAAAGTAATCGCAAATTCCATCTACCGTTCCCCTCGAATCATTGTCAATTCACTTCAGCGTACGGCACGACGGAGCGTGCCTGCAACTTGCCGGCTGAAGCCGGTACACCAGCCCTATTTCATCTAACCCAGCCAAAATCCGAGGATTGCTGTTGCCCCACAAATTGAGAATCGAAACAATCAATAGAATCACGAAAAATGGTACCGGTTCGTTCGAGGCTCTAAAAATGACAATCAATCGCTGGCAAATCCAACTAGCTACTCCGTTCTTAGCCGAGAGGCAGGATGAAAATTACCGGAGCTGGATTCGCCAGAATTTACTGTGTTCTGAATTCTGGCGAATCCTGCCAAGTATCGTGGTATTTTTCCTACTGTCGCTCGCCTTCTTGGTAGGTTCGCCAACTGTTCATGGCCAAGATTTTTTGAAGCAGCTTGAGGACAAGCTCTTTCAAAAACAACAGGAATCCAAGGCCAAAGAGCCTTCGACGGAACCAACAGAAAAGCAATCCGGCTCAGAACCCTTCGAACTATCCAGCGATCGTACCCCGGAATCGGTTCCCACTCCTGGTTTACTTAAACCCGAAGGGCAGCCTGAATCCCTAGAATTGCCTCCTCCAAAGCCGCCAACCAAAGCAGCTCCCATTCGGAAGCCTACCAAACCAACGCCATCGGTGAAGGAGGCGGCTCCAACTAAGCCAAGCCCTGCCATACCATCCTTGATCCCATCTCCGTTTCCAAAAACGCCCAAAAACACGTCACCAACCCAATCGTCCCAACAGACACCTCCATCATTACCAGTCGGCGGCGGCGGATTCCTAGGATTGACCGTGGAATCCATTCCAGGTGGAGGCTTCGGATTAACTGTAGTTGAGGTAACGCCAGACTCGCCCGCTTGGAAAGCAGGATTTCGAAACGGCGACAAAGTCATCGGAGTATCAGGGCAAGCTGTCTCGACCGTAGACGCGTTTTCAGAACAATTGGCTCGGTTTGCGCCCGGGGCGCCAGTCAAGTTTCTAGTCGACCGACGAGGTAAGACAGCTAACTTGATTGCGGTTCTTCAAGATCGATCGATAGCAGGTCAGATTCATGGTATCCGACCCGGAACCGCAGTCGAGCTAGAACCTAGTGCTAGTCCGATCGTCGGAAATCGACTGGGGAAAGCTTATTTTGGAGTCAACGTCGCTGATATGTCGGACGCCTTTCGACGTCAATTCAGCATCCCCGCTTATCGAGGAGCATCTGTGACGGAAGTGATTCCGAACTCCCCAGCTCATTCGGCTGGACTAAAGCCCGGCGATTGCATTGTCGAGATCGAGGGGACGACAGTTCAATCCGCTGATATCGTTTTCGATACAATCCAGCGATCCAAGCCAGGCCAAGTGATTTCGTTCTCATTCTATCGCGGCCGTCAGCTAAACAGCGTCAGTGTTCCATTGGCATCGGATTCCGAAGGTTCCGGACCATCACCGTCGTCCATTTCCCCAGAAATGCTGACACCGGAGTATGTAGCCAACTTGCAAGGGGAATTGGAACGCGTGCATTCCGAGTTGTCGGAAACCCAAGCTCGACTGCAACAGTTAGAGGCTCGGCTACAACGGATGGAAAGCAATCGGTAGTCGTTCCTCGCTCACGCTTCGGGTTGAGATCGGTAGCTGGATTCGCCAGAATTCAGTAAGTCCTGAATTCTGGCGAATCCAGCTACGGTAGTTTTGTTTCGCCGTTCGCCAGCGATGCCAAGTCGTGCTACGACGCAATCAGATTAAAGAGCCCGAGGTAATGTTGCTCGGCCTCGCGCATGGCTTTGGTTTCTTTGACGGACTTATCTCCCAAGCCGATGATATGCAGCATTCCATGAATGACATACAGCAACAGCTCATCGTCACCTAGCCAGCTATGTTCAGCCGCCTCGCGATCCGCCGTTTCGACGCTAGCAATGATTTCGCCTTCTAAAAAGTCGTTTGAATTCGACAAGTCAAAGCTGATGACGTCGGTAGCATAATCATGCGAGAGATGCTTGCTATTGATTTCACGAATCTCCAAATCACCCATCAGTGCGACCGAGATGTCACCATCTTCCCAACCGTAATCTTCGGCGATGGTTCGAATCGCTTTTTTCATTCGTTTGGTATCGCAGGTTCGAACCGTATCAGACTGGTGGAAAAGAACTTGGATTGGCATAGCATTAAACTGGGTGGTTTTGTGAAAGAATGACGATCGCTGTGATTGTAGTCGAGGCGGATGATAGCGTGGCTGGGTAAGCCTTGAGCTCGTCAGGAATAAAGGATTCATCGGATTCATCGCGAAGCTCGTCAAAATTGGTAAAAACACTTCGCTCTATGGCTCATTCTGCCGAAACATACGGTATTCGCAAACCAGTAGTCTGGTCGTACGAGGGGGGCCTCGTTCAGCGAGTTTGCTAGCTCAAAACGTTAGTCATAACTCACTCAACGAACAGTTCACTCACATTCGATCCGGTCAGGAAAGTTTGCAGGTGCTCGGGTACTAGACAACAGCTCCAAAGCGCCGTTTTTCCCGCAAAACAAACCGTAGGAGGGTTTCCATGCGACGATTCTTTTTGGGCATGGCGATCGCCTCGCTGACCGCCGGTGCTCCCTTGACGGCGTTTGGTGGAGATCGCGAGATCGCCGATGCCATCGTTTCCACACTTAAACAAAAGCAAACAGACGGAACCCTCAAAGGTTTCGACATCGACCTTAGTGTCGAAGATGGCAAAGTTGTCATCGGTGGTACTGTTGCAAATCAGGCTCAACTGGATAGCGTCCTCAAAGTCGCTTCCTTAACGCCAGGCGTAAAGCTGGTTGAAAGCAAGGCGACGGTTCAGGGCAAAGCTCCAGCCGCCGCAGCCTTCGAAACAGTTTCCGAAACCGCTGGAGCAGTCACCCCTGCTTCAGCAACCGAAGACTCGCCAGCACTAATGCCCGAACCACCAACTCGGATCGTGAATGAAGGTGAAGCTGTTGTGTCGCCAGTCGACGCCGGCATCACCACCGAGATTTTGGGTCGCCTTGGAAGTGCTCAACGAAATGGGCACCTCCGAAACTTTGAACTGGATATTTCGACAGTCGGTGGCGAAGTTTGGGCTCGCGGCGTAGTCGCAACACCTGAACAAAAGCAACTGGTACTCGGAACAGCTCAAAAGACTCCAGGCGTTCGCAAAGTCATCGACGATGTGACGGTTTCTGGCCGCGTTCGACAAGTGAGCAACGAAGTTCCTTCGCCGTCGTCGATGCCAGTCGTTGGTGGTGGCGCTCCACGAGCGTTTGCTCCAAGCTCGCTCACGAACAATAGCTCCATGATGCCAGCCGCAGGTGGACCAGCAGCTCCAGTTCCAATGCAAGGTGGTCCTGGCTACGGTGGCGGCGTACCTCGCTACGACCAACCAAACATGCCAAACTACGCTTGGCCAAGCTATGCTGCACATCCAAACTATGCAGCCGTGACTTATCCAAAGCAGTACAGTGCTTCGGCATGGCCCTACATCGGACCATTCTATCCATACCCACAAGTTCCACTCGGATGGCGAAAAGTCGCTCTCGAATGGGACGACGGACTGTGGTACCTAGACTTCACCAGCAAGTAGTCTAAGCGGATATCGATGTTCACAAATAAAGAAAGCCGATGCAAAACTGCATCGGCTTTTTTTGTTGGGTTTGGTATAGTCGTCAAGACTTTCGGCTGTAACGATGAATTGACCGAAACTCTTGACGAGTTTCGCTACCACATGAGTCGACAGGCTGGAAGCCTATCCCACAAATTACTTGATACGTCGCTCTTTGAGTCGAACAGCCTTGCCGCTTCGCTCTCGCAAGAAGTAAAGCTTGGCTCGGCGAATCACCGAACGACGCTTGACTTCGATCTTTTCAATCCGTGGCGAGTGAAGCGGGAACTTTCGCTCAACCCCTTCGCCAGCAACGATACGTCGAACTACAAACATTTCGCGTGTGCCGGAACCGCTTTTGGCGATCACGATACCACTGAAAATCTGGATACGCTCTTTGGTACCTTCTTGAATCTTGGTGTGGACATCCACAGTGTCGCCGATGCCAAATTCATCGACTTTCTCCTTGAGGGAGGACTGCTCAACCAATTGGAGAATCTGCTGGCTCATGATCGGATCGACAAGTTTAAGGTAAATTGTTGTAAAGTAATGGTAGGAGGGGCCAACATGGTGACGGATTCAGGCCGAATTGGGAAGAGCAAAAACAGGTAAATTCTTGGTTACTCTCTCCCAGAGGGAGGATCTATGCCAGTCACCCTCCCTCTGGGAGAAACGCTGCGAAGCATTTTGTCGCGAAACTCGTCAAGAGTTTCGGTGGTTCAGGCGACGCAACCGAAAGTCTTGACGACTTTCGCTACCCGGCCCCTCCCCAGGGGAGGGTAACTACCCAACCAATCGTTGACACCAAGCGTTTGTGATCTCCGCAATCAGCACGCAATCCTCACCGTTGGTCGTGAGCAAATGATTGCCGTCCGGCAAGCTAATCAACGATCGCTGCCCCGAAAAAGGAGCCGTTGTCCTGGATTCAAGCCCACAATTGACCAATGCGTTTCGAAAGTCAACCGTCTCATCGGTAGGTGAATGGAAAGCCAAAATCGGTTTGGTAATCAACTCAACCGCCGTTCGAAGATCGTACGAACGGAAGTCGTTGAGCATTTGTTGCTTGACGAAGTGAGCTCGGCCTCCGATGGTCACGAACCCTTCGCCTCGGTTGGCAATGTCAGGATTCATCTGCTCCAAAAGGCTCGCCAAGTGATGCGTGTCACTTGGAGAAGCAACCGCGATTACCCCTCGCACGGATGGTAACTCCATGGCCATCGAAAGACTCGCGGCACCGCCGAAACTATGGCCTATCAAGAACGCTGGAAGAGTGTACTCGCGACCCAAAAAGAGGGCTGCTGATCTGAGGTCTTCTCTGTTGGTAGTGAAATTCGAGGTGCTAAAATCCCCCTGACTATTTCCTAAGCCGGTAAAATCGTATCTCAAAACCCCCCAGCCCAAGTCAGCTAAAGACCGGCTTATTCGCACGATGGCCTTGAGGTCTTTGCCGCAAGTGAAGCAGTGCGAGAATAGGATAAGCCCCTTGGGCTCCCCCGAAGGTAGTTCCAAAATTCCCGCCAGTAGGTTTTCTGCGTGGCCAGGGAATTGGACCCGTTGTGTAGTGCGTGACATACCGAGTTAACGGACTCGCTTCATTTGGATCGAGCCATTGTCACCTGCAGCTTGAAAATTGCCGTACAAGCCACTTTGGTCGGTTTGAGCCGTCATGCGATAGCTTCCCAAGATAGGTCCGAGCGGCTTCTCGGCCGTCAAAACGGTATTTCCGTTGCTATCCAGCGTAGGCTGAAGCGTGACTTTGTAAGCAAATGGAATCACCACCGCGAATCGGCCAGTAAACCTCGCTTGGTAAGTACCATCGGTTCGCGGCTGAACCACGGCACGCATCGGACCATGGTGCCCATTGGAACCACTCCGCCACTGGCCACGATAAACGCCGGTTGCGTCTTGGCCACAAGCGACTTGTGTGAAAACCAAAAGGAAAGTTGCCAGGCCAATCGAACCTAAATATCGAACCAACTGGGATGTCATCGAAACTGCTTCGCTCAACTGGATGGGACTGCAAAACATACTGTCACTCTTCTAGATTGAACGGAAGCGTTCGGTTTGTCAACGACATGTTAGACTCGTTCCCAGGCGAAGCCTTGAAACGGGGGCAAAACCAGGGCTAACGCCTAGTACGATGCGATTTTCTCCCCCTCGCCCCGTTTCGGCAACGCTGTGAAGGATTTTAGGCGGCCGCTGCTAACTCAATTTCTTTGAGTTTTCGTCGTTGTTGTGGGGTTAGTTTGGAAACGCTCGGATCACCAAGCCGCTTTAGATCTGTATTTCTTGGAC
>CANHVO010000303.1 GCA_947463915.1 Planctomycetaceae bacterium
GACGAGATACTCTTTAGCGGATCTGCATTTTTCAGGAACGAGTAGCTGAACCGGTTTATCGAGTATCTCACCTGCAGTGTAACCAAATAGGTTTTCCGCGCCGTGGTTCCAGTAACCAACGGTGCCATCTACCTTTTCCACAATGATCGCGTCTTCGGATTCTTGGATGATGGTCGCCAAGCGGCGTTCCGAGTTTTCTGCTAATTTCAAATGATTGCGTTGGATGAAGAGCCTTGCTCCATTCCAAGAAATCCCTGCAGACAAAAAGAACAAGACGCTTATGCAAATTGGAAAGCCGATATCCATCGCGTATGCCAACTTCGCCTCTCGTTCCACCCAATCGCGATTGGCTATTACCAATACCTGAATGCCGCCACCTTCGAGTGTCTTGAAACTATTCAATCGGAATATACCAAGTGCACTCTCCTTTCTTGCGACGTGCGAGTAGTCGCTATGCCCTAATACGATCGGCGCGACGATCGCCTTTAAATCCGCAACATCAATCGGTGGAGGTTTACTTCCGGAATTGATTGCTTCGTTGAAATAGCTTCCTTGGTCCGTTACAAAATAGACAGTGCCGCATCTGTTTTTCGAACCATTCTCGACTAATGACGAAATTCGTTCGAAACGCAATCGAGTACTGACAACTCCAATTTTGAGCTTTGTCTCCGGATCGAGAACGGGAACGGAGTGAGCGACCGCTAAACCTGTCGAATCGAAAAACGAGGGAGTAATGTCACAATGTGTTTGAAACTCAAGAACTTCCTCCGTTGATTCATTGGATACGCATCTTGAGATGATTGGGCGTTCCTCAAAGTCCATCGATAGAATTCTATCGACTCGATCTTTTGGAATGGGTTTGCCATCTGCAAAAACTTGATTGATGGCCAAAATGGAAGCGTTGGCTCCAAACAAAGCGACAGCATCGATTTCCGTTGAGTCACATACGGCCTCGTTGCAAAGCTCTGTTAAGCGTTTACGATCGCTGGACTTGAGTGCGTGAATGATCTCGGCATTAGCGGCAAGTTTTCTGGAGCGTTGTATCGCAGGAGACACCGTCCTTTGGATTTCATGGACGAAATGCATCCCGAGACTGTGTAGGGAAGTTGTTGCCGCTGTTTCGACTTTTTCATCGGAAAGCCAGTGTTTGCAACCGTGAAGAATGCCGAAGAGTAGCGATATCAATCCGGCAAAGACAAATAGTCCCGCAAAGAAATTCAGAGGATGAATCCTTGATGGCTTTGGGTAGTTTCTGTTCATAAACCAAGGATGCCTTGAAATCGAGAGGTCGTTGCGATTTTCGGGCTGTGACGATAGATCAAGTCGTTTTGCCAACCAATACGCTTCTTGAAGCTTGCTCACGATTTCGGCTCATGCCCAACTTCGAAGTGAGTTTTGCACGATTTGCACACTTTTCACAAAACGGTAGGCGAATCAATTCAAAGTCACTCTCGGCAACTGTTACCACCGTTACGACCGTTACCACCGTGGGGCACACCTACCTGGTGCATCCATGAAGTGAAGGTGGCGTAACTCGCGTCGAAGAATCTTCAGCCCGAACCTTACTTACCCGAAAAGATGCAGCGGACGATGGTAACGCTTTTCATTTGTCCGATCGAAGCGCTTTGAGCAATGGCCACTGCATTGCGACCCAGGCAGCAAGAATACTGCACAACAAGCCCGACAGGAGAACCAATGTCATCATCAAACCGGGCCAGGCCAGACCACTGAAAGGTTGGCCACCGAGTATCGATGGCAACGTTGCTAGCCCAGCCGCTCCCACGCCAATTCCTATCCCTCTCATTAGCTGCCAGCCATTTTCTAACGTCAACAACCATACTAATCGCGACTTGGTAAATCCAATGGCACGCATTGCTGCTAATTCACCGCGACGCTCCATCGCGCTCCGCAATTGCGAGACTCCAAGCCCGATGGTTCCGAGCAAAAGCCCTAATGCCCCCAAGACTTGGAACGCTCCTAGGTACGTATTTTGAACCGCTAGCAATTGCTTCAAAACGGAATCGCTTGAGGCCAAACTTAAGCCCGATTCGGACCAGCCTTCCTCGAGTACCATCCGAGCCTTTTCCAAATTGGCCAATCGGTCTGAACCTACCGTATCATCCATAGATTTGATAAAAAACAATCGATGGCCAGTTATGCTTGGAAACAATTTTTCGAAATTCGATTCGCCAATTATGAGGCTACCTTGGAGAATCGTATTCTGCGAGACACCTACGGTTTGAAAGTACACTTTTCGATCGTCAAAGGAGTACGAGAACTTCTCTCCGACATACCCCCCCAAGTGCAAAGCCCAGAGCGCCGTGTTCTGGTCCAAGACGACTGGGACGGGGGAATCTTTTGTACCGTCCGCCGCACTCTGCAATCTGAGCCAAGGTGTTGCACCTTTCGCGTTCTCTGTCGCAAACCATGCGAACGCAGACCGACCATCGGATTTTTGGTCGATGGTCGCCATGCGGTCGGATATTCCCAAGACCTGCGGTTGGCTGGCTTGGTACAGATTGTTGCAACTTGCATCGTCGCCCCCTCGAACACGAAACGGTACAAATTCAAGCCCACTCAACTCTGACATCTTTGGCCCCAATACCGCTTTTTGCTTTGCTGGGTTGGCCAAGTCAACGTGGATCGCTTGCGAACTTTTCCCAATGAAGGCGAAGCGTCCTGTTCCGGCTTCATCCGGTGACGCTTGAAACAAACTCATGGACAAGATCAAAAAGGATGCGATCGAAACCAAGCCGATGGCCAAAATGCTTCGCATCGGCGCTCGCTTGGCATTGCTGCTGGCCAGCGACGATGCACTCATCATCGACGCGAAATTCTTGGTCGTAGACGCTTCGTTGGTGGAAACATTCTTTAGCCTGCCCAGCGTCCAAGACAGCCCGCCGATCAAAAACAACATACCACCTCCAACGAAGGCCCCCGCCTGGGCTTGTCCCTGCAAAAACTGCCCAAGCAATAGAGTGCCGATGGCTGCAACGACGCAACCGATGGAGAGATACGGTTTGGTCCTACCACTTCGCTTCCCGGTTACGCTGGCTTCCATTTGGTTCCGCAGAAGTTTGGCAATGGGAATTGATTTCAGCTGCCGCGTTGACATCAATATCGTTACCAAGGCCGCAAGCCAACTGATGCTCCAACCAAGCACGATACTAAGCGGATTTGCATGATACTCTAGGAACGAAACTGTAATGGCTCCAACCCACCAAGTATGAAGGCCGGCGATCATCGCGTACGCATACCCTAAGCCTAACACGATCCCAAGTGTTGCTCCGATGGTGCAAACCACGGCCCCCTCCAAGAGCAGTAATCTTCGGACACCCGATCTTGTCCAACCAGAAGCCATAAGAAGTCCCCAGTGATCCGCACGTTGTTCGATCGCAAGCCGAAAGAGCAGCGCGACCAGCAGCAATGCAGCGACAATCACGAAAAAACTAAGCGACAAGAACAGTGCATCAAAGGGAGTCGTACCACTTGAGGCTTGCAACTGTTGCTGGCGAAGCGGAATTTCTCGCCAGCCTAGATCGGACATCTTTGTTCTAGCGATCTTGGTGATCTGCTTTTCCAATTCGTCCGCATCGTAGGGTTTCAAATCATCGAACCGGATACTGCTGGCTTTTCCAAAACGGGAACCGAAATGTTTGATTCCGAGTTCGCTGGAGATATAGAGTTTGGGAGTTAAGCGGTGATCGGTCCAATATTGATCGTCGTCTTTATTGACCTTTCGCGTTAACGGAAAGGGAGTATCCCATTTACTGATCGACTCTTGGTCGGTGATGCCAGGCACATTGGGTGTCCAAGCTGAGTCGTTGAATTGACTTGGCGTCCGATCGTACCGCGCCGCACGCCTTGGATTGTTGTTCTCTATGGGTTGTGTGAGCGGGGCAATGGCAACAAGGACAGCGTCGAAACTCTTTTCAACTTCTTCGCCATCGACGGTTTCAGGTAAAAAGTATTCGATCTTGATTGTGTCGCCTACCGCGACGGAGAGTTCCTCGGCCAACCAACTTGTGACGACTACCCAATTCTCCTGAATCGGTTCAGTTGGACGAGATCGCACTGATTCCGGAACTGAACTGTCCAGCATCTTGGCCAACACGGACCAATCGACTGCGCTAACAGTTGAGTAAGGTACGTTTCTGCCGACTAGTTGCCCATCTTGAACATGCTGGATACCGTTTGCTAAATAAGTCAACACGCTCTTCGGACCTTGAACCTTGGTTTGACCGAGGATTGCTTCGGACAGCCCAGATGTCATTAGCATTTGGTCCGTTGTGAGTTGGTGATAATCTAGCGGACGCGAGCTTTTGTTTGTGGAACTTGCAGTTGGCTCATCCGAAAAAGTTCGCTGCACATGCTGCCAACTTAATCCAAGATCGGCTAAGTTCGGCGCGAGCTTCTCGAGCAAACCATTGTGGCCTACTGAGCTGTTTCCAATTCCTCTACCGAAATGTGAGACGATTACTGCATTTACTTTCGAATCGACCTCCAATCCTTTTTGCAACCATCGTTTTCCGACGAATGCGTTCATGATGGGCCGTTGGTCCGATCGAAGCGAAAATCGCGAAAGACTTTGATCGGGGAGAATCTCTATCACTTTCCAACGAGGCAACACGATACTATCCTGCTCTCGCTTGCCAAGCGGACTATCCGCAGGAACGACCGATTGGCTTGCAACTCGCAACGTAATCAAGTCTCCTACTTGTGCATGTAATTTGTCAGCCAAGGTTTGATTCAGAATCACTTCTTCGTCTCCAGGAGCATGACTTGGCTGAATGCCACCTAGAGACCAGAACTGTTCGTCGATTCCGAACAAAGACATTTCGCTAGCTCGATGAGCCCCATTTTCTGCGATCGACTGTTGCACCAAAATCAAACCATGAACAGAGCCAAGAGACGGATCGTCTCGCGTCAGGTTCTTAGATAATTCTTCCTCAAACCACCGCGGAGCCACCACCACCGACTCGATCGCTCCAATCCTATCCATGGCGATAAAACGCAATGAGCCTCGCATGCTATCACCGACGACAAGTGCTCCGAGAATGACTGCGGTTGCCACCGCGACTCCCAACGCGACCGGAAACAGCAGTCCACGAAAATGAATCAAAGTCCGAAAGACCAGTGACAACATGGGAAAACCTATCGATTGGAAACGTTGGTAAGCACGTTATTCAGCGGGCACGAAGTACTGGCTCAACTCGCCCGCGTGGCTAACGTCGAGCCAATTCATGGACTTCCAGAATACGAAATTGGAGTTGGAATGGTTTGCGGAATGAAAGGAGCTTCTTGGGCGAGTACTGACAACCAATAGATTCTCGATCCTTCGAAATTCGAGCTCGAGCAAGCTCAAGGCCGAACCTATTTTGTCTTCCTCGCCACTGTGCGCTACGGCCAGTCGATCGAGAAGTCCCGAACACTGTGAACGCGATTGAATGCGACTTGCCACCGTTGGCTCAGCGTCTGCAATCGCAACGGTGACTATCCCAAAATTGGTTGAGGCAATGTGGTTGACCAATGTAGCCACAAATTCGACCGCCATGTCTCCTCTTTTTCGGTGCGTTTCAAGAAGGACAGGATCCGTGGTGTGCTCATTATGGAGATCGAGGAGTATCACAAGCTCCCGACTGTCTGCCTGCTGAAACTGTTTTACCACGAGTTCGTCTCGACGAGCCGACGATCGCCAGTGAATCCAACGGGGACTATCACCCGGACGATAAGCACGCAGACCGAAAAAGTCACCTTCATCGGAAAGCGAACGAGTTTGTCGCTGCTTAACGCCGGAGGTTCGAAGACCAAACAATCCAGTCCACGCAGGCAGAAGCCGACCGATCGCCGGTTGGACAATAAAATTATCGCCTCCCTGGTAAGTTAGTATCCCTCGCAGCAGACCGAACGGAAATCGTGTTGTTAGCTCTGTACCAAGAAATTGATACCGGCCGCATCGTTCCATCACACATCGGTATCGTTGAATACGCGTGGTGTTTGGAGCGATCGAGGAATAAAGCAGACCAATCGCTTGCGAAATAGGCTGGGTCGATGTGTCATGGGACACAAATTTCAAACGATCATGAGCCAAAATGAGCCATGCCCCAAGCCATCGTTTTGGATTGGTGATAACGAGATCGATTTCGAATGCCTTGCGAGCGTGCATCGACCTGGGAAGCCGGCGATAAGTTGTTAAGCCGATGAGCGTTTTTGCACAAATGCGCCATTGGATCAAAAGAGTTGCCAATAGCGTTCCGGCCAAGACGATCAGAAGGTTGACGTCTCGAATGATCGCTCCCAACAAAACGAAAATTGCCATAAACAAGACCTGCATCCCTTCTCGTGTAAAACGAGTCGAAACAGGCGGAGCGGCTTTTTTGGCTTTTCTAAAGAGCCCCAACGGTAGCCGTAGCGTTTTTCGCAACGGCTCCCAACGGGATTTGGTGGAAATTGTATCGAGGGCGTTGGATGCCATACGGGAACTCAATTACGATGGCACTCGAACCGACTCAAGACACTTTTGAATAATGGCTTCGGCCGCTGTGCGCTCACTGCCCGCCGCGAACCCTCGAGGCATCACACGGTGAGCCAAAACTGGAATCGCCATCTTCTTGACGTCGTCTGGAACGACAAAAGCTCTCCCAGCTAGCAAAGCGGCTGCTTGGGAGGCGCGATAAAACGCCAAGGCTCCACGAGTACTTGTGCCAACTTGCAATTCGTGACTCGTTCGCGTTTGATCCACAATATCCTGCAGGTAGTCGAGAACCGAGTCCTCGACTTGAACTGTGCGAGTTACAGCTTGGGCTTCTCGAATTTCGGCTAACGACACTACTGGCTTCATCTTATCAACAGGCTCGCCCGAGCGATGAGATCGCAGAACATTGCGCTCCGCATCGCGTCCTGGGTAGCCGACATCGATTCGCATAATGAAACGATCCAATTGACTTTCCGGCAGAACATAGGTGCCTTCGAACTCGAATGGGTTCTGAGTTGCGATGACCAGAAAGGGGTCGGGCATCGGATGTGACTTGCCATCGACGCTGGCTTGGCGCTCACTCATTGCCTCAAGCATCGCGCTTTGTGTTCGCGGTGGCGCTCGATTGATTTCATCCCCAAGAACGACGTTGGCAAAGATCGGTCCTTGGCTAAACTTGAATTCGCCATCGTGATAGATGCTGCTGCCGATAATATCGGTGGGTAACAAGTCGGGCGTAAATTGAACGCGAGTAAAGACACCGTCGATGCTCTTAGCTAGTGATTTGGCCACCAGTGTCTTACCAACACCCGGCACATCTTCGAGAAGAATGTGTTCACCGGCTAGAAGGGCAATGATCGTTTTCCGAACCACTTCTATTTTCCCTAGTACGACCGCTTCCATATTGGTTTCAAGTCGTTTTAGGACGGTATGTATCGACGAGTTCATTCCGTTACTTTTCAAAAGGTTGTATTCGAGATCAAGGCAGACGGTTCGCCAGCCTGTAGAGTTATCGCGTAAAATTCCCTTGCCAACAATGACCTGAACCGTCGAAACCACATTCTACACAGCGAAATGCCTTTCGTAATCGATCCCTTCCAACACTTAGGGACGAACAAGCAGAAACCCCTGCGCTCAGCATTAGTGTTTTCTATGTCAGAACCCTATGTTTGAGCAGCAGAGAAATACAGAAAGACGACAAGGCGTTTTCGCAAGAAAGGGAGGAAAAGCAACTGTAGGCTGCTTCACGGCCAAACGAAGCCCCCACCTTGTTTAGACGAGCGGCGTGGTCCATTTAGCCTAGTGCTAAAATTCTTAAGTCCCTTCGACTTGCTTGAAGCATACTGAGCCTGAGACGCTAGCTAGCCAATTTCCAGAGGCGTGGCTCGGCTAGCGCCTCAGGCTCAATAGAAGTCGAATTAAAAAAACCGGAAGGAACTTCCGGTTTCTAGCACCATCACAACGCGCAAACGCAAGCTAATGAATTGGACTGTAAATTCACTAGCTTGCGCGTCGTGCTAAGATAGTTTTCATGCTGGCGCTCGTCTTATTGTTACGTTTCAGGACTAGGTTCTGAGTCTCGAATCAGAGGCCCAAATCGCAACCAGCATTCGGCGACAAGCAGGTTTGGTATCCAGCTAAGCCAAGCCACAAGTTGATACGCTCTCAAAAAATCGAAACCTGCAACTGTCAATCCAGCCAGCCACAATCGAAGCGTTACCGCGCCGAAAGTTGCAGCGTAGTTTCGAACCATCCACCGTCGATGGGCTTGAACGTCACCACCGCGGATACTCTGATAGGCTTTGAAACAGCTGACCAACCAAAACAGGTCTAGAGCATATTGTCACAACTAAACCGTACTAACATTCTGCGATTGAATCGCGAATGCGATGGAATTTTTCAGCCTGGGGTGAAGTTCGCACTGCGAACGAAACCCCAGGTAGTATGCCCCGAATGATCCCGAGCTCTGAAGGAGCGGCATGGGCCGTGAATCATGGCCACACGCAAATGGAATGTTGATCATCTGGCAAAGCAGCTTCAGTGGGAATGCCGTCGCTTTGCGACTCTCAGGCAATAACTTCTATGCTCACCACGGATTTTATCCGTGGCTTTCAAATGCCACTGCTCCGCAGTTAAGTAGCAATTGCCGTGAAACCGGAGGGCTCACTCCCTGACTCCACAAAATCACAAAAGAAGGTGCGTGTACTTCGGCTATTAGTTTGTTTCATTGAAAGACTTATGCCGATATAATTGATAGAGTGCACTCAAGCCACGAAAGTCCACCGATCCTTGAGCTGCTTGGCAAGTATGCAGTTAGATGGCGCGTTGCCGAGAGAATGAAAAAGACTTCAATTACCAATCTTTTCA
>CANHVO010000304.1 GCA_947463915.1 Planctomycetaceae bacterium
CTAGAGTAAAGCGATTGTCCCAATCGCTTGGCGGGCACTTTAGGCTCCTTTCAGCCGTTTGGCGATGAAGCGAATTACCAGTGTGTCGATTGTGGTTTGGCAGCGCAGAAACGATTGAGGACAATCGTTTTACACTGTCTTACTGAGCATCGTCTTGGGCCGCCCATAGAGTAAAGCGATTGTCCCAATCGCTTGGCCGACACTCTAGGCTCCCTTCAGCCGTTTGGCGATGAAGCGAATTACCATTGTGCCGATTGTGGTTTGGCAGCGCAGAAACGATTTAGGACAATCGTTTTACACTGCCTTAGTGAGCATGGTTTCCGAACAACTCGTTTTTCTTGTCACCCTTTGCATAAACGTATGCAAGGAGGTCGAGGATTTCTTCTTGAGTCAGTTTATTGAGAAGCCCCTGAGGCATGATCGAAATAGCTGACTTCTTTCGCACCTCAATGTCCGATACATCCAAGACTGCTGGTTCACCCTTGGCGAGTGGATCGACTAGAACTTTGATTTGAGTCGGAGTTTCCGAAACAATCATTCCCGTCACCGTACTACCTGAACTCATCAAGAACGAATACGACTGATACTTTTCGGCAATCTCCTTGGAAGGCTCCAAGATCGATCGTAAAAGTGCCTCCGTCGTGTGTTTCGCTGGCTCGGTCTTGGTCAAGTCCGGTCCTAGTTCACGCCCGTCGTTGTTCATTTTGTGGCAAGCGACGCAATTTGAGTCGCTGAACAATTTCTTGCCCACATCAAACGAGCGCCCATTGGGCAACTTCCTGACGCTAGCGACCAAATCGTCGTATTTCCATTCGGTATTCCGACCGATCGATTTGAGCAAATCGTCCTTCAAGGTCATCGGATTGGAAGCGAGATAAGCCTCCGGAGCACGTTGGTATTCTTCAAGATTTGCAACGACATACAGCGCTCCGAACATACGTCGCCAGTGGCCCGGGTAAGTGCATACATAAGGGTAGATACCAGGTTCCTTCGGCGTTTCAAACGTGATCGCTTGCGATTCGCCGGGCGATAGCAAACGGCTCGCCATGAGAACTTTTGCAGATTTAGGAACGTATTGCCGCTCCTTGACATCGGCGTCACCCGCAGTTGCCTCAGCCGCTAGGCCGATTTCCTCTAACGAACCAGGCTGAACGATGGCCAGATTGTGCGGCATATTGTCGGTGTTCGAAAATCGAAACTCGACGGGCTTGCCCGCTTGGACAGCGATGATTTCTTTGTCATAAATCATTCGTTCAACCACGGTTCCGAGAGCAATGACGCGGACGTCCAAATTGAGCAAACGTGTTTCGACCGCTTTGGCTTGATCTGCAGGCAACTTGGACGAATACGATTTAACCAACGAAACCGCTTCCATAGCGGCAGCGCCATTTCGCATGCTAGCAGGGATGTTGCTTAGATACCCAATGATGTTATCGACCAAGGCTGGCAAATCTTTCGTCGCCCATTCTTGAGCAGGGATCGTACTCAGTAGACTGATCGAAGCGGCCCGATTGCGATCCGCTTTGACCAACGTGACCAGATCTTGAAACTTCTCTGCGTTATGGCCAGGTATCGAAGCGAGCGAACGGATCGCAAGATCGTGAACGGTTTCTCCCCCGCCATTGAGCGATAACGCTTCGGCTGCAATCTTTTGTTTCTTAAAGTTGGGGCCAGACCACTGTACCGAAAGCCCGTCACCTCCACCATTATCAAAGTATGTTACGGCAAAGGGATAGCTACCGGCCTGCAAATCGACGGCTCCCTGCTTTTCCACCATTCCGTGAAGACCATCGTTGTTGATAAGCAATTTGTCGTTGACATACAGCCGCGACCCGTCGTCCGAAGCGATAAAGAACATGTACTTGCCAGTTGCAGGGACTTGAATCATCCCCGTGAACCGCAGAGCAAACGCATCTTGCTCCAACCTCTGCGGTACATTCATCACAATCTCAGGAACGACACCGCTAGCCTTGGGCTTGAGCGTCGCTAACGTTTCGAGAGCCACGTCTTTCGGGTTCGGATGATAGAAATCAACTTGTATTCCAGGCAGGTTAAACGAGGCTCCCCCACTTTCTGCTTTCAGGTTGGGCGGCAACTCAAACATCAATGACCTGACGGCAGCATAGAGGCTGCCGCGGAGCTGCTCGCTGGCAATCGAGGGAATGGCTGCCAAGAAATCACGCAGCGATTCTTTGCTCTTCGATGCCGCGAGCAAAGATGCATCCGCGGAATTGTCGGCCGAGATCCAAGTAACATAAGCCAATCTTCGGGCGGCAGGAGACTTTGCTTCCGATGCTAATTTCTCGATGCGAGATCGAACCTTCTTTAGTTCGGCAATCGGCTGTTCGGCGAGCAACAGCGCAAGCGTCGGCAATGCGTTGACTTGTTCCTGACGATCCCGTTCCTCAACAAGTTGTAGAAGCTGTGGTACGACTCCAGTCTTGCGCAACCCTGCCAAGCCGATCAGTGCCTCACGCAACGGACCGGCGTCCACGTTTTGGCGAGACAGGATTGCCTCATAAACCGTTTCGCTTTTTTCTAACTTGAGCAAGTCGCTCGGGCTGGCATTTCGCAATGCGTATTCGCGTGCTGCCTTCGACAGCGATTGGCCACTATGAATGGCTTCCGATAACAATTTGTCCAATGGAATCTTGCTTCGGCTATATGCCAAAACCGTTTCTAATTCAGGGTCATTGGTGCCGATCGATGCTTCGAAGATGACTTCGGCTGCCGCAAGCCCCTCAAAACTAAGCGCCGACTTGACCGCCTCGGCTCGGACCAACGCAGATTCGTCCCGAACCGCTGCCATCAAAGTTGGTTCCCAATCGGCGACCTTGCTACCCCAATGGCCCAGTGTTCGAATCGCAGCCGCCCGCACTTTTGGCTCTTTGGCCTGGAACACTTTCTTCAGCAGATCTGCGTTTGGTACACGATGTTCCTCATGCACCCATAATGCTTCCAGCATCGCCTGAGCATCGTCGGCCTTTGCTGGACTCAGTTTCCATGCCCAAGTTGCAATGGCAGAGGTAACTTCTTTCGAATCTCTTCCGCTTAGTTCCAGTCGAGCACGGTATCTCAAACCGTTCTCTTTCGCGTAAAACGCTTGAAGAACTTCTTGGATCGGCTTGCCTTTCAGCTTGGTAGGCTTGAGTACAGGCCGATCTTTGGCTGTGACTCGATAGATGCGTCCATGCTCGTGATCTCGATTCGGATCGCGCATGTTGTGTTGCATGTGACCGACGATGGCATTGCTCCAGTCAGAAACATAGAGGGCGCCGTCGCCACCAATCTCCACATCGGTTGGCCGGAAGTTTGGATCGCTGGAAACCAAGACCGGCTCGATCTCTTCGGCCGTAATCTGCGCTCCGTTGTATTTGATTTCGTGTTGCAACACTCCCAAGAAACCGATGCAATTGCAGATCAAAAAATTACCTTGGTTCTTTTCCGGGAACTGGCTACTCGAGAGTATGCCCGTGGCTGCCACTGGCCGGACACGCATTTTGAACCAAGGTTTGTTGCCAACACCCTTACCAATGTTCACGTATGAACCTGATCCCCCGGTTCCATCGTTTGCAAACTGGTACCCCCATTGATCGAAGACGTCGCCGTGCGGATTTGGACCGATTGGGAAGTGAAACTCCATTTCAAAGGTTCGGGGATTGAATCGATGGACACCGCTTTCGGCAGATCGGTACGTTTTGGTAGGTGTTTCCATGGCGGCCACATTAAAAATCCCACGTGACCAATAAAGCCACCCATCTGGACCGATCAACATCGCGTTGGCGGAATGGTGCGAGTCCGCACTTGAGAGCCCCTGCAGCATTCGCACCTTAAAATCCGCTTTGCCGTCACCATCGGTGTCCTTGAGGAACCAAAGTTCCGGCAGGGCAGCGACAAGCATCCCACCTCCCCAGAATTCAAATCCCGTAACACTATTAAGTTCATCAGCAAAGATCACACAACGATCAGCAACACCGTCCCCATTGTCGTCCGGCAGAGAGATAATGCGATCCTTTCGTGGCTCGGTAGGATTCCAGTGAGGATACGAAGGCCAAACCGAGGCGTACAACACACCATCTGGATCGACGGCCATCTGCACTGGATTGACCACTTCTGGAAACATTTTTTCGTCGGCAAACAAATTGACTTGCATGCCCTCGGCGATCTTCATCTTCGAAATGGCTTCTTTGCCATCGATGTACTCGTGTTTGCCATCTTCGAGTTTGCCCGGGATGTTGGTCTTTACCTCAAGTGCTGGCGGAAGGTTGTTGTCTACAACGTGATGGTCGCTGCCTTTGGAGACTGCCCATACACGCACATCCCGATTGGCGGTCATTACGTCAAACATCTCCATCTCTCGCATCATCACGTCCGCATTCGATTGGCCGAACCAAGCGAGTTTCGAGCGACCGCCGAAGACGTTGTAGCCGTCGACAACGCGATAGCGACTGAACCAATAGTAATTCTTGTCCAGAATCGACTGTCGCAATCGCTCCAGTTCCTTCTCGTCCTTGGTCTGTTTTTCAATTCCGAATAATTGTTTGACGATAACATCGGCAACAGCCCGATCACCATGATCAAGCAAGTGAATGCCGTTTAGTGTCAGCGGTTTGGCGGCGGCCCCATAGAGTTTCTTGGTTGCCGAAAACAAGTCGACAAAAAGAACGCTCTTCGCTTTGCAAATGTCCGCCATGGCTTTGCTGTAGAGTTCTAGATTTGCATTGTTCGCAGTACCGTCCGGAAGGTGCGGACTCTTTAGATTTTCGTGAGCGATAGGTGAGAAAAAAACCAGCTGTGGAGGAGAGGTTCCATCATACTTCTGTGCTAACATCCCATCGATGGATTCCACGAGGTCTTTCTTGAAACCCTCTAAGCCTGCAGGGCCCCGTAACGCTTCGTTGTACCCAAAGAAAGCAAAGACCACATTGCTTTTGGTCTTTGACAGCCATTCGTCAGCTGACCCGAAATTGTCTTCGCGAGGTCTCAATTTAATCTCGTCGCCGGAGAACCCAAGGTTGCGAACGGTTAAATTCAAGTCCGGGTGGGCTGCATAAATATAGGTTTCCAACCAAGCTGCATGCTGCATTCGGTCAGCGAACGTGTTACCGATATAGCTTATGCGGTCCCCTTGCTTTAGCTTGAGTATTGGCTCCGATCCACTTGCGACAGTGAACATGCCCAGAAAACAGAAAGTGAAACAACATGCAAAGAGTCGCGGCATGATAGTCATTGGTATTCCAAAAAGATTCTTGTGAAGTATCTCGGGAAGCGTGGCTGGATGGATTGGCCACGACGGTAGGGAACTAGGCGGGGAACCCGCCATTGTGCTCTCCAAGCCGGGAGCATGCAAGCCGGTGACCGCTTTTTGCCACGAGGGGCGGAATGAAAAAAAGAAACTGGATTGGCCAGAATTCAGTACGTTCTGAATTCTGGCCAATCCAGCTACCCGTTGTGGAATGATCTCGCCCGCCACTCGCCTAAGAACTTGGAACCGGCTGAATTCTCACGAATCCAGCTACGAATTCTCACGAATCCAGCTACGAATCCTCAAAACATGCGAACACCAACGGTCAGGAGAATGTTGGCGTATCGCTGTGTGTCCCCGGTTTGAACGGTTAGAACATGATCGACGGTGGAAACTCGATTGTAGAACTCCCACTTTTCGATCGGTTCCAACGCGACGTCGATGTTCGCTTTTCGAATGGTTTCTCGATAATCGGCCCAAACAGGTGGATCACCATCCAATGCGTATGGCCCACTTGTTTCGGTCATCATCGTCTGAATCGCTTCCACCGAGACTGCCGACAAGATCGCTTCGAGAACTTGATTGCATGTAACAAGCCCCGGCATCAAATTCAGCGAGACCAGCTCGCTCCTCGGTCCTCGTTTGCTTGACGCAGGATAGTTTCCATCGGCGATCAGAATCGTCGCGTGATGTCCCGCTTCGGCTAAAATTCGTGAAATGGCAGGATGAATCAATTGGCTTCGAAGCATATTTGTTTTCCGGATTTCGAATGTTTAGGAGTGTATCGCTAGCATGCTTGCAGCGGCCAAGTTCGGCGGTGCAAACCCAATTGGCGTTGAGTTAGGCGAGCGGGCGGCGAGAACCTACCACGATTCGTAGCTGGATTCGCCAGAATTCATTAGGTTCTGAATTCTGGCGAATCCAGCTACGGTAGTTTTCCGCCTGCCGCTCGTCTAAGCATGTAGAGGAATCTCGTAAGAGTTCCTGAATGGCCTTAACCTCTAGGAAGTTTAACAACTTCCACTACGAGCGCAAACAGTATCGTAATCGCCCCGCCGAATTAGAACAGTAGGACGATAAGCACATCGGATGTCTTCAAGTAAAACAACTCACCCTGCCAATAGTGCAGGCAGAACATTGAGCCGCGGGCGATAGCCGCATCTTTACCCACATTTCAGGAAAGATTTCTTGCTCGTGCACGATGAAATGGTGCTCGCCCATCGGACAATGGAAATGAAAAACAATAGCGGATGTGCTTGGCTACGCAGTATTGCGGCGCCGCCAAAAGCGAAGCAACAGCGCGTAAGCTTGAGCAAAAATCACGTCCCAAGCAAACCACTCCAAATACAGCAGCACCATTGGACCAATAAAGATCAACAGCTGGATCATGATAGTAATGCCGGCTAGATTCGGTAGTAATTTTCCTATCGCTTGAGAAAGCGAATAAATCATCCACGTGTTGATACCAAGCAACATCGCACTGACGATTACGAACCAAAGGACCGTCAACCCAAGCTTGAACGCCGCTCGATTTTCTACTTTTGGATCGTATTCGGATTGTGCAGACATTGGGTTTTCCGGGATTAATGCACGCAATTAAAAAAGAAAATGTACCGACGTAAAGTTCGTATTTCGCAACAGCGCTCCATTGACTGTTAAACGAATTTTCATCGAAACGTTGCTTCGTTGAAGGACCTTTCCGTGAACCGACTTAGCTATTCTACCAACAGCATTCTTCGAAATTCACTACGGCGATCATCTATTTCGGCCAACCCAATCGATTGAATTCCCTCCAGCGAAAATCCCGCGACGGTATAGCTGGCGACCACGGTGCCATAGTGTATCGCATCGATCATCGTTCGCCGGTCGATCGTCGGTCGATTTACTAAGTATCCAAGTATACCGCCCGCAAAACTGTCGCCAGCCCCGGTAGGATCGATCATTTTGTCGGTTGGATATGCCGGACACGGGGAAACCGTATCTTCGTGAAAGAGCAAGCAGCCATGCTCACCTTTTTTGATGATCACCATTTTTGGGCCCATTTGCTGAATCGCTTTGCCCGCTTGAATCAAATCCCGGTGCCCGGTGAATTGACGAGCTTCCGAATCGTTGATCAAAAGACAATTCAACCTTTGTAGCAGCGTCGTTAACTCGCCCGATGACCTTTCGATCCACATGTCAACCGTATCCGCAAACACGAACTCTGGGCTGTTGCATTGCTCCAGCGTTCTCAACTGAACCGACGGGGAAGCCGCACCGAGGAAAACAAAGCGGCTATCGCGAAAATGGTCCGGTAACTTCGGAACAAATTGATCAAATCCCTGCACTTCGCAGGCTAGCGTTTCGCGATCTTGAAAATCTGGCGTGTACCGCCCGTGCCAAAAATACGAGTTTTTGGCTTCATCTCGCACAACCCCGGAGAGGTCAATTCCTCGGTCCGCAAGCAATTGAGAGTAGCGATCTGGCCAATCTTTGCCTACGATGCCTACCAAACGAACAGGCGTGAAGAAGCTTGCAGCGTACCCAAAGTAGGTTGCGCTGCCGCCGAGAATTCGATGGCGAGAATCCGTAGGGGTTTCGATCGAATCGAACGCGATGGTTCCGACTGCCAACAAAGTCATTTTGAATATTCTGCACGGTATTGTGCATTGGAAAAAAGGACGAGAGCTAGATTGATGCTGATACAGCCCGAACAATTTCGTCCGCCTTGGTACTTACGCAACGGACATATTCAAACCATCCTCACCGGATTTTACAAGCCTAAGCCACCGCTTCCGCCAACGATTGAACACAAGATTCTTTTGGGCAACGAAGGCTACAGTCTCGTTTATGAAAACCGACCACTGAGGCCAGCCCCCTATCATAGTGACGAAGCAGTCCTTCTCCTACACGGCCTAGGCTCTTCCCACGCGGGCACATACATGACTACCACCGCTCAGTGGTTGCTTTCTCGAGGGATTCGCGTCTTTCGCGCAGACCTTCCTGGCGCCGGGCCCTCCGGACGATTTACACCGCTTCCGCCGCACGGAGCCTGCTTCGAGGAAGTATGGCAAATGCTCATGCAATTGCGAGACTCGCAAGGAATTCGAAGATGGCGAATCTCCGGCGTTTCCCTCGGAGGCAATATCCTCCTAAAATTGCTCGCTGCAAAACATGAGCAGATCGATACCGGTGAAGGGGATCGGGAACTCAGCATCCTGCAAGCTGTCTCCGTCGCGCCACCCATCCGATTGTCGGACTGCTCGACACACATGGAGAAGGGCCTTTATCGGCATTACGCTAACTACTTCATGCGCTCGCTTCGCAAACAAGCGGCCAAACGGGCTGCGATATGGCCTCAATGGGCCGCGCAATTGCAATCGGCTTCTTTTGAAACCATTCGAAAGTTCGACGAAACCGTCACTGCCCCCTTGGCCGGCTTCCGAAATGCCGAAGAGTACTACATCGCTGGCTCGTCCGCAGCATGGCTCGATCAAATCCAGGTCCCAACGACAATCTTGATCGACAAACATGATCCGATCGTCCCGGCATGGATGTTCGACAACGCGATTCTATC
>CANHVO010000305.1 GCA_947463915.1 Planctomycetaceae bacterium
AAGTGCCCGCCGAGCGATTGAGACAATCGCTCTACACTGTGCGACGAACCCGGATGTACGCGGGGCTTGTTGATCTAATCCTAACCCGAAGCGTGAGCGAGGGGGGCCGTGCCCCTCGCTTACGCTTCGGGTTGTGATAGGAACTTTGCCGTGCGGCAAACCCCTTAAATCAACAACGCCCACGGTCGGTCGGCGTGAATCTAGAACTCCAAAGCTGCGAACGGAGGGGCAAGCCCCAGCCGTCCTGACATGCTTTACAGCGTGGTAAGTGGTTTTCCTATTTACCCAACGTCACCGAGCGACACCACTGCCCCGTGTTTGAGCGTCACTTGGCGTTTGAGCTTGGCGTGTTCGGCTAACTCAAGATTGGGATCTTGCTCGACAATTTTCTGCGCAATTCTTCTTGCGAAAATGAGGACTTCCGAGTCCCTTACTAGATCAGCAATTCTCAAAGGTGGCAGTCCGATCTGTTTTGTGCCGAGCAAGTCGCCTGGCCCACGCATTTGCAAATCTTGCTCCGCCAACCGGAAGCCGTCGTCGGTCGAGGCCAATACGCTAAGCCTCGCATTCTCCTCCGGTGCAACTCCTGGTTTAGCAAACACGCAAACGTAGCCTGGAAAACTACCTCGTGATATGCGACCTCGTAACTGATGCAGTTGGGCCAGGCCCATTCGGTCCGCGTCCAAAATCGTCATGACGGTCGCATTCGGCACGTCGATACCAACTTCGATCACGGTGGTAGCGACGAGCACTTGCGTTTTGCCGGAGGTAAACGCATCGAGCTTGGCCTGCTTCTCGCTCCCGTCCATCCGGCCATGAAGCAACTCGATTCGAAGTCCCGCAAGTGGGCCAGTAGTCAATTGTTGGTAGACTTGCTCGGCACCGACGATCTCGGCTTCGGCATCGGATTCGACTCTTGGGGTGACGACATAAGCTTGGCGACCGCTTTGGACCTGCTTGACCACGAACTCCCACCACTTGGCTTGTTGCGCGGTGCTACCTAAATATGTATGCACGGTAGCTCGACCAGGTGGTTTGTCTCGCAAAACGGAAACGTCCAGGTCACCAAAGATAGTCATGGCAATCGTTCGAGGGATCGGAGTTGCGGATAGCACTAAATAGTGAGGCACCATTCGAGACTCTCGTAAATTGGCACGCTGTTGCACACCAAATTTATGTTGTTCATCGATGACAACCAGTCCCAATGATTCGAATTGAACTTGTTCACTCAGCAACGCTTGGGTGCCAACGACGAGGTCGACGGTTCCGATAGCGATGCGTTGCAACAACTCGGTCCGTTCACGTTGAGTGATAGAGCCAACCAGCAATTCGATCATGACTTGGCTGCCGGCCAATTGCTGTCTAAGCCGAGTGAAGTGTTGCCGAGCTAGCAGCTCTGTCGGTGCCATCAATGCCGCTTGCTGTTTGCTCGCGACTGCATTGAGCATAGCGTATTGGGCGATGACCGTCTTTCCGCTGCCGACGTCACCTTGAATAAGCCGGTTCATCGGCACATCTTGAGCCATGTCCGTTCGGACGTCTTCAATCGCCTGCAGCTGATCGCGGGTCAGTTCAAATCCAAATCGCTTCAAGATGCGGGCATGGATCATCGGAGTGGCAGCGATCTTCGGAGCTGGTTTGTCGTGTTGCAATCGATGGCGGCGCATGGCCAGGGCGAGTTGATAGACAAAGAGCTCCTGGAAAATGAAGCGATGCCTCGCGTCGTTTGCTTCTTCGACCGTTTTGGGTTGATGGATGGACCGGAGGGCCTGAGCGATGCCCAGGAGCGGAGGAAAGGATTTCGCTTCAGGTCCTCCGAGTTTTTCGCTAGCCACAAAATCCACGGGCAAGTTAGCGGCTAGACGGATCGATTCCGGCAAGGCCTCGTCAATGGCATCTGTAAGGTTCTCCAAAACAGCGGCGACGGCGCTTGCGACGTGCCGCTGTTGGAGTCCCTCGGTCAGCGGATAGACCGGAATCGGCTTGGCCTCAGGCAGCGGTTGGTCTGCAGCCAGAATGGTCGTTTCTGGATGCCGCATTTCAAATGAGATGCCCGTCGACTTGGCGATTCCGGTCGCGATAACTCGCATTCCCATGAGGAATTGTTGCCTTCGGAAGGGCTGGTTGTACCAAACGCAGCGCACATAACCGCCGCCATCGACCGCCAAAAGCACGCCAACGCTGCTTCGTCCTTCAAAGCTGACACGCTGATCCATGTCCACGATTTGGCCTACGACACTTGCCCGAATCCCCGGTTCGAGCTCAGTAATGGACTGAAAGGGGGCAATATCCTGATAGCTTCGCGGGAACAAAAAGAGTAAGTCGATTGCCCGGCGAACGCCTAATTTGTGAAAAAGCTCGACTCTTTGTGGCCCAATCCCAGGAATAAACTGCAAAGGGGTCCCAACTTCCAACGGTGGAGCACTCTGCGGCGCGGCTTTTTCGTTTGGAGGAGGCGACTGAGCGCTGGCTCCCAATCGGCTCAAAGCGGTTTGAATTGGATCAATTGATGACATGTTTTGAAAGCGAGGTTGTCAGGTTGCCATTCCCACGGATAATGGGTGCTCAAAGTTGACTATTCCAAAAGTTAACTAATCCAAAGGAGTGCTTTACGTCGTGTTTGTTGCCGCATCAACTGATTGTTTCCCGAATCTTCCGTTCCCCGATGTGATTGAGGTACTTAGCGACCTGGAATTCACTTGCGTCGAAATCGTATTTGACGACCTTGGAACACAAATGCCTCCCGCCAGAATCGTGGAGGATTACGACGAATGTTTGCGCTTAGTGCGCGACACGCATCGACTGGATATTTGCAGTTATACCGTCAGGATCGCCGCAGAGGGGGACGTCTACTACGAACGATTTGCGAAAATCTGCGATCTCGCCAAAGCCACCAAGGTGGTTTCGTTAACGATTCCAAGCGGTGAGCATGGTACCCCTTTTAACCAAGAGGTCGAGCACCTGCAAAAATTGGTCGGAATTGCCAGCGACCGCGGCGTTCGAATTGGCCTCAAGAGCCAAATTGGTCGGTTGAGCGAAGATCCAGATACCGTAAAAAATCTCTGCGATTATGTACCTGGTATTGGCCTGACACTGGACCCGAGCCACTATTTGTGCAGCAACAATCGAAATAAAAACTACGAAAAGCTGCTCAAGTACGTGTATCACGTTCAATTGAGAGACTCGAAAAAGGACCAATTGCAAGTGCGTGTCGGCCAAGGTGAAATCGAATACGGTCGCATTATCACTCTTTTGCAGGGCGTCGGATACGATCAAGCTCTCAGCGTCGACATGACCCCAATGGAAGGCATGGACATGCGTCAAGAGTTGCGAAAGCTGCGGTTGCTGCTGGACAGCCTGCTGTAGCAGCGACGCACATCGCAATCTGGTCTTATTCAATTAGCCGTTCGCCCCAGAGTGAAATAGGGCCTTGTGCCCCATGTTAGCAACATGCTTGGCGTCCTAAACGTAATGGATTGCCCTACGAAGTGGGAAGGTGCACCTCCGCATACCAATAGTCCACCTTGATCGATTGCCTTAAGCGTCCGATGGCTTCGGTGCTGGCTTTCGATTCTTGCGCAAACGCCTGAGAAGCAAAGAAGATAATCGTCAGGACGATTGCCGCGACAAGGAAAATGGTCGCTGCAATCGCGCCTAATATGCCTACGATGGTCATGATGGGACGATGCATGGTGGATCGCATTTGGTCGGGTAACCGCTCGAGGCCGAGTTGCTCAGTCAAGTTCGCCTTTTCCATGTCCTGAATGATGCGAGCAAATCGCACCCGATTGCAGCCGCGACAAAAAGCGAGTTGGTACTTATGCCACGACTTGGCACCAATGCGAATGGCGCCGACCGAAGCGAGAGGCGAGCTTCGTCCGCATTTCGTGCAACAGATTCTCCAACCCGGCGCAAACCCGTGCTTAGCCGGAAACGGATTTGCATGATCCGCATATTGTTGTGCGACAACCTCAGGTGCACCAAAATTTTCGATAATCCATTGAAAATGCTCCCTCTCCGATGGCGGCTTGCCAGAACGTTCTAACGCCTCGACATCCCCGATGAGAAATTCCCGAGCGTCGCATAAGGCGTCTTCAGGAACTACGCCTGCGATCTTCTTTAGTTCTAGTTCCAACTGTTCGAGGTATCTACGTACTGCGGGTTGGAAGTCTTTGACCACGGCCATGCTTTTGCTCCAAAACAGAATCGATGCGAGCGGCAAGTCCATCCTAATTAGACCGACGCGCAAGCTAGTGAATTTCCGACCCAATTCACTAGCTTGCGCGTCGTGCTAAGGTAGTTTTCATTCTACCGCTCTCCCTACTAGCCAGTCCTTCGAAGCCATTCGGCACAGGTCGAGAGCAACTGCAATTTGTCGATTGGTTTGCTTTGATAAGCATTACAACCAGCATCTAAGCAACGCTGTCGGTCGTCGGTCATGGCGTGCGCGGTAAGGGCTATGATAGGAATCCGATATCCTCGCTGGCGTAGCTCGCGAGCGAGTGCATACCCGTCCATTTCAGGCATTTGCACGTCCGTTACCAACAGGTCATACTGCTCGCCAGTCGCTTCCAATTTCTCGAGCATTTCCAACGCGATACGGCCATTGTCGGCAATATCAACTTTGGCACCGGCCTTGTTCAAATGAAAGGCGATGAGACGTTGGTTATCGATTCCGTCTTCTGCGAGAAGGATACGCCCGAAAAGGGAAATTGGCACACCGCTCGAAGCACTCGGTGGCCACTTTAGCGTTTCGTCTATTCGATGAATCATGACCGCCCCTTCGACTGCCACGATGGGGATTCTTAGTCGAAAGCAGGAGCCTTTGCCAACTTCCGTTCGGACCAGCTCGACGTCACCGCCCATCAAGTTAGCCAATCGGCGACTGATGGTCAGCCCAAGTCCGGTACCTCCATGGATACGCGTTACCGTGGCATCAGCTTGGCCGAATGGCAAGAAGAGCTTCTTGGCCTGGTCCTTCGACATGCCGATGCCGGTATCATCTATGTCGACGGTAAGCCAAACCTGAGAGTCACTAAGTTGCGCACCAGCTGCGATGACAATAGCTCCAGCTTCAGTGAACTTGATTGCGTTCCCAATTAAGTTCATCAAGACCTGCCGAAAGCGTGTTGGATCGGTAAGTGCTCGCTCTGGAATAGGAGTTGTCAATTTTGCCTCGACGATCACCCCTTTTCCGATGGCTCGTGGCCGCATCAAGCTTACAACTTCACGTACGATTTCGACCAGTGGCGTTTCAATGCACTCGATCGCCATCTTATCAGCTTCGATTTTGGACAAGTCCAAGATATCGTTAATGATCGTCAATAAATGGGAACCTGCGTTCTTGATTGTTTCGACAGTCGCAATTCTCTGCTCCATTGCGACCTCGCCGACTCTTTCGTCGAGCAACAGATCTGCAAAGCCTAATATCGCCGTCAACGGGGTTCGGATTTCATGGCTCATGTTAGCTAAGAATTCGCTTTTGCTCCGACTCGCCGCTTCTGCTCTAAGTTGAGATTCACGGAGCTCAGTGATGTCGGTGATCGTGCCAATCATGCGAGTTGGGCGCCCATCGCTATCGCGAGCAACAACTTTGCCACGGTCTAGGAACCAACGATATTCGCCTGACTTCGTGCGTAGTCGCACCTCATTTTGCTTGACAGGCGTTCGGCCGGCAAAATGCTCCTCAAGGGAGTGCCTTAATCTTGGATGGTCCTCCGGGTGCAACACATGAAAAAAGAAGCTTACTTCGTGCGGAAATTCATCCAGGTTGTAACCGAGAAGCCTCGCCCATTGCGTACTCAAATGAAGTGAGTCGGTCGTGATGTTCCAGTCCCAGAGGCCGTCGCGAGTCGCCTCCAACGCGTACTTCAATTGTGTTTCGCTTTCGCGCAGGGCACGTTCGTTTTCAATCCGCACCGAAACATCGCGAATGGACGTGTGAATTGCGGGCAAGCCATCGAAACCGATTCTGGAGCTTCGTATCTCCACTTCGATCGACGAACCATCGAGCCTGAGCAATCGCTCTTCGACCATCGGTTCTTCCATCCTATTGAAGATGTTCGCTTGTCGCTGGAGCGCCAGACTTCGGAAGTCCGCATGAATCAATTGATCCGTGGAGTATCCAACCAAGTCTTCAAGTCCCGATGCGCCGAACAATCTGACAGCCGCAGGATTTGCAAAGAGCACTTCTGCTCCGCGGTGCACTAAAACAGCCTCGGAAGTCCACTCGACAAGAGTTCGATACCGCTCTTCGCTTTCGACCAGTCTTCTCTCTGCCTGTTTTCGTTCTGTGATGTCCGAGTAGGTTCCAATCATCCTTAGCGGATTACCGTTTCCATCACGTCGAACAACGAGTCCTCGATCGAGTACCCACTTGATACTTCCATCTTTGCAGTAGACCCGGTGCTCGCTTTGATAGTACTTGCTCGCACCTTCTAAGTGCCTGTGAACGGATGCAATAACGCGGGGCCAGTCTTCAGGGTGGACGCGTTTCTCCCACTCGGAAACATCGGTACTCAACTCGGTTTCGTCATAGCCCAAAATTTCTTTCCATCGACTTGAAAAGTAGGTGACGCCAACTGGTATATTGCAGTCCCACAGCCCTACCCCCGAACCCTCAATGGCAAACTTCCACCGTTCCTCATTTTCCCGTAGAGCCGTCTGGGCCAGAATGCGTTCGGAGATATCGCGATTAAACGAAACGACACAGGGGCGGCCATGGACATTCACCAATCCAGCTGTCACTTCAACCCAAAACTGCGTTCCATCTTTCCGCAAATGCTCCACTTCAAAGCGAAGCGACTTCTCGCTCCTCAAACGCTTTAAGCGCTCGGAAACATGCGAGGCACCCTCTGGTGTGTCGAGCTCCCCAATTCGCATTGTGAGCAGTTCCTCACGCGTGTAACCATGCATGATCGCCGCTGCATTGTTGGCATCGAGAATCCGACCTTGATTCGGCTCCTCGATTTCGATGACGAACACAGCGTCCGAGGTTACGTCAAACAATTCTTTGTTCGGTAATTCGCTTTCGGGCATGTTACCTGTTTTTTCCTCACACGAGATGCTTGTGTTCCCCATTTCCGAATGGCTTTTCACAAGCTTGAAAGACCAAGTATAATGAATTCGTCATCTTTAGGCTGGGCGGGGCTTGGAAAGGGCGTGAGTTATGAAACTTAATCTAATACTTTTCCTTTCCACCCCCAGTTACGCGAATGACATTGTCCACACTCATTCAAAAAACTCGATCAGACTAAACGTACCTTCCTTGACCAAAACTATACCTAGCACTCTCCAGTGGATGGCGATTGTCACTTTGACAATCCAATTTTCGTTGTCACTCCCACCCCCATGCCCAGCAGACGAGCTGGCAAAGGCGACTCAGGCACGCTTTGAAAAACACTGTTTTGACTGCCATGCACATGGGGCTGCTGAAGGAGGCTTCGATTTCGAGAAGTTAGCGTCCGGCGGATATGGTGCCGATACGCAAGCCAAATGGGAAACCGTTTGGAAAAACATTCGGGCCCAAACCATGCCCCCCGCCGAAGCTGAGGCGCCATCGGTCGAGGAACGCTCGGCTTGGATCCATTGGATCCAACAGGACATTTTCCAACTCGACCCTAAAAAAATCGACCCTGGCCATATCGTCCTGAGACGGTTAAACCGAAGCGAATATCGAGAAACCATCAAAGCGCTGACCGATGTCGACTTCAAAGTAAACGAAGAGTTCCCCGCCGATGATACAGGCTACGGATTTGATACCGTGGGCGAGTCTTTGACTCTGTCGCCAGTCTTACTCGAAAAGTATTTAGCAGCAGCCGCAGACATTGTTTCCAAGTTCGCGCCACTCGAAGGACCAACGCCACCTGAAGTTTCCTTTTGGTCGGATCACTGGAAACGCAATGCCATCGATGGAACTCCCTCTCGCCAAATCAAGTTTGACGAGACCGTAAACCTCCACTTCAAGAAAAAAGTCCCCAAGCCGGGGCGTTATAAGCTTTCCGTACAATGGCACCTCGAGAACGCTTGGACGACGACATCTCAGGATGCCAAGATCACTCTTTCGATCGTTAATGCCAACGGAGAATCCAAAACGCTGGACCAGCAGCAAGCTAATTTCGCAACCGGACCAGACGGAATTCTCAGTGGCGAAGTGGAATTGCAATCTGAGGACATCTATCTCGTCCTCGACTTTCAATCTCTCAACGCTGACACCAAAACAAATGTAGACGACCCAAAGAATCTGCGCTACGATTTTTCGCTTAGGCGTACTACATTCGTTGGGCCATTGGAAGGTGCAAAGCTCGAGTATCGTGAGCCCGCAAGGAAAGTCTTCTTCAATGGTCCACCTCCTGTTGCAAACGAATCCGCAACGGCTGCTAGTCCAGAATTCGCGGCCTCAGTTCGCGAACACATGAAAGTGATCGTTCGTCGCTTCGCCAATCAAGCTTTCCGACGCCCTATCGATGAGCCGTCGCTAGATCGTCTGTGTGATATCGGCATGCGAATCGCCAATGAACCGGGCAAGCGTTATGAGAATGGGGCTGCCGCAGCATTGCAATTGGTTTTGGCTTCGCCACGATTCCTCTATCGTGTGGAGCTACCTAGTTCTTCTATCACAAAGAGCGAAGATGTCGATTCCGCGTTGGTCTCACGAATCGACGACTATGCCCTCGCAAGTCGACTTAGCTATCTTCTTTGGGGTGCACCTCCTGACGAGGAATTGATGAAGATTGCTGCCGCAGGAACATTGCACGACAAAATCGCAGAGCAATTTGATCGCATGACCG
>CANHVO010000306.1 GCA_947463915.1 Planctomycetaceae bacterium
GTTTATGGCTTGCGTCAGTAGGTTAGCAAGGTCTGGTATATACCGCTTAGACAATTTGCCGATTTTAATAAAAACGGAAGATTCTTTGTTCGTTTTCCTTCATAATATCGCCTTTCAACTACCGTCAGATTCTGGAACTGTTTGCTCCGTGAAATCTCCGATCGGTGAGACTTCAAGGAGGATCCAATTTAGAATCTCCGCTGGGTAGGTACGCGCCCAGGTTTTGTTTCCCCCCAATGCCATTTTTGCCAGTTCAGACATGCCTTCACAAAATCGCCGAGCCAACCACCGCCTGAATCATCAAAACCGTCGCCATATTCAATTTGCACCGATCCTTGAGCAATTGGAAGCTCGAAGATTGTTGGCTGCCGATTTGCAACTGGATTACCAACAGCCTGCTGCCGCTTGGTACGCTCGTTGGAACCACGAAACTCTTCAAGCGGCCGCAGTTGCCGCTGGCGCACCAACCGATGAGTGGTTCTCTGAATTTGTCGGTCCCAGGCTTTATCAGCGTAATGACTGGATCGTTCGCTTAACATCCGAAGCGACTCAGTCGCTTGCCTCGATCGAACAAGCCAAAGCGCTTCTCAATCAAAACAATATTGAGTTCCAGATCGTCGCCGGACTTGGTTTGCCTGGCCTCTTGCATGTCCATACTTTATCTAGGAGCGCCGCTGAGGTCGAAACATCCTTGGCTACCAACTCGCGTGTCGCTTCGTTTGCCGCCAACGACAAAGTCGGCGGACAAGTCCTACCGAACGATTCCGACTTTGGAAACATGACTGGCCTCAACAATGTGGGGCAATTCGGTGCGACTAGCGATGCGGATATCGATGCGCCGGAAGCTTGGGATACCACGCGCGGCAGTCCTTCGGTCATCGTCGGTGTGGTCGACTCAGGTATCGATGCGACTCATCCGGATTTGTACCTCAACATTTGGCTCAACCAAGGAGAAATCCCGGTTGCAAAGCGATCTGCCTTGACTGACACCGATAGCGACAGCTTGTTCACATTTTACGATCTCAATAACACGGCCAACGCAGCCCAAGTCCGAGACTTGAACGCAAACGGCTATATTGATGCAATCGATTTGCTCGACGATCCCTTGTGGGCGGATGGTCGCGACACCGACGGCAACGGTTTTACCGATGACTTTTTTGGCTGGAATTTCCGAACCGATTCGAGCGAGACTTTTGCTCCCAACAACCCATCGGATGTGTTAGGGCACGGCACGCACGTGGCCGGAACGATCGGAGCGATTGGTAATAACGCGCGGGGAGTAACCGGCATCAATTGGCGCAGCTCGATCATGGCGTTGAAGTTCCTGGATGAGAACAATCAAGGGGACACGGCCTCGGCCATCGCTGCGGTCAATTACGCGACCATGATGCGAACTCAGTTCAATACCAATGTTCGAGTTCTTAATAATAGTTGGGGCCAACCTGGCGGTTCTAACATCGCGCTGAAGAATACGATCGAAGCGAGTGGCAACGCAGGGATCTTGTTCGTCGCGGCAGCGGGCAATGGGAACATCCTCGGTCAAGGAGTCGACAACGATCGCACACCGTTCTATCCCGCCAGTTACGAACTGGACAACGTGATCGCGGTCGGAGCCAGCGATGGCAATGACCGGTTAGCCGGTTTCTCGAACTACGGATTGCGTAGCGTCGACATTGTCGCACCGGGAGTCGGCATTCGCAGCACGTTACCGGGCGGCCGTTACGGCGAAGCCAATGGCACGAGCATGGCGACCCCTCACGTCAGCGGATCGGCAGCCTTGGTCTGGTCGTTGCAACCGGAAGCAAGTGTGGCAGAGATTCGCCGCGCGCTGCTAGAGCAGGGGGACATCCTTCCCGCACTTGGTTCCCAGATCAGCACCAGCCGACGGCTCAATGCCAACAGGAGCTTGGCTGCCGACGTATTCGCTCCCACGGTACAACTCTTCAGCGCGGCCAACATAACCACCGCTGGTGGTACTGAGCAACTGATTACCGTGAAGTACAAGAATCGACTCGGGGTGGATAAGGCCAGCCTGGGGAACAACGATCTCTTGGTAACTCGTCAGGCGGCACTCGATGAGACGCTCACCACGACGTTCGTTTCCTCGACCGAGAATCCTAGCAAGACCGAAGTTACGGCGATCTATCGCCTCAATGCCGTCGGTGGCACCTGGGATGCAGAAGACTACGGCAACTACCTCATCACGGCGAAGTCCGATGCTGCGCGATCGTTGTCGGGACTTGCTTCCCGTGAAACGGCATTCGGTAGTTTCCAGGTGAAGATCGCTGCCGCCGGTATCTTCTACGTCGACACGTTCCTTGACACGGTCGACGCAAGCGTCGGCAACGGCCAAGCAAGAGACTCCGCCGGCCGCACCAGTTTGCGAGCCGCGATCCAGGAAGCCAACGCGCTCAAACCTCAGCCGGTCAAGATCTTCTTGCAGACCGGCACTTATCCACTGACGATCGCATCGGTGATTGATGCCGGCGTGAATTACCCCGTACCACCACCTGGCTCAGGCTACGATGCGCCGACCGGCTTGCAATGGTCGAACGCCTCCAGCGGAGACCTCGACCTGCAAGGCAACATTACGCTGGTCGGCCTGGGCGTAAACCGCACCACCATCGACGCCGCAGGCATTGATCGCGTGCTGAAGGTCTACGCCGGCGCCACCGTCTCGATCACCGGCCTCACACTCACCGGCGGCAAAGCGCCCACCAACCACTCCGGCGGCGCGATCCTCAACTCGGGCAACCTGTCCTTGGACCTCGTCACGATCAAGAACAACGAAGCGATGGGCGGCCCAGTGTCACTCGGCGGTGGCATCGCGCACTGGAACGGCAACCTCAACGTCTATCGTTCGACCGTCGACAGCAACCAAGCGATCGGTGGTGGCGGTGTGTTCGTTACCAATGGAGCTACGGCGAAAATTGATTCGAGCGCACTATCGGATAACTTCACCGATTCGCGATTGTTGCCCGACAACAATCAATTCGGTGGCGGCGCACTCCTGACAAGTATGCCGGGACGCACGCAAGTCATCAACAGTACGCTTGCGGACAATCAGGCATTCGGAAAAGCAACCGGAGATGCTGTCAGGAACATCCCAACCTTCGTTGGGTACGACATCCTTTTTGATTCTGCAGCTTCACGAGATGGGAGATATGCCGTCTATTCCTATCGAGGCGCTTCATTGGTCGATTCCGACTACTTCTCCGATGTTTTTGTTCTAGACCTTTCCACAGGAATAAGCGAAATAGTCTCGGTCAATAGCGACGAGCGCAAGATCAACTCAAACTCCCTTGCTACACGACAATCGATAAGTGCAGATGGGCGCTATGTCATTTTCGAAAGCGACGGGTCCAACATCGACTCACTCAAGACTCGGGACCGGAACGGGATCTATCTTCGCGATCGTCAACTCGGAACGACTCGCCGACTTGGAACAAGTATTGACGGGAAGCCGATCGACGGCATTTTCGGCTCTTCGACCATAAGTTCAAACGGCAAATTCGCAACCTTTTTCTCCGACGCTTCCAATCTTGTGCCCGGAGATACACCAGGAACAACAAACATCTTTTTCCTGGACTTAGAGACCTTCTTAGTAGAACAAATCGATGTGTCGTTTGATGGTGTACAATCGAGCACAGAGATGTATCCTAATCTCGGATCAAACATAACATTCACAAGCGACGATGGCAGATTTGTTTTATTCACGAGCGATGCAGGTAATCTTGTGCAGGGTGATAACAATCGTGTTACAGACGTCTTTATCCGTGACCGAAAACTGAAAACGACAACCCTAGTCAGCCATGCCCTTAATTCCAACTCAAGTGGAAATAATCAAAGTGGCTCTCCACTCTCTAATAGCAACAGTGAAATCGACCTGTCTTCCGATGGACGATGGGTTGTGTACACATCCTCTTCTACTAATCTTGTACCAGGCACCACCACCCCTATTGCTTCGGTGTATCTCTATGATGCAACAACGGGAGTCAATACGCTGATCAGTCGGGCAGCAGATGGTTCCCAGGGAAATGGGCAGAGCATAAAGCCTAGGATCAGCTCCGACGCCTCGAAAATTGTATACCTAACTCTGTCTAATAATATTGTTGCCAAGCCCACAATAAACACCTACGATGCAGTTATTTACGATGTCAAAACAGGAACATCCAGTCGAATCCCGATTTCGGGTCTAGCAAGGGTTCCCTGGTCATTCAGTATAGACGGTGATTGTGAAAATCTATTTGCTATTACGAATCAGAGTCTTTCTTCGCAAGATAAAGACGGATACGACGATCTCTATCAGATAAACCTTTCGTCTGGCAACATAACCCTTCTTTCAAATAACTCGCAGAATGTGTTTTCGGGCGTTTCTAGCCCCGTGAGCGACCAGAGCGGTGCTACCATCGCATACGCTTCTAGTCTTGGAACTCAAGTGCCTGGCGACACCAACAACTTATCCGATGTTTTTGTGTATGATCGCACGACAAATGCTCGAAAGCGGATTTCTACCGGCTGGGATGGTTCTGAATCAAACGGTAATAGCTCTTTGCCTACGATTAGTGCTGACGGCAACGTAATAGCATTTCGTTCAACGGCTACCAACTTAGTACCAAATGACATAAATGGTGTCGCTGACATTTTTGTGTTTGATCGTAAGTCGAACCTTTTGACACGATTGCTTGTCGGCAACACGAGTCAGTCCGACATCAACTCGTTTCCGTTTGCCTTGAGCGGCGATGGCAAGTCGCTTTTGTTAGAATCTACTTTTTCGGGGTACGTTGTTGGTGACAGTAACTCTGCTCGGGACGTTTTTGTATGTGACATTGCGACCGGGACTCTTCGATTGGTCAGCAGGACACAAGACGGTACTGCTGGGAATCTCAGTTCATCGAATGCATCGATTTCATTCGACGGGAGATTTGTATCTTTCGTTTCGGATTCCTCTAATCTTGTTGATGGCGATACGAATGGCCTTGGTGATGTATTCCGGGCAGACCTGAGTAGCGACGTGATCCAGCGGATTTCCCTATCGTTCTCTGGCGGTCAAGTCTCAGATGCTGGAAGCATAACGTCGGGTGCTTCCTATCGCACTTCGATTAGCGGAGATGGAAGGTTTGTTGCATTTAAATCTATGTCCGCCCAAATTGCTATGGATGATGTCAATACATTTCCGGACGTTTTCTTGTATGACGGCAAAGAAAAGAAAACACTACTCGTGAGTTCTTCCCAAGGTGGCATACCAGGTAGCGGGGAAAGCGGAAATGCCACCTTGAGCATGGATGGCAAGTTTCTCGCCTTTACATCGACTGCAGCAGATATACCCAGTAGGGGAGTAGCGTTTGACGCTTCTATTTTTGTCTTCAGTCGGGATCTCAATTACACGGAGGCCCTCGGCATCTCATCTCCGTCGACGGATGATGGACCGCAAGGGATTGTCATTAGCCCTTTCTCATCTAGTAGTCGCTTCATTGCTCGGAGCGGACGTTCATTACTCGAGGTAGATCTCGCTAATCGTGAGATTAGTGCAATGACGCAGTTTGTGTTGCAAGACGCAAGCGTTGTTGTTCGTTCCACAACCATCCTTAATAGCCGTGCGGACGAATTCTCCGGCTATGAACAAACAATTTCCGGACCTTTAGTCGTTCAAGAGTCCATCCTCCCTGAAGTAGAAGCAGCACTAACACCATCGTCCCGAACCCTGATTCTTCCAACGACTGTCGTCGACAGTGTCTATGCATCTTGGAAGGATCTACTTGAAACTACGAATGAGACGGGCGTGAAGTCATACTCTGGTGGCGTCAACAGTCGAATGTACAGGATGGGGAATCCGTTGATGCGGATATCTCTGGACCAACACGGCAGCGCCCGGAAAGTGACGCCCGATATCGGGTCTGTGGAGACAGTGGGTAGTCGAGTCTCCGGGGAAGTGTATGTGGATGCGGACAGAGATTCTCAGAAGGATTTAAGTGAGAATCGGCCATCTGGCTTCATTGTGTTTCTTGATGCAAATCACAACGGTATTCATGATCCAGGAGAGTTGGCCTCAGTCACTGGAACGGGCAATTCGAGCGCTGATCAGGGGGATGGCCAGGGCAGTTTCGTATTCGAAGATGTTCCGAATGGCCAGTATGCCGTTGTTGTCAGCTTGAACGGTTCTGTCATTACCAATAGTGAGTATCCAATCGAATCGCTTGATCAATTCAGCCCCATCCAGCCGGTATCGATTAGTGGTGACGGCAGGTTCGTAGCATTTGCGTCGGCACAAGCGAATTTGGTCATAGGTGACCGAAATCGAAAAACGGATATCTTTGTGGTGGAACGGGCAACTGGGATCCTACGCCGGGTGAGTGTCGGTTCTGATGGTTTGGAATCAGACGGCGATAGTTCTTATCCATCGCTGAGCTACGATGGTTCAGTAGTCGCATTTCATTCGGCCGCTAGCAACCTTGTTGATTATGATACAAATGGATTCACTGACACGTTTATTCGCGATTTGAAGAACAGCACGACGGTTCGCGTCAATACAACTCCCACGGGGGGACAAGCCAATGGTCCATCATTGGGAAGGCCGATCTTGAGTCAACTCGGGGATAGCGTGGCATTCATTTCGAGCGCGAACAATTTGGCTCCTGAAGATGTGAATACGAGGGACGACTGGTTTGTGCGAAATCTGTCCGTCAATTCACTTGAGCGAATTCAACCGATTGATTCTGCTTTTCGAGAGTTGCCGTATTCAAGTACGAGTATTGAGAATGCGAGCTTTAGTGGCGATCTTTCGAAGGTTGTCTTTATTTCAGGTTCCTCGGCTTTGGTTTCAGGAGATACCAATAATGTCGCAGATGTGTTTTTGTTGAACCGATCCACGCAGATCGTTACTCGCGTTAGCGTTCACTCTAACGGCGAGCAGGGGAATGGTGGTAGCGGGCAGGCTTCGATAAGTCTGGACGGGAAGTTTGTAGCATTCACCTCAATGGCTAGCAATCTGATTGACGCGGATATCGATAATGAAGATGATCTTTTCTTGCGAGATATGGAAAAGTCGCTCACAACAAGTTTAAATGTGGAGGCTGCCGCAAAGAAGATAACTCTTCCACAGATTTCAGCAAATGGAAGATTTGTTTTGGCGAAGAATGGAATTTTCGCGAACACGATTAATGGAACAACGCAAGTTGTTCTTATTGATACTACAACTAAACAACGGTTTATTGTTACCGAGAGTTCCCTGCCACCGAATTCTGCGGTTAATATCGGATTGAGCGCACTCTTGGCAAGCAATGGTGAAAGTGTTGTCCTTTATGACCAAAAGAAGTCTTACATTTGGCAGAGGACATTAGTTAAGGGGCCCAAACTAAATCTTAGCGCGGGTGCAGACGTAAAGATTGACGTTCCCATCTACCTCCCGCCGGGTGCAATTCGAGGGACCCTATTTGAAGATACCGTTAGGAACTCTCGCTACGACAAGGGGGAACCCACGCTAGCCAGTTTGACTGTGTTTTTGGACGAAAACAATAATTCCCTGCTAGATCCAGGGGAGCGCATTTCGAGAACGGATGAAGGGGGGGCTTTTCAGTTCATTGGTTTAGAACCTGAGCGCGAGTATGTCGTGCGTGTCGTGCCGATTGAGGGTTTCGATGATGTTTCCACAAGCAATAGTTCGGGATGGCGAGTCTATCTTTCCGCCGGCGCCAACATCACCGAACGCGATTTTGGCTTTGTGAAGTCGACCACCGGCGGTCAATTCGAGAACGCAGTTCTCACGGGCAAGTTGTTCAATGACCTTAACAGCGATGGGCTTATACAAAACGGTGAAGTGCCTTTGGTCGGTGTGACTGTTTATCTCGATCTCAATGGCAACGAAGTCCGCGACTTCAATGAGCCACGCGCTGTGACTGATAACGCTGGAAGCTATTCCTTTACCGGGCTTGGCAATCGGCCTTACACGGTTCGAACCCTCCTCGGGACCGGGACTGTGCAAACTTCACCACTTGGGACTAAGTTTGCAACGACACCTTACACACTAACAACCGGGTCGACACAGTTGGCGAACCCGCAGGATGTTATTGCCGATGATATCAACGGGGATGGTTGGTCCGATCTAGCTGTTGCGCTGTTCTCGGGGAACTCTGTCGCGATCCGGCTCAATGATAAAGCTGGGGGCTTTGGTGGTCCGCCGGTTTCTGTGTCTGTTGCTCCAGATGGACTCGGGCCGATTGCGCTTGCTAGCGGTAACTTCAACTCGGGCTCTGCGGTCGATATGATCTCAGCTAACCAGCTCAATGGGACAGCCACAATCCTATTGGACTTTAATGGAACTGGCTTCGCCTCCAAACAGACACTGGCCGTTGGTGAGACACCGACCGATGTCGTAGTGGGCAGGTTCGATGCGGATGCCGATTTCGACGCCATCGTGGCTAACCAATCGACCGATCAGTTGACGGTGCTCGTTAACAATGGCAGTGGTGTCTTTACTAAAGGCACGTCGTTCCCTTCTGGAGGTAAGAAACCTACTGCATTGGTGACGGGGCTGTTCAATAACGATGCGTTTGTCGATATCGCCGTTGCGAACTATGGGACGCATCCGAGTGGTGGTGACTTTGGTAACATTGCCGTGCTTCTGGGGCGTGGCGATGGAACGTTCCAAACTGCCGTTCCCTACACCGTTGGCTTCGGACCAATCAGTATCGCTACTGATGACTTCAACGGCGATGGATTCCTGGATCTCGTTTCCGCGAACTTCTTGGCCAACACGGCTTCGCTCTTGCTTGGTA
>CANHVO010000307.1 GCA_947463915.1 Planctomycetaceae bacterium
CGTGCTGCTGCAATTGCCGCACTGACGCCTGCAGGCCCCGCACCGCAAACGATAACGTCAGCATCGCTGGCAAGTGGAATCTCGCGAACCTCCTCCCGAAAAGTATCCTCGCTTGCAGACCGAGCGTACGCTGCGCCAGCATCCTGTCTCATCGCAGTTAAGGCTGCAGCACCCGTGATTACCCCGCCTATGAAATGACGGCGTTGAAATTGATTTGGTGTTCTATTCATTTGTGTGACAGCGTAGCTTCGGGATGCGTTTGGGGGCTCTTCAAAGTATAACGCATTAGCACGCTAGAATCTCCCTGGAATACACGCTACCTTCGCGGAGCGACGAGCGACATTGTCGCCCTTCGCTCCGCGAAGGTAGCGTGCGGCGAGAAAAATCTACCATCAGTAACCATTTCTAATAGTGGAATACAAATTCTGTTCTCGCTTCCGTCGCGGAGCGACGGGCGACTATGGATACCTGCGATAATGGTACTCGCCAGGTCTCAAGTTCGCTTTCTTGGGATTGTCGGCAATGTATCGCCGCAAGTATTCATACTGTTCCAAGCTTCTTACCAAATGATCAAACGGCTCCGCTTGCCAAAAGGGGCCCTTCTCGCCACGTATCCGATGGATTTGAACAGCCGTGTAATGCGTCCACGATTCGCATTGCTTTCGCATTTGAACTTCATTGGGAAACGAAGTCAGCAAATGAACATGATTGGGCATGACAACAAAATCACCCATGGAATATCGAACGCCGTCGAAGTGAAGAAGTGAATCTGCGACGATCTTACTCAAACGATCTTGTCTCAGTACACATCGACCATGACATTCATCCAAACAGATATCTCGGGTGTTGGAAAACTCCTGATGGAATAGTTCTTGATCGGCGTGTGATAGGCCCGGTAGTAGGTCCGACCAATGCCCAATATGTCCACGAATACGCATCCATTCGTTTTTCGCTCGTTCCCATCTTCGTAAGACTTCTTTAGGGATCGAGTCGACGGTACGGAACGTGATGTAAACGATCGCACCTGCTTGCGACCAATGGGGCCTCAACCTCTCTTCAATTAATAGGTCTGCCTTTGGGTCGAACAGTTCACCGAGCATGATATGCCTTTTCCGAGATCGTTATCGGTTTTGGTTGATGCGAGATTAAAAAAGCGGCCTTTTGAAAAATTAATAACTTTGGGCGGGCTTTGCAAATTTTACGCAATCGTCGCGGAGCGACGAGCGACAGTGTCGCCCTTCGCTCCGCGAAGGAAGCGTGCAGCTTCACCGACGTTCTGTTAGCAGGCATTTTTGCTAATATTAGAAAAAAATTCGGTTCTCGCTTCCGTCGCGGAGCGACGGGCGACATTGAGTAGAATATTCGAATGCTCACAACACTTGCCATTTCCAGTTACCGATCCCTTCTGAATTTTATTGTTCCGCTGGACCAGTTGAATGTTATTTCCGGTCCAAACGGCAGTGGCAAGTCGAATATCTATCGAGCCCTGCGTCTTTTGGCCGAAAGCGCCAATGGCAGATTGATCGGATGCATTGCAGCAGAGGGCGGTTTGCCATCGGCTCTATGGGCTGGCCCTGAAGCCAAAACGCAATACAGCCCAGAACCCATGGACCAAGGTTCGATGCGCAAGAGTCCCATGCGATTGCAACTGGGCTTTGCAAGCGATGAATTTAGTTACTCCGTCGATTTAGGCCTTGCGCCTCCATCGCGATCCGCATTCGCGTTGGACCCGATCATCAAACGAGAATGCGTTTGGTTGGGCGACAAGCAAACCGGCCCCAAGCTATGCGCTGACCGACATGGCTCTGTCGTCAAATGCCGTGACCGCGAAGGGAAATGGGTTGAGATCACAACCAACATCGCACCCTACGAAGGGCTCATGTCCCGCTATGCTGATCCCATCGAAGCCCCCGATCTGGTGATCTTACGCGACCAAATGCTCCGCTGGCGGTTTTACGACTATCTTCGAACCGACCCAGCTGCGCCAGCAAGACAAATACAAATCGGTACCCATACCCCGTTCCTTGCCCACGATGGCTCAAATCTCGCGGCCGCCCTCCAAACGATACGAGAGTCAGGCCGAGGCGATTTGCTCAGCGAATCAATCGAAGATGGCTTTCCTGGCTCGCAACTTCATATCGATTTCTCGCGAGGTCGATTCGAAATCCAAATGGGCCAGCTCGGCATGAATCGCACTCTTGGCGTCGCTGAGCTTTCGGAAGGGACGCTCCGTTATTTAATGTTGGTAGCTGCTCTGCTGGCTGCTACTCCGCCCGAGTTGCTGGTCCTGAATGAACCCGAAACGCATCTCCATCCCGACTTAATCCCAGCGCTCTCAAAACTCATCGCGCGATGCGTCCAAACCACGCAAATCATTGTCGTCACCCACTCCAGCCAATTGGCCTCGTCGCTCAAGGAAGCCAAGGGGAGCGTTCACATCGCGATCAACAAGCAAAAAGGATCGACTTACGTTACCGATATCGATATGTTGTCGCGGCCAATGTGGAAATGGCCATCGCGGTAATACGCAAAAGGTCGCTCTCGGCAAGAGCGCCCCACTTTAAGCCCCTAAGTGGGTCGCATCTGCCGGATGCGACCTTGCACTACTACTGCACATCGGCACAGAACGTTGAATGAAATCAACAACTAGCCGATCGGTGTTAGTCACAGTTCTCGACAAATGTCGAGAACTAAGTAACCGGGGCTAGCGCCCGCTAGCGTCCAACGTCTAATTACCCCTTAAACCCACCTCACGCTACGAACCAGCGTTCGCAGCGTCCTTCTTTTTCTCACCATCAGCTGGCTTGGTCTCTTCGGCAAGCAATTTCTCGATCATTTCCTCGAGCGCCTTCGCGTTCTGGGGCCCCGAGCCGACTTTGATCATGCGCACTACCCCTTGCTTATCGAGCAATACGGCTTGAGGGATCCCGGAGACGGCAAGCTGCTTGTTGTACTCGCTACCCTTCGGAGTCAAGACAAAACCGTGCCGAAGTTCATGATGCTTGCGAAACGAAACGAGCATCTCAAGTTCTTGCTCGTGCGAAACGTCTGTTCCACGTACCGCTTGCTTTTTGTCCTCGTCCCACACAAATCCTTGATCGGACGTCATGCCCAAAATTGCAAACCCTTTGTCTGCATAAGCATCATGCCAATCTCTTAGGTGAGGGAAAGTTGCAATGCAAGGGCCGCACCAAACCGCCCAGAAATCGAGAAGAACCACTTTGCCTTTGAGCCCCGCCAAAGTCGTTTCTTCCATTCCAACGAACGATTGAGCTTCGTACTCGGGAGCAACGGTTCCAACAAGTCGTTCTCGAACCATCGATGACTCCAATCTGGAAGCCATCGACTTAAGACTTTTGCCCATCGCATCCAATTGCTTGATTTCGTTGGCATCGGTTGGAACCGGAAAGGCTTCCAGACGTGCCTTCACTTCATTGGCAACCTCAATACCCTTGGCTGGGTTGGAGTACGTGAGTTCATTCATTTGGCTGGATCGCAACGTTAGGTAAGCCGACAAATCGTTAAGGCTACAATCCTTGGAGTCAAGCTTCTGAAGGAGAAGCGATTCGACGAACTGGTTTCGGTCGTTCACTTCGTCCGCACTAGTCTCATCGAACATGCTAGAAAAGGAGTTTGTAACTCGGACGAGGTCACGCAGATCGTCAGTTCCGTTGGTAACGCCAGTCTTGACGTTGTCAACGGAGTCTCGCATCAGCTTGAGGGCTTCGTCTTTCCTTTCCGCTTGCATTAGGAAACGTGCATTCATCGATTCCAGATCTCGTCGTATGGCACGAAGAGAATCGCCCGTTGCAGTCACTGCTGCCAACGATCGTTGTGCAACCTCGATGGCTTCAGGCAAGCGCTTTTTCTGCATCAACATCGAACCCAACATGGAGGTCGCCATCGAAAGGCTGCGAGCGGACTCAATACTGATCGGTTGGGCAGAGCTCCATTTTGCGATCAAGCCTGCATATCGCTTTTCGGAAGCTTCTGGCTGGGTGCGCATCGTTTGATTGGCCAGTTGAAAACTCATAGACAGCAGCTTGGCTGAATCCGGATTGGCCTTGAGTGCGTCATCGATCAACGCGGCCGCTTCATCCCACTTAGCGCCTTTGATGAGTTCATTAAACTCGGCAGCATTCACGGTGTCTGCGGATGCACTCGCTGCTTCTTGAGCAGATACTTGGATTGCAGACAATCCAAACGCGAGCGATAGACTGGCGATACGAACGAAAGATCTCATTTGAATTCCCTAAAACCAGATGATGGATTGACTGTCATGGGAGCGGCTGTCGGAAAAGACCTTAGCACGACGCGCAAGCTACTGATATCATGGTGCATTCGCTAGCTTCCTCGTCGAACTAGGTGCATCGGAACGCACCGCTTGCCTAAGTAAACACTGTTTTTTCTGCGGGCATTTTGAGGGACAGAAAAAGGCTGAGAAGTTAAGATACCAAGAAATTCGTCGCTTGGGCGAATTGTCCTGAAACTCACCCCAAACACGCATTTATGCAAAACCAAGACGATCAGCCAGGTAAAATCGATTCGCAGCCAAACGGCATGGTGGGGGCGGAACCTGAACAATCTCTGGAAAAAACGCAATTTTTCGCAGATGATTCTTCCCCAACCAGCGCGGGATCTAAATCTGCGTCCAGCGGTGCTGCAAAACAGCCCGGGGCGAAAAAAACTGAAAAAATTGTGGGTGGCTACCGGCTGATCAAAATGCTGGGCGAGGGGGGAATGGGTCGAGTTTACCAAGCGGCCGATGAATCTGGTCGCATGGTGGCTGTCAAACTTCTTTCACCTGAGCTTTCCAGGTCGCCAGAGGCGTTGGAACGCTTCAAGCTCGAAGGGGTCATCGCAAGCGCTATCAGCCATCCGCATTGCGTCTTTGTGCATCGAGCCGACGAAGATGCGGGAACACCGTTTATTGCAATGGAGTTGATGACTGGGCAAACTCTTAAGGACATCGTTGCAAAACGTGGACCGCTACCATTTGCCGAAGCGATCCCTCTGGTCTTGCAATGCATCGATGGTTTGATCGAAGCCCATTCGCGAGGAATGATTCACCGCGACGTCAAACCCGCAAACTGCTATCTGGACGATCAAGGGAACGTCAAGATCGGTGATTTTGGTTTGGCCCGATCGCTCGTTGGTGACTCCGAGCTAACACGGACCGGTAGCTTTTTAGGGACACCGCTCTATGCTTCTCCAGAACAAATCCTCGGCGAAAAGATCGATGAGCAATCAGACATCTATTCCTTGGCCGCAACGATCTATTTCTTGCTCGCAGGCAAAGCTCCGTTCGAATCTCCGCATGCGACCCAAGTGATCGCAAAAATCGTATCAGCAGATCCACCCAACTTTGCTGAAGCAGGTGCTCAAGTCCCCAAGAAGTTAGAACAAGTTGTTCTGCGAGGTCTGGCCCGAGATCGATCAAAACGCTACTTGACCTTCCAACAGTTTCGCGATGATTTGGTACAAGCGACAGCTCAACGAGATCGCGTTGCAACTTTGCCGCGCCGAGCACTTGCCTACATTATCGACTCCTTTTTGGTGTCGATCTCGATCGGCCTGATTGCTATCGTTTGGCTTGCCAACGGATGGGAAGAACCGGAGTTTCGTTCTTACATCAATCTGCTTGGCACACTTCTTCAAGGCGTGTATCTGCTCGCGTTTGAATCGACTTTCGGAACGACGATTGGGAAGCGGCTTTTGGGCCTGCGTGTGGTCAACCCAGAACTTGGTACGCGACCCAAATTTTGGAGTTGCTTGCTTCGTACTGCCGTTTTCATGTTGGTCATGAGCGCGGTGGAGTTATTGACATCCCTCTTCGTCACTCCTGATTCCAATTTGGGACTGTATGCGACTCTTTCTTGGGTCGGCTATTTCGTAGGCAATCTTGCTATTGTTGCGATTTGGCGTCAATCGAAACGGACGCAATTGCTTCATGAACGATTCTCCAAAACACAAACATGGGTTTCAACACAAAAAGCAACAATCGGTTCCATCGATCTCCCTGAGCCTCGCTGGTCCATCAAAACGCAGCCAGTGCCTGTCGATTGGGCCATTCCATCGCAATTGGGCCGATTCGAAACTCTCGGGCAGATCGCTACGACCGATGGTAGCCAGTGGCTCTCGGCTCATGATAGTACCATCGAGCGATCTGTCTGGATTCAATTAAGTCCAGCGACATGTCCTCCACCTAGCGAGTCGCGAGAAAAATGCATTCGTCGAACCCGTATGCGATTCCTCGAAACCGGAATTCAAGACGCATGGCGATGGGATGCGTACGTTGCACCGGATGGTGCTCCGATCTCACTTTGGTTTGACTACCGAAATCCAATGCCATGGCATGTAACTCAAAAAGTCATGTTGGATGCGATGGAAGAACTTCAAGCCGGCAACTCGAGCGACACCCCCGCTTCGAACGCGATCGCTCGTTGGTGGCTGACCTCGACAGGCAAACTCACACTCTCCGAAGCTGCGGTAAGCACATCCGCTGCGCAGCCCAAATCGAAGACGCTGTTTTCTGAGATCGCATCGCTGGCTTTACCTGATCGGAAGCGAAGTGGTCAAAACGGAAATCTTGTCGCAAGAACCGTGAAGAAGAGCTCTGCCCTTTCGATCGCACCGCTGCGAGCAACGCATCTACTTCAGCGGCTGAAGTTAGGAAAAATGGTTGATGCGAATTGGATTCGAAGAGAATTGGAGAGAGTCGCCAATGGCCCCCAATCCGTAACCGTAGCGATGAGATTGGTGCATGCTGCGATTCTTTCGATCGCAGGTTTTGTCCCGTGGCTCATTTTGACGTTAGCCTTGATGCTGCCTGCGATCATTGCAACAGTTGATGAACAGAAAGACGCGAGATCCTTCACAACCCTTGCCGCAATGCTCAAAGCCCCTGACAACCATCAAGAACACTTGCAACAATTGGAGGCTTCAAAACGTGCCGAATTTATTGCACCAGAGCGTATTGCAAGTATAGAAGCCGCAGCAGAAGAGCGATTTGCACACTTTAGCAAAGCCCACAGCAGACTCGGGTTCTTAGAAACCGGCTTCATCGACATCATGAACCGCATTCGCGGCCGTGAGAATTTCCTGGAAAAACCAGAGCCCGACTTTACCAATATTGCGACTTCATCAGGCGAGAACTCCGATTCGGATTCGCAAGGCGAAGAGAAGCCCAAAGCGGGGCCAAACATTCGTATCGGCGAGGCCGTTCCAAACAAGATTGTAATAAATGATCCGCCAGAAACCGTAGACTCCATTGTCAAACGATTCGAGCGTTACGAAGCCCAACTCAAGGCACCTGAGCCGGCCCGTTGGTTCAATCGAGTGCGAGATTTGCAAATCATTCCACTGTGCGTCTTAATCGTCTGGGGAGGATTAACGCGAGGCGGACTAACACACGCCGTTACGGGGCTAGCTGTCGTGCGTCGAGATGGTCGGCGAGCCTGGATGCTGCAATGTGCTTGGCGAACCCTCCTCTTCTGGCTCCCTTTCTTCGCCATTGCCGCTGCGATTCAGATTATGGACGCTCATGGGACCGAGTTCATATGGTGGTCGCAGCAGTTGCGTCGAGCGTTCTTCCTGCTGCCCCTGGCATATCTTGTCGTGGTTTTCAGATGGCCAAGTCGAGGGCCACACGACGTTGTTAGCGGAACGTTTGTGGTGCCGAAGTGAATTGGAAGCGAGGCTAGCGCCCAACGGCAAGTTATTTCGAAAAACTCATGCCGAAGTGCTTAGGCAGGCGGCAGACGGAAAACTACCGTAGCTGGATTCGCCAGAATTCAGAACGTACTGAATTCTGGCGAATCCAGCTACGAATCGTGGTGTGTTCTCTCCCGCCGCTCGCTTTAGTAGTCGATGGCCGAATCGCCAGCTTCCCCATCCTGGTGCTTGCGGACTTCTTCCATGGTCATCGCAATGACATGCACGTAGCGACGAATCGCTTCGCCGTAACTCTTCGATTGCTCAGCCGACTTTGCAGCATTGTATTCAGCCTCAATCTTGGCCGAATTGATCTTCCACTTGTTTTCTGTGACCCACTCACGCAACTCGGTAATCACCTGAGTTAGATTTGCAGCGAACGCTGCATCTGGTTTGCATGTCGCTTTCCGATAAGGCGCGCGTCCGTATTGCCCACTTACATCATTGCTCACGCGTTGGCTTTGGAATTTAAACCAGCCTGTTGCAAAGGCCACTGCCGCCGCCCCGGCTGCCAAGCAAGCTACCGGAAATTGCCCTAGCAAAAGCAGAACCACACAACTCAACAACCCAATCGCAGTCGCAATCCCAAACGCAACAGGAAACTGTGGTGCTACTGCAGATGGATTGGTGTCCATCGCGGCGCCGCTCTTCATCAAGCCTTCGTTTTTGACTTCCCCAACGACAACTGTAATGTTATCCGGACCACCCCGGAGGTTTGCTAAGTCGACCATCGCGTTGACCGCGGATTGAATGTCGATGACTTGCAAAAGAACTCCCATCTCTTCATCGGTTAGCTGGCCGCTGAGTCCATCGCTGCAAATCAAAAACTTATCGCCTACCCTGAGCGGAAACGGTCCTTCTAAATCTACCGCAACCGTGCCGTTTGGCCCCAACGAACGGGTTATCACATTCTTTGGAATGGCGTTGCTGCGAAGTGCCTCCTCGCTGACTTCACCCGACGCCCGCATTTCCCATACGAGCGAATGATCGAAGGTCAACTGCTCGAATTGGTTGCCTCGCAATCGGTAGACGC
>CANHVO010000308.1 GCA_947463915.1 Planctomycetaceae bacterium
CGTTTGCCTTGGAATGGCACAGATCGCAATTCTCAGTGGCCGGGCAGAAAGCAAGCGAACTAAGTGCGCCGTCACCCTCCCTCGGGGAGGGTCGGGCCTTCGGCCCGGGGAGGGTGAACTGACTTGTGCAATAGTTGTTGGCACGTAACCCTCCTCTGGCTACGCTCGGCCCTCCCAGCGGGAAGGTGTCCAGACCGGGCTCTCTCCCCCTTGAAGGCAAGGCTGCAGAGGGCGAGGGGAGCTTAGTCAGAAAGATACGGGTAATGATAGGCATCGCGGGTCGCGGTTATCGATGTATGCCGAGCATGCTTGGAAGCCGAATAAATCGCTCAGCCGGCTGAAGCCGGTACACCAACGGACTACGCCCAACGGCTGATCTAAATGATGTCGCTCAGAACTTGGCCATGGACGTCGGTTAAGCGTCGTTGAATACCATCATGATAAACGCTTAGGCGTTCGTGATTGATTCCCAGCAAATGTAGGGCCGTCGCATGAAGATCGTAAGAGTATGTTGGCTTCTCTTCCGCTTTGAATCCAACAGCGTCACTGCTGCCGTAGCTGGTGCCACCGCGAATACCGCCTCCTGCCAGCCACGAAGTGAATGCTCCAGGATTATGATCGCGTCCACGCTGTTTGCCTTGCATGAACGGTTGCCTTCCGAACTCACTTGTGCAAATGACGAGCGTAGAATCAAGCAGTCCACTTTGCTTTAGGTCCGCGAGGAGTGCAGAAGCACCTGTATCCAAAATGCGGCCCCAGTAGCCGTGATCCCGAACGATGTCTTCGTGGGAATCCCAATTAGGGCGAATCTTTTTGCTGCTGGTGTTTTCCGCTCCACAAAAAATTTGAACGAACCGTACCCCGCGTTCCACCATTCGCCTTGCCAAAATGCATTGGCGACCAAAGGGGCCGATGTCTTCGTCGTTAAGTGCGTACATCTGCGTGGTCGACTCCGTTTCCTTGCTAAGGTCCACAGCTTCGGGCGCGCTCAATTGCAATCGGGCGGCAAGTTCGTAGCTCGCGATCCGTGCTTCTAATGTCGAGTCACCCATGTGCGTAGAAGCGTGTTGCCGATTGAGCGTTTGAAGAAACTCAAGCCCGTTCCGCTCCAGTTCTACCTCTCGACCTTGAGACGGAAAAAGATTGGCAATTGGAGGTTTGTTTGTAGCCGTCTCCAAAACGGTTCCCTGGTGTATCGCCGGCAAGAATCCGGCATTCCAGTTTAGGACTCCGCCTGGCGGCAAGCCTCGCATATCAGGAAGTACCACGAAAGCAGGCAGGTTCTCATTTTCGCTGCCAAGACCATACGTTACCCAAGAGCCCATGCTAGGAAAACCTGGGCGAATGAACCCGCTGTTCATCATGAACATCGCAGGACCATGCAACGCTGATTTGTTTTGCATCGAATAGATGAACGCAATATCGTCGACATGCTTGGCTAGCTTGGGAAACAAATTGCTCATCCATCGTCCGCATTGACCGTGTTGTTGAAACGGCCAGAAACTCTTTGCATACTCGCCCGCAACACCGGCAAAGGTTTGCTTACCAAGCTCGGAATCAAACGGAGTACCATGTAGTCGTTCGAGTTCCGGTCGATAGTCCCAGGTATCAACGTGGCTCAAACCACCTGGGCAGAAAATCTGGATGACCGCTTTCGCTTTGGCAGGATGATGAAGGGCGGTTGCTTTGGTTGCTAGTCCATCTTCAACCGGTGATCGAGCTTGCACGCCGTCGGCATGAAGCATTGCCATCAAGGCACATGCGCCTAGCCCATCTCCGAGTTGACTCAAGAATTCTCGCCGGCCCGACATGAGCTCGCCTGGATTCCTTGCGTCGTTTGACTGAAAGTACGTCATGTTACCGTCTTAATCGATAGAGACAAATTCGTTCGCGTTGAGTAGATAGCGACTGAACGTTGCCAAGCCATGCTTCTGTATCAAATCTTGAGCTGCATCGCGTTCGCTGTCCAGCGGTTCACGGCTGAATACCAAACTCCAGGCTAGTGACACTTGTTTTGCTAAATTGGAATCCGCTCGTTCCAATCGATTGGCAAAGGACTTGGATTGCTGCAGAAGGAAATCATGGTTTAGTAAAGCCAGAGACTGCAATGCCGTGGTCGTTGTATTTCGAGTGGGCGTCAGGTTTGCCGAATTGGGGCAATCGAGGGTCGTGAGCAAAGGATTGGGAGTTGTCCTCACTCGAAATCGATAAATACTGCGTCGAAATAATTCGCGTTCATTTTTTGTGACGTACGAATAGACGGGTGCATATTCTTCCTTGTAATCGAACTCGCGGAACCCTGGACCAAACATCCGAGAATCCAGTTGCCCACTCACAGAAAGCAAACTGTCTCGCAGCGATTCTGCATCTAGTTTTCTCGAGTTTTGTCGCCATAAAAATCGGTTGGAAGAATCGACGGCGATAGCTTTAGCATGTTGATCCGAGGTAGACTGAAACTGCGATTGTTGACGATAGGCAGCGCTGCAGCAAATCAACCGATGTATTTCCTTGATCGATTGTTTTCGGTTTTTCAATTCCATTGCAAGCCAATCCAACAATTCGGGATGGCTTGGCAAACTGCCACCTAATCCAAAGTCGCTTGGCGTAGAAACGATACCGACTCCAAAATGCTGTTGCCAGATTCGGTTCACAATGACTCGCCAAGTTAGAGGGTTTGCGTTATTCGTAACCCAATGAGCGAGTTGAAGTCTTCGGTCAAAATCGGAGGCTGAGTCTGGTAATGAAAAGTTCGATAGTCCAGCCACGCAATCGATCGCCCCGGACTGGACAGCCTCGCGGGGTTGTTCGGTATCGCCTCGAGCAAGCACGGTCATCTTCGGTGGTGCTTCGCTCACGACTGCATAAACCTTTTCCGTTTCACTAAAGGACGCAAGCCGCTTCGAGAGCGTATCCAACTCTTGCTTGAGGCTTGCAACTTTGGCTTCCTGTTGGGATTCGGTGTCCGATTTCTTGTTGGTCGCGGAAGCTTCGCGGGGTTCGATTCGCAGATCGGAGAAACAGATTTGATCATGACTGATTCCGTTCCCGCTGTCGGTTGCAATGAGTGTTAAGAAACGTCCGCTGTCCGGAATTGCAATGTCGATGGTCATCATTGCGTCGTTTCGACCGAACTGCTCTCGCTTGAAGACGACCTCTCCGTCGAGCAAGACAAATGCACTCGCTCCGTCTTTGGGGGTCTGGCCAAAATAGCCGACCTCGCCACGGAGCTTACGGTCAGTTTTTTGGACAACGTTGTCTGACGGGATTTGTGGAAGCTCTGTTAAATCGAAGGTTATCAAGGCGTTTGCATGCAGCGACAAAAGTTTATGAGCACCATCGTTGTATTCAACGTCGCGGAGTTTGGTTGAGAATTGTGAGTGAACCGGACCGTTTCGGATGGCGTCCCATGCTTTACCTGAGGTTGCTGGTAAGTTGTTGGCTTTAATGCCCGTAGAGGAGACCACAAGGCTGCCATGATCTTTGCCGTCCGGAACCGATACGCCGTCAATGATCGGCAATGGAGACTCATTGAAGCGATTTGGGACCGCGTCTTCTAAGAACCCTCTTGTGTCTTTTATGGAGGAACCTGAATTTGGATCGATGCCGGCTGCGGCTTGGCCTGTTCCCAGTCCGTGTCCTCCACCGACAATATCGGCCAAGTCCCAGCCCTTGGCGGTAAGGGATTGAATCTGTTTCTTGAGCTCCAGGATCTCGCCTGCCAATGCTGCTTTTTCTTCGTTTTGCTTCTTTTCCAATGCGACACTAACCGCCCTGTTTCCTCGTTTCGTTCCCGCGAAGACGGAGCTGATCGAATAGTATTCTCGCTGCGAGATGGGATCTAGTTTGTGATCGTGGCAACGTGCGCAATTGATCGTGACAGCAGTCGTTGCGGCCATGACTTGTGTTATCATGTCGTCGAGATCGTCGGCGCGAGCTAGTCGCCGCAGAACCGGGCTTGGCGTTTCCGCTTGACCAACAAAATCCCATGGGCCAGCCGCGAGAAAACCTGTTGCAATAACGGACGCAGGATCGTCTGGGGCCAGCGCATCACCTGCGATCTGTTTTCGGATGAAATCTTCGAATGGCATATCGCTATTAAAGGATTGAATGACCCAATCGCGATACCGCCAAGCGTGCTCGCGGATTTGGTCGCGTTCGAAGCCATGCGTGTCTGCATAGTGCGCAATGTCCAACCAATGCTGCGCCGATCGCTCACCGTAATGGGGTGAGTCCAGCAGGCGATCGACGAGATTTTCGTAGGCTCTCTTGTCGGTGTCCAACTCAAATGCCGAGACTTGTTCCGGAGTGGGAGGCAAACCGAGCAGATCGAACGAGAGCCTGCGAATGAGAGTTCTTCGATCGGCTTCAGGGGATTGTGTTAGCCCGAGCTTGTTTCGTTCGGCGTTCAGGAAGAGGTCAATTTCGTTTCCATGTGAAGGACTGGAGAGCGACGCGTCTTTTGATGCTGGGGCAGCTAAAGGTGGAGTCGTATTGCGAATGGGTTGCCAAGCCCAATGGTCTTTGCGAGGATCGCGCAGAGCGGCTCGGTCCTCGTCGGTTTCAACCCACGCCGCTCCCTCGTCGATCCATTTTTTGATGAGTTCTTGTTCGGATGGCTGCAACGCGGGGCCCTCCGGTGGCATTCGGTCCTCTTCATCCTTGCTGGCGATGCGACGCAGGAGGTCACTCGTTTGGCTTGCGCTAGGCACGATCGCAGGCCCACTTTCTCCACCGCGAAATGCGAAACTTTTTGCGTCGAGCCGAAGGCCGTTCGCCTGCTTCTTTGGCCCATGGCACTGGAAGCAGTGCTTTTTCAGCAACGGTCGGATTTCCGACTCAAAGTCGACAGCGGCTGCATTGAGTGTTCCCAACGCAACAAGGGCCATGAGCGTTCGAGATAGTATTCTTTGAGTCATCTAGCTTCCAATCCATTCAAAATGTGATTGCTTCATCATACTCGAAGTTTTTCCGCGATTGGCTCGTCCAACTGGAGCAAGTGGCACGTGCGTCGTCAACACTCAAAACGCAGCTTCTTTTTGTTTGGATCGTAGCGAAAGTCGTCAAGACGTTCGGCGAATTGTCTTGGTACACCGAAACTCTTGACGAGTTTCGCTACCCTTCAGGCTAATGGGTCTGTCCTTTGGTAGCACCAAATCGGGGGCGAATCTACTATAATGAGAGCCGTTTCCCATCGGATATCCCTCCTCCCCCTCCAGCAAGACCGCAATGAGTATGCACTATTCTCCCAAAAAATCGATTCTGGCACTCTCACTTTATTCTCTAATTGCACTATCGTTTTGCGCGACGTTGCAAGCGCAGTCGACGCCCCCCGAAGGCTTCACCGCTCTGTTTAACGGCTCGGATCTAAGCGGTTGGTATGGATGGACAACTCGCGATCCAAATATTCTTTGGGCTATGTCGCCAGAGGAGCAAGCCAAGTTCAAGAAGCAGTCCATCGAAGGCGGCGCGGTTGACAAGAATGGGAAACCTACCAACGAACATCTCAATGCGCACTGGAAAGTGGAAAACCATGAGCTCGTGAATGATGGTCACGGAGACTATCTAACAACGGACAAAGATTACGGCGACTTCGAGCTTCATCTGGAGTACAAGGCTCTGCCCAAGGGAGACAGCGGTGTTTATCTGCGGGGTATTCCACAAGTTCAAATTTGGGACGCAACCGAGGGCGATCCTCGTGGGCTTGGTCAAGACAAAGGCTCGGGAGGACTATGGAACAACCGCAAAGGTTCGCCGGGCAAAGATCCATCCAAAAAAATGGACAAACCGTTTGGTGAATGGAACTCGCTCAAGATGACGATGATCGGCGAACGAGTGACCGTCGTATTCAATGGCGAAAAAGTTGTCGATCACGCGGTGCTTGAAAACTTTTTTGCCAATCAAAAGAGTGGCTATCTGGCTTATGGCAAACCGGACCCAAAGAAAAATGGCGAAATCACCAAGATGCCGAACGGCTTCATGCTGGATCCTGCTTTTCCAAAAGGCCCAATTCAGTTGCAAACGCATGGTAGCGAGATCCGTTGGCGAAATGTCTTCATACGCGAGATCGGTCCAGAGGAAGCCAATAAGGTTCTTGCAGCTCGTGACGCAGACGGATTTGTGGAACTTAACAACGGCAAAGATTTGAGCAATTGGGTCGGAGCGGTTGACAACTACGAAGTCAAAGATGGTTCCATTGTTTGTAAACAGGGTAAGGGAGGCGATTTGCTGACCAAGGATGAATATGAGAACTTCACGTTGCGATTTGAATTCCAATTGCCGCCTGCAGGAAACAACGGTATCGCATTGCGAACACCGCTCGGCGGTCATTCTTCCTCGGACGGGCTTGAGATTCAAGTTATCGATAGTGACGGCTACAATGCCAAGCATCCGAATGGGCAGTTATTGCCATACCAATACCACGGGTCACTCTATCATTGCGTGGGTGGTAAGCATGGTTTCCTTAGACCGGTCGGGCAGTGGAACTACGAAGAGATCGAAGTTCGCGGCCAGACCATCAAAGTCACTTTGAACGGCACGAAGATTCTCGATGTCAACATTGACGAACTGGATCGAAGTCAAATCGAGCATCCACCGAAGGGGCTCGACAATCGCAAAGGTCATATCGGCTTTGCTGGCCACAGCGACCCCGTGGCCTTCCGAAGCTTTAAGGTCAAGAAGATTGCTGAGTAGTTAATCCGCTCAGCTGAAAGCAAGATCAAAACGCAGAGATTCTCGTTCGCTGCGTTAATGAACGAGACCGTTAAAATAACGAGACCGTTCAGTTATTCGTTTTACAGTCAGCCGAAGGCGTACTCGGCATCCGTGAAAGTACGCCTACGGCTAACTGTTAAACGAGTATTTCGACGAAGCTGAGCTTCGTCGAATGTCGATCACCTTAGGATACCGGGGCTAGCGTCCACCGGCTAATTGTTCGGTAAAACACATGGAGGTGTACTTAGCCAGAAACGCGGAACGACAATGAATCCAAGATCCCTCGAACACGTTCTCGTTCTGGGGCTCGGAAACGATGGAATGGCTCGGCCATGAAGTCGTCGCAAATGCCTAGCAATGACAAGCAGCATTTGGTTGCCTTGATGTATTTCGAGGCGTATTTGCCAACTTCGTAAATCTGCTGCAGAGCGTTGATGTCGGATTGCAAAGCTTCGACCCGAACAGAGTCACCAGCGACGCACGCGTTATAGCAGTCCACAAAGAGCTTGGGGAAAATGTTTCCACCGCCAGCGACTCCTCCGTCGCCCCCCAATCGCATTGCGTCTGGCAGTTTGGCTTCTGGTCCGATCATGATGGACCAGTCCGGCCGGATTTTCTTTAGATCTATCGCCTTCTGGAAGTAGGCCAAGTCGCCGCTGCTGTCCTTGAGCCCGATGATTTTAGGGATCGCTGCGAGTCTGATGAGCGTTTCGATATCGAACCAAACTTTGGTCAAGCTTGGCATGTTGTAGAGGACTAGAGGCAGCGGCAGCTCAGGGACTAAGTTTTCGATATAGCCCGTTAGTTCGGTTTGGCCAGCGGGGAAATAATACGGTGTGGAAAGGACGAGCGCAGTGGCTCCAGCTTGCGCGGCATGTTCGGCCAAGCGAACCGACTCGACGAAGGAAGTGTCCGTGATGCCGACTAGGATTGGAACTCGACCGGCGACTTGCGTTGTCACGCGATCGATCAGTTCGCGTCGCAATCGGTAGCTCAAGCTGGGGGCTTCACCGGTGGTGCCGAGCAAGAATAAACCGTGAACACCGCCAGTGAGAACGTGTTCGATGAGCCTAGCAAGCCCAGCTTGATCGATCTCGTCACGTGAGCTGAGTGGCGAAACGAGGGGAGGGATAATACCTGACAACAAAGGACGCATAGTTGAATTCCGGGAAGGTTGCATAATTACGGTGCGTGAATATTCGCATAGCTTACAAACTTTGGTTGGTATGAAGAGGCAGTTGCGAAAAATCAGGGTTGTTTTCTTTGGACCTGATTCTGCTCGCCTCCACCGACCTCGCGTCGGTGGAGCGCCGATTGGCAGCCACAGACCGCCGACTTCGTATTCTCAGGAAGAAACAAGGGTTGAACGTTCATTGGCATATACCATTGGTTACAGACCGAAGGGCGACGTTGCTCCCGCCCGGACGAGCCGGACGGAGAGCCTCACTCAAGATTTTATCGTTTGTAGCAGCCAATTGTGGCCACCACCGAGACGAGCTCGGATGGAAGGCTTGCCATTCGAACGCTCTCGCGTTTTCTCGAATTTCTGATCCGCAAAACAAAAACACGCTAGAACAATTGATCCGCAAATGGAAAAATCGGATTTGCCTTGATTACGGGATCAAATTGGCGCATCGCAGAAGAGAGTCGATTTGGTAAACTGAAGGGATGTTAGACAATCCAATTGCACGGTTTAGAAAGTCGAAAAATTCATCGCTTGGGAGCGAGGCATTCATGCCGAGCTGTAGCTTCGTGATGTTCTTTCTTGTTTGCCTCTTCTTGTTGGCTTCGCATCCGTTCGAGAACGCTATTGCGGCTGATATAACTTCGTCGGTCATTTTGGTCCGCCCGAAGGCTTGGGACAAGGCGGTTGGGGAATGGGTGAAGCACCGGGAGCGGGACTATCAAGTTATCAAGGTGGACTCTGTTTCTTCAGCACATGACCTGCAAAGTGCGATCCTTCATGCTGCGAAGCATGCCAAGTTTCCGGTCGCAGCCGTGCTTTTGTGCGGTGATATCGGCATC
>CANHVO010000309.1 GCA_947463915.1 Planctomycetaceae bacterium
ATTGCGTCTCATCGGCAAATGACTTGGCTCTCGAAACTGCGAGTGCCGCATCTTGACTTGCAGGAGTTGGTTGAGTTCCTGGCCTGCCTCAGGTAGGCTACGACTCTGTCAACCTTACATTGAGTGGGGTTCGGTCCATAATAACGTTAGATCGGTTCAAATGAATAAAAGAACAATTGCCGGATTCAACGCAGTCGCATTGGCGTCACCTTTATTGGCGTTGACGGCCATAGCCGCACCTTTTGATGAACCAACCGGAGCGAATGTGCGGGATATCAGCACACGTCGCGAGCTGTTCGTTGATCGGTACTTGATCGATCGATTGGACAACGCCACGCTCAAGCTCCATGAACCACAACTTGCTCCGGCGATGACCGAACCAGCCGACAACCTGGAATATGGGACCGTGATCAAAGACGGCGAACTTTTTCGGCTCTATACTCGCGAGGGCCGGGGAGCCAAGTTCGATGGCGATGCTCCGGAGGTCACTCGTTACTGCGAAAGCCGCGACGGCATCCATTGGACGAAGCCGAAGCTAGGGCTATTTGAGATTGACGGCAGCAAGGACAACAACGTTATTCTACACGAGGCGCCGTTCTGCCATAACTTCTCGCCATTTCTCGACGCCCGACCGAATGTGCCACAGGACGAGCGATTCAAAGCCCTGGCTGGAACAGTGAAGACGGGGCTCGTTGCGTTCCTTTCGGAAGATGGCATCCGCTGGCGAAAGCTGCAGCCAGAACCAGTCGTCACCTATACGAAAGAATACGCGTTCGACTCGCAGAACGTCTCGTTCTGGTCCGAGAGCGAGAGTTGTTACGTCTGCTACTTCCGCCATTTCCTAGGAAAGGAACTGCGTTCAGTCTGCCGCACAACATCACTCGATTTCGTAAAGTGGACCGAGCCAGTGCCGCTCAAGCCAAACTTCGACGGCGAGCACATCTACACGACGCTGACACATCCCTATTTTCGAGCGACTCATATCTACGTAGCAACTCCAACACGTTTTCATCCTGGTCGTGGCGAGAGCACGGACATCCTCTTCATGACAGCTCGCGGCAACGGCCCCTTCGATCGTACGTTTCGCGAAGCCTTCATCCGCCCTGGCTTGGATCCGGCGCGCTGGGGTAATCGCTCGAACTACGCAGCTCTTAACATTGTTCCAACTGGCCCCACCGAAATGTCGATCTACACGACTCCCTTCCGTCGCTTTACGCTGCGGCTCGACGGCTTCGCGTCCTTGCATGTCGGCGCGGACGTCGGGGAGCTGGTCACGAAACCGTTGAAGTTCGCAGGTAAGAAACTCGTGGTCAACTACTCGACAAGCGCCGGCGGCAGTATGAGAGTCGAACTGCAAGACGCCGCCGGAAAAGCGATCCCAGGCTTTACGCTTGCCGATTGCCGCAACCTCGTCGGCGATGCGATCGAGCAACCGGTCACTTGGACCAAAGGCGGCGACGTCTCGTCCCTCATCGGCCAACCGGTTCGCCTTCGCATCGTGATGCAGGAGGCGGATCTGTTTGCTCTGCAGTTTCAGCCCAGTCAATAAAGCTTCCAGCCACTCGCGAAATGGTCCGCCAGTGACCCGTGGGAGAGTTTGCACCGGTATCTGGCTACTTCGTCTTTGCGCCAGGAGCAAAAAGCTCAGGGTAGTGCTTCTGGATGAGCGATTGCTCCTCAAACGGCAGTTCCATGAGCGGGACCGGTTGGTCCTGAGGACGGAGCCCTTTCTGGTTGATCCTGTTCATCAGACTCCAGTTGCGTGCGTGTTTGCCCAGTTCTGGGTCGGCCGGTTCCTTTGCAGGGAGATCGTAACGAGTAAAGTCTATGACTTTCGACTCGTTGTTTTCCGTCCGGTCCTTTAGCAACGCGAGTCGGAAATCTCGGTTCATGAACCAGCGAATTTCTAATTTCTCTTGCGAGGCTCGGATGCCGCACCCGCGGTGGAGAAATTGATAGTCGAGCTCTTCGTTGTTCTTGAAATGCGCCCGCCACAGTTCCCCGAACTCACCTTGAGTGATGAGTCTGGCGTCGGGCCAGCGATTGCGGATCTCCGTGAGCCAAAGGTGCAATCCATCCATGCCGTTGCGACCGCCGTAACCATATATTTTGCGGGCTTCGACCAGGCTCATTTCCCAGCCGCAAGTAACCCAGGCGAAACCATTGCGCTGGAAGCCATCGTCGAAATGCGCCGAGGTAGTGGCCAGCATCGACTTCAGCCCCCGCTCGGTGCCCATGTCAAGTAAAGTTTCGATCGGCCCAACTCCCTGTCGGCTGCGCCAGAGCTCACCATCGACCGTCCTCCTGCCGGGAACACGCGCGCATAGAAAATCGACTGACCAGCCATCCAGATTCACGATATCGATAAAGTCCTCCGTTCCCTGAGACGGTTTGCAGAAGTGCTCACGCGACGGATAGTAGGGGTAACAGATCGAGCCGTCGCCGTCACCATTGTCTACGGCGTACTGGCTCCAGATATTTCCCTGACAGACATGAATACCCTCCTCTTCTGCGAGATACCGAAGGTTGTCGGCGGAGAGGAATCCAGCAATGACGCATTGGGGGCGATAGCCATTGCCGACCATTGCGGAAACGCGTTGCAGCCCTTCGTGAAGATCACGATTTACCTGCTCGCGAGTGTTGTACATATTGGAGAAGTAGGCACCGGGGATGAAGGTGATCTCGTCGCCAAATTTCTTTCGATAACTTACTACCAGTTCACGCAGCTCGCGATAGCTGTCGCGCGTGTCGTGCAGCGCAAGCCAACTGAAGGCCCAGGTAATGCGCGCTCCCGGCCAAGCCGCCTCGATGGCCTCGCGGAAGGTACGTGCCTCGGCGGGTGTGTGGACGCTCGATTCGTCCGGCCCGAATGCCAGATCGCGGGATACCTCGATCTGCCTCACTCTCACAATAGTATTGAGTGTGAGGAACCTTTGGCCAATCAGACCGCTTGGCTCTGCGGATCGAGGCGATGTGAAATCATCGGCGAGCGCGGCGCAGCCAAATACGAAAGAAAACAAAGCGAGCGCTAGTCCGAGGTACAAAGGTCGATTGCGTATCATTCAAGTGGACTTCGGAACTTCGCTCTCGGACGGTCGATTCAAGGGGCAAGCTGCCTCTCCCCTTCACGGCTATTCGCAGGTGTGCTGCTTGACAACGTCACGGAAGTATAACCGCCAAACCAATCAGCTGCCAATCCAACAGCGAAACCGCCAGGTGCGGACCCGTGTGATTGTCCCGCGACAGGGGCATACGCATTAGCCAACCCTGTCAAGTCAACCACCAAGAGGCGGCGATCAAAGCGGCCTGCACGCTGAAGGAACCACTTTCAACTTTTGGTTGAAATGAAACTCCTTGTTTTTTTTACCAACGATTGCACATAGGTTTCCTTTTTGTTGCGATCCATCCATTCTCTCAGTGCCTCCCACCAGGAATCAATATTCTGAAAGCAGCGTTCTACGGCATCGCCGACGCTATTCAGGTCTTTGATTGGTTTGAAAACGCATTCCTCAGCTCCGAGGCGCGTCGCATGCAGGACCGTCTCCATGGATACCATCCCGGTTAGCATGATCGTTTTGATGCCGGTGTCGTACTGCTTGATCTCCCTCAACAAAGTCAAACCGTCCATACCGGGCATATCGATGTCCAGAATGGCAACGCGAACGCCCGATTTACTAAGCACTTCAATCGCCCGTGTTGGATCGCTAATTGAAATGACAGAGTAGCCTCGTTTTCGAAGTGATTTGGCGACAAGATCCAAGATCGCTTGGTCGTCATCCACATGCAGGACCGTTCTTTCGGTACTCATAGAAAAACCATCTTATCGTTAGCAATCACTCGCGAGGGCTGCAGAGACGAACACCGGGCACCTAGCATTAGTCGTCCCGACCGTGGAGCCGTCGTTATCGCAAGTATGCGATTGCACTACAATTGCAACAAATGACAACGAGAGTTTGGTCTTACCCGTTCCGCGGTCCATACCTAATATTGCCGAAGCCAGGAAAACCCTAACGGGCCGTTTTTCGTTCTTTGAATCCTATACACCCCTTATCCTGTTATCTTGATCATCGATGCTGTGTAAGGGTGACGCGCGCATGAGCGGATCCGGTACTGGAGCAAGACATTGATGAATTGATTGGCCTAATGGGGCATAACATTTGGAGATAAATTGCATCCGATGCGGCGTGTCGACCGGCATTTTTTGCCTGGGGTAAAGTCACGCAGCGAACGAACCCCCAGGTAGAAGGCTCCACCAGATACAGAGCTCTGAAGGAGCGACACTGGCCGCAAAGCCCCCCATTCCATGTGATGTTTTTTAACCTGTTTCTTGCGCATGATCTGGGAATGCCATCGCTACGCGACTCTCGGCAAATTGATGCTATACGTTCCACGGATTTTATCCGTGGCTATCAAATGACAATGCGCCACAGTTAAGGACAAGCGGCAGAATAACGTGATACAACCTCTTCCGGCTTTTCCCAACTCGCTCCGGTCACCCAAACGTCACCAAACCGGAGCGAGTTGGTTTTTGAGATTGTTAAGCGGTTGAATATCCAATTCGCTTGCCGTTTCATCGTTGCATGCGACGGGCAAGAAAACTAGCGAGATACATCCTGGCTACTAGTAAATCCCGAAACTGTCTGACAAAATCCCACCCATGGTGTCGTTCTTCCTCGTTGCCCTAACCCAAAGTGCAATATCGATCCTGATATCCTTCGCCAAGAAAACTCAAAAACCAACGTTTTTTCTTCAAAGGTTTTTGAAGGTTAGACGTCTAACCGGACAGTGAACATTCCTTTGTTTTTCGCAACTAGATCGGTCTGCTTTGTCTCGGCCTGACTTTGAATTGATCAATGCTTACCGAACCACGGGCGAAGCCAAATGGCTTGACGAACTGGTTGCTAGACATGTTGCTCGGGTCCGAAAGCTGATTTACCCCATGGTTTGCAATGATTCGACGGCGGATGACTTGACGCAGGAGACTTTCGTGCGTGCATTGCGATCCTTGCATCAATTTCAATTTCGTTCGGAATTTGGGACATGGCTGGGGCGAATTGCAATCAATACTTGCCGCGACCATTTAAAAAAACCTCGCCTGGTTTTGATCCAAAAAGAAGGGGGACTCGATGAGGCGGCCAGCGCCGAGCCTGAGCCTGCGGATTCAGTGGCAAGCCGAGAATTGGTCGGTGAGATCGAAGCCGCCATCCTGGAACTGCCTCTCAAGTTGCGTAGTGCTGTGACGCTGGTGTGCATCAACAAGGTCGAGCCGGTCGAGGCGGCCGCAATGGAGCAATGTTCCCTGGCGACAATCTACTGGCGAATCCATCAATCTCGCAAGTTACTTTCCAAGCGATTGGCGAAACACCTATGAAACCAAACGATACCCAAAATCCGCTTGATCAACTACTCCGCCAGGGCCTTGATCATCGCGAACCAAGCGATGAGCATTTAGCAGAATTGACGAGTCGAATACAACTAGAATTGCGAAGTCAAACGACTTCGACTCGCTCTGCAGAAACTGTTCGACTTCGGGCTTGGTCGGGCATCCTGTCGGTAGCAGCCGCACTCTTAGTCGGCATATTCCTCTGGAGGAACTCGACGGTACCGCCGAACTTGAATGACAAAATGGTATCGCCATCACCGGTCGCGGCGTTTGGTGTCAATCAATCATTGGTCTTCGGAGAGATGCAACGTGTTTTCGACCAGCGACTTGCCTGGGTTGCTGAGACCGGCCAAGACGTCCTTATGGAAGTGGACTCGGGGGAGACGGAAACCGAAGGACCACTGTTGTGCATTCGATTAACACTTGCGAGCAAAGCGAATAGCGAGTCTGGAGAAGAAGGTCGGAAAGTATGGGAAATGGATGTGATTGTCCGAAATGAACAGACCGTGCGCATCGGCGCCGCAGATTCTATCCCACAACTTGTCTTGTGGCCCTTTCTAACCGAGGACGGAAAAGTACTGGTGGAAACACAATTTAATCTTACAGTACCCAATGAAACAAACCACAGAAGCACCTGCTTGCTTACTCCAGGTTTAGCGGAAGTACAAGGAGAAGTGGACGCCAGCTTTGTGTTTTCACAAAGAGTCGTATTGCTCAATGAGCCCGCAATCTAGCACCACCTACGCGGAGCGAAGGGCGACAAGGTCGCTCGTCGCTCCGCGACGAATGCGTACTCGCGACCGGGATTCTAGAGCGTCAAAGATACAATATAAACCAAATGCTCGTTCCAAGCCTACTTCAATTTCAAAGCTGCTCTTGCGCTCGAATCCTCTTTCCCTTGTTGCAGTGCACACGCCATGTATAGCTACCAGACTATTCCAATACGGAAATCGATTACAAAGGTCCCCGCTTGGCTTACCTGCCTCGTGATCGCGTGCCCTTCCGTCGCACTATCGCAGCTCAAAGAGGATGACGATAAGGTTTCGATTCGTGCCGTTGGAGATTTCTCCGATTACTTTGGAGGCAAGCTGACCACCATTGATTTAGAATTGTCCAGCGATGCAAACCGAGAAATAGAAGTTCGATGGTCTATCAAGCTGAACTCGCAACCGTTGATCCGTAGGTCATCGACGCAGAACTTGGCCGCGGCCAAGCCGCATCTTTATCAGGTCGAGTTTGAGTCACCCATTCCCAAAGACGGCGTCGTTTTGCCATGCACTTTGGAGGTTGATATTTTGGGGCAAAAAGACGAGCTCCTCGCAAGTGACACGAAGCAGATTTGGTTTTTTCCAAAGGACCCATTCTACGAAAATACGACTTGGCTTAAGAGTCTCGATATCACGCTTGTCGATCCATTGGGTGAAACAACCGAGTTGCTAGAGTCCTCGGCGGTACCCTTTCGGAAAGCTGTGGCGTCGCAGGGGGATATTGGCAAAGGAATGCTTATTGTCGGCGTTGGAGCACGCTGGGATGCGGTCATTGAACAATTGGTTCGGCAAGCGATCTTTGCCGGGCGACCAGTGCTGTGTTTCGCTCCTAAGAGAGGTGAGTTGCGGTTAGGCACGTTGCAGGCGCGTTCACAGCTGCCTGAGGTTTCCCTCCGCAATCTTTCCTTTGTAAGCCAGCTCGACAAACGTCTCAGCCCCGCTCGATGCGAGTCGAATGGTCGCTGCAATATCGCAAACGACCGAGGCGAGTTGATCGTGACGATAAGCGAGAAAGACGATGGTTGGGACTTCCTTGAGCTAAAAGATACGAAGACCAGAGGCCATCTGATTTTATGTTGCACCTCATTCGACGAAACGAGTTCACCTACCCCACGCTACTTGCTTGCAAGGCTATTCGAACGGCTTTGCCCAAATACAATTTCAATTACGGAGTTATCGAAATGAAACGATCTCATATCTATTGTTTGATTCTTCTATGCAGCGGCATACTTTCCAAGATCGGTTTTAGCCAGTCGGAATCGGAGGCTTCGACAACGGTTCCCGTTGCCATTCTCCGTTTTCAGGACTTGGACGGGCAGGGGAAATCGGCTAATCCAGCGCGACGCATCGACGACGGGCCTCGCAGCAAGGAGGACGAAAACAAGAGCGATTTAGGGCAAAAGGTAAGCACGATGTTGTTTGCGGAGCTCGCCGCGAGTCCAACGTTGGTTTTGGTCGAACGCGAGGAGATTGACAAAGTCATTGACGAACTCGAGCTGAGCTTGTCCCGAATCATTGACCCTGCGAGCGCCAACCAGATTGGGCGCATGACGGGCGCGAAAGTATTGATTAGCGGTTCAGTCATGCGAGTGGAATCCTCACTTTACGTTATTGCTAAGATCATTGGCACCGAGACGACGCGAGTTTTAGGAGCATCAGCCAAAGGGCCCATTGAAGATGGAATAACGCCACTCGTCGAAAAAGTGGCGAAGGATATCGCCATCGCGATCGAACAACGTTCCCAATCGCTTTTGCCTAAAGTGAAATCCGAAGCAGAGCGCATTGAATTGATCCGGACGAAGATTGCAGGTATGGAACGGCCAACGGTTTCGATCAAAGTCTCGGAGCTTCATTTTTCACGAAGAGCGATCGATCCGGCAGCGGAAACGGAACTGAGCCTGATTTTCAAGGAGTTAGGATTTACGGTTTTGGATAGTGCAACGGAGGAAGGCAAAAAAGCGGATGTCGAGTTAACTGGTGAAGGAATGGCCGAGTTTGCGATCCGCCGGAAAAATTTGGTCTCGGTCAAGGCGAGGGTGGAAATCAAGGCAACGGACAAACGATCCAAGCAGGTGTTGGCCGCAGATCGTCAGTCGACCATGGCTGTTGACCTCACGGAAATCATCGCAGGAAAATCAGCTCTGCAACAAGCCGCGTTAGAAATCGCGGAGCGAATAATACCGAAGATGATGGAAGCAAAAAAGAAGTTGACTAAATAGGAAATGGAATGAGGTGGAAGCAATCATTTTCGCATGAGCCGCCAGTTTAATAAGCCGTTTGGCGTATGCCGCGGTTCTCGACGAATGTCGAGAACATTAGGAAACCGGGGCTAACGCTCCTGGTAGCCTTCTAGTGGAGAGAGACCGGTCTAGACACCCTCCCGCTGGGAGGGTCGAGCGTAGCGAGGGGAGGGAGGGAGTGCCAACAACTATTGCACAAGTCAGTTCACCCTCCCCGGGCCGAAGGCCCGACCCTCCCCGAGCCTCCCCGAGCTCGTTGTACCACACAAGTTATTTTGAATGCCAGCAAACCCGATTAATTTTTCTGGCTCGGCGGGCTGGTTTTTTTTGA
>CANHVO010000310.1 GCA_947463915.1 Planctomycetaceae bacterium
GCCCGGAGTTACCAAGCTAGAAGCCGACGGCGAGATCACAACCGATCAGGACGCTGGGAAGAAGTTGGATGATCTCGAGGTGGGTGGGCAATTCGATGTTACGCGGCCTGCCGTGGATGGGCCGGAATCATATGGCGCGACGATTTATACAGTCATCTGCGACGGTGTCGGTGCGGATGGACAGCCTGACACATTTGCGTGGGGCGATGGAAAGCTGTTCGAAACTCCAAACAAGAAGGTAGCTATCACCGGCGATTGGCAGGAGCTAAGCTACGGCGTGAAGATCCGTTTTGGCAATCGCACAGGACACAGCTTGCGCAGCCTGTGGTTTGTTTCTTATGATGGACCCGAAGCTTACGGCATTCGCATCGGCCATGGTCGACAGCAGGACTACATTGAAAACGTTCGCGTTTTTGGCCAAGGGACCATTGACCTCAACGGCTCTCAAAACGCGCAGCCGAGTGGCCTCGTGAAAAACATCAACGCTTGCGTGCTTATTCACGGTCGTGTCCGCAAGGTTGTTATCGAGGACATCACGATGACGGACACGATGCGTTCCGTGATGGTATATGGTGAGCACACGGGCAAGTTTCTACCGGGCGGCAAAGTTGGCCCCGGCGAATCGTTTGACGCGGAAGACATCACCATCCGGCGCACTCGCACCATCAATCCCAAGGGAGCCGCTTACCTGCTAGGCCATCCATCCTTTCGCGGTCATCTCCGAAACGTCCGCTGCAACAATAACTACATGGAAACTGGCAAGACCGCCATCGAGCCAAACTTCAACCTCGATGGCTACGAAGTTATCGGCAACGTCATCAAGAGTGAGGGTCAAGCCATTCACTGCTGGCGGCACTCAGCGCATGGCGTCATCGCCGACAACATTCGCATCCACGACAACTCAGGAAAACCAGTAGTCGTAGTCAATGCTCCAGCCGGCTGGCAACCGCCCGAACCGCCAATGTTGAGGAACAACCGCAATCATCTCGGCGACGGCCCTGCTAAATGATCGAACCAGATAAGGGCAAAATGAATTCTATTCGAACGGACCGGAAACCGAGTTCCATCTGGCCGATTGTTGCCTTTGCGATCGTCGTAAGCTTGGCGAACCCGATGGTCATACAATTGATCGTCTGTCGCAAACCTCAAGATAGCGTACACTCGCATTACGTTCGAGGCCTTGCGAGACGCTTCTCTGCCGAACGCTCGGAGTGTTCACATTGCCTTCGGACAATTCTCGGTAGATCAATTTCGTGAATTGAAAAAGAAGCACCCAATCATTGTCGGCCAAACCGATCTGTTGGAATTTTAAGATGCAGCCAGAGCCATTTGGCGTACAATGCAAGCGATCCGCTCCCGCCAAACCATGATTTCGAACGACCTTCATTCGATGTTCACATCCCACCACATCTCTGTCCTTTGCTTCGTTTTGTTTTCGACTTTTGCCCGCGGTCAGGATTCCGCCGCGCCGATGACAGAGCAAGTGCGAGGCGCAATTTCGCGGGCTATTCCGATGCTCGAGGCGGGTTCGATTGGTTCCGCGAACAAGCGGCAGTGCTTTACTTGTCACAGCCAAGCAGTGCCTGTGTTCGCGCTCGTCGAGGCTAAGCGACAGGGCTTTGTCGTTGACGATGAGAACATCAAGCGACAGTTAAAGCATACGCACGACCATCTGAAACGCGGATTGGAAAACTACCGTCAAGGCAAGGGGCAAGGAGGCGATGTTTTGACGGCGGGCTATGCTCTGTGGACGCTGGACGTTGGGGACTGGCCTCGCGATGAAGTGACCGATACCGTAAGTCACTATCTCCTGGAGGCTCAGTCCGATCTTCATCACTGGCGACATCGAGGTAATCGTCCACCATCTTCAGGTAGTGACTTTACCGCGACCTACGTCGCACTTCGTGGACTGCAGCATTTTGGCTCGGACGAAGAACTATCAGAAGCGTTGGAACGGCGTAAGTCCGTGAAGGAATGGTTGATCAATCAGGCCCCAGTGGAAACCGAAGACAGCGTCTTTCGATTGAATGCCCTAGTGGAGTATACGGACGCTAGCCACGAAGTTATCGAACATGCCATGGCCGATTTGATTCACAAGCAAAGGGACGATGGCGGCTGGGGGCAAATGGACGAGATGACTAGCGACGCGTATGCGACAGGAACCGCGATCGCGGCGCTAAGCACTTATCACCATGTTTCCGATATTTCGGTCGCAGCGAACAATGCTTCGATGCGCAAAGGCATTGCCTATTTGCTTTCGACACAGCAAGACGATGGAACTTGGCATGTGGCCACCCGTGCCAAACCAGTGCAAGAATATTTCGAATCGGACTTTCCACATGGAAAGGACCAGTTCATCTCCATCGCCGCAACCGCTTGGTCGACCATCGCGTTGCTCCAAACATTGGCGCCGAACGACGCGGAAATTTCTATTTTGGACGAACCCAAACCGAAAGAAGAACCGAAGCCTGTCGATTCAGACTTCTCGGAAGCTGACCGATTGATCGAAGGCTTCCTGACGAATCACCATGTTCCTGGTGCAAGCGTCGCTATCACGCACAACAGCAAGATTATCTATTCGAAAGGGTTCGGCTTTGCGGAGGTCGATACCAACTCGCGTGTAACTTCATCGAGTCTTTTTCGGATCGCGAGTCTTTCGAAACCGATCACGGCAGTTGCCATTTTGCAATTGGTCGAACAGGGGAAGCTAAAGCTGGAGGATAAGGTTTTTTCCATCTTGGATTTTGGCGCTGAGATAGAAGCCGCTGGGGAAGCGTTCGACGCTAGGCTTCGGGAAATCACGATTGAGCAATTGCTCCTGCATCGTGGAGGCTGGGATCGTGACAAATCGTTTGATCCGATGTTTCAATCGGTTCGATTTGCGAAGGAGCAGGGGAATCCATCGCCAGCGAATCAGCGGGACGTGATTGTGTCTATGCTCAGCCAAAGACTGGATTTTGAGCCTGGGGAACGGTTTGCCTATTCCAACTTCGGCTACTGTTTGCTTGGCCGCGTCATCGAAAAAATCGCGGGCGAAAGGTATGAGACTTTTGTGCAATCTAATGTGCTGAAGCCGCTTGGTATTACGAGGATGCGTATCGGGGCAACTGGAATCGAGGGACAAGCGGCGGACGAAGTGCGTTACTACGCGAAGGGTAAATCCAAATCGGTTTTTCAAGCGGATTTAGGAGAGGAGGTATTACCACCCTATGGAGCTTGGAATCTCGAAGCGATGGATTCGCACGGGGGGTGGATTGCATCAGCGGAAGATATGGTTCGGTTTGCAGCGGCCTTTGACGATTGGGATCGTTGTCCGATACTGTCTCGTAGGAGCATTGAAAGTATGCATGCCGTACCCCCAGTGTCACCTGGCCAGCATGCCTACTATACCTTCGGCTGGAACAATCGAATGAACGCGAGTGGCAAGGCAAATTATTGGCACACAGGTTCCCTGCCGGGTACGCTCGCCATCATGATTCGTCGGAGAGATGGTTCGGACATGGTCGCGTTGCTCAACACACGCGAGAGCCAAGGTTCATCGAAATTGGATCAAGGACTCGATGAAGTCATGCACAAGGTGGCAGACGCGGTGAAGGAATCAGGACGGACGAATTAATGCCTCATACAACTAACAAAGACAGGCTTGTACGCAGGCTGCAACCTTATTGGAGAATGGAATGCGCCAACATGTTCTTACTGCCATTGACGTCATCATTTTGTCTATGTCGACGTATGAAATTCCGCAGGCTTGCCCTGCGGATCGTTAGGGTTTTCGCTACCCTCCGAACGCCTCCCTCGGTCGCTTTGCCGCCGGATTTGCAGAAGGCAAATCCGGCGGCAAAGCGACAATCGAGAAGAGACGGCCTACTGGCAAAAAACCGAAATTTCCACAGGGTAAACCTGTGGGTTTTTTTGGGTAATGTCGTTGCCTCTCCATAGAGAACACTAATCGGGAGTGATCGGTGATTTGGATGGCTGCCCGGCGATCTCTTGGACGTATTTAGGCACCGCGTAGCCAGGGAGGCTCTTTGCTAGTTGCGTTAGGATGGCCAGGCCTTTTTCACGGTCTGCTTCAAAGTGCTTTGCGCCCGAGACACGGTCGAGCTGATGAAGGTAATAGGGCAATACACCGCAGTCAACGAGACGTTCGCAGAGCGCTCCCAGCTGTTCCGCTGAGTCGTTGATGCCTCGCAATAGAACGGCTTGATTCAAAACAGTTGCACCGGTTTGTTGCAGCTTCCTGATGGCATGGACGACATGCGAGTCAATCTCTTGCGCGTGGTTGATATGCAGCACAATCCACTTGGAAAGTCGTGATTCACTGAGCCAACCACAAAGTTTTTCGTCGACTCGTTGCGGGATAACGACAGGTAGTCGCGTATGGATTCTCAACCGCTTGATATGCGCAATCGTAGACAAACGATCGACTAAATCTGAAAGATGCTCGTCGACAACGGTTAAGGGATCGCCGCCAGACAAAATCACTTCATGGATGCTTGGGTCGTTTTGAATGGTATCGAGTGCAGGCAGCCAACGTTCAATGCTCTTGGGTGCTGAACCGTATGGATAGTGACGCCGAAAGCAGTACCGACAATGGACACCGCAAACGCCCGAAACGATGAGAAGAACTCGGCCGGTGTACTTGTGGAGTAACCCAGGTGCTCTTTCGACAGCGGCATCGCCCACTGGGTCCGGTACGAAGTCTGGATCGATCTCCGATTCCTGTACTCGGGGCAGTACTTGAAGCAGAAGTGGATCGTTTGGATCCCCCGCTTGCATGCGGCTCAAAAATTCGAGTGGCGCGAAGACTGGAAACTGAGCTTCACCGTCAGCGGATGTTTGGAGAGTTTCGGGATCGAGCTCGAGGGCGGCGAGCAAATCTTTGGAGTTGCGAATGGCTCGTTTCATGGCGTTCTGCCATGACTGAGTTATTGGTTCTTGTTCAAGTAATGATGTCAATTTACGTTCCACTACGTTCGCTTGATCATTTCGATTGGCCGATACCTTACTCGATATTCATTGTAGAGAACGAGTAAGGTGGCAGGAACGAACGGCAAGAAGTAGTAAATGACTCGAAACAACACAACTGCGGCAACAATTGCCCCGTGCGATTCCATTGGGAAGAAGGAAAGCAACGTTAACTCCAAAACACCATAGCCACCGGGCACGTGCGTCATCACCGTAATGATCTGACCTGTTAGGTAAGCCACCAGGACTGTCGAAAAGTTGATATCCGGATTGGCTTCGTGAGGAATCAGCCAGTAGAGGACAAGTGAAGCCAGCAGAAAATCGCCCGCAGACACGATGAGTTGCATGGCAGATAAGCGAACGGGTGGCAAGGTTACTTCAAAGTCCCGAATTCGAATTGGCTTTCGGTAAAAAGCGCATGCCGACAAGTAGATCGCGATCGATGCAAGGAACAAGTATCCCCAAACGTGGTGGTCCAGCATCAGTTTTTCCTGAACGTCTTCGGTCAGTTTGACGGGCAACCATATGAATGCAACACCCGCCAAGAGAAACAAGCCCAACCAAAAAGTAGTGGCCAGGATCGTCACAAAAGCGACAATTTCCACCAGGGAAAATCCCCATGTTGAATAGAGACGATAGCGAACCGCGTTTCCACCCAGAAGCCAGCCAAGGACGTTGCCATAGGAGTATCCGACAATGGCGCCAGTCATTACCTTGGACATTGGCAGGCTCTTCTTCAAGTGCCGAACGGCAATCCAGTCATAGCCGGTCAGGATCAGGTAGTTGAGAGCCGTCAAGGCAAGGGCCAAGCCAATCTGCCAGTAGGGAACGTTGGAAATTCCCTCTTGGACTTTCGCTACCGTAACTCCAGCTTGGGTGAGTTTCCATTTTACGAGCCAGAACGCCACGAACATAATTGCAACGATGGCCGTAATCTTCGCGGATTCGCCAAGTCGGCTCACAATTTGAGAGCCTGGATTTGTCTTGGAAATCTCCGCCGCAGCAGTTGATTCTTTTTCGTCGTCGTTTGAGTTCAAGGACTTTGCCTGCAGGTTTTCAAATGGGCTGGAGCGGAGGAATGGCAGCTTGATAATTAGTAAGCTAGGTAATTTAGGGTCAGTTTGGTAGGCCTATGCGAAAACAACGATTCTAACGGTTTTTCCTGCCGATACGCAATTGTCGCCATGTTTCGGCGAAACTAACGTCTAGCAGGGACCCGTTTTCGATGAATCTTTTTCACACTACTCTGTCCGTCAGTTTTGGTCTTGGCCTCTTTGCCGGTTCCGCATTGTGTCAGAATGCAACCGACATCGTCATTCCCGGGACAGGAGTTCAATTGACTCAAGTTGGTGACGATTTTGAAGACGAAGGTTGGGATTTTATTCCCAATAACCCGAAAAGCTCCGAAGATATCGACGAAAAACAGCGATTGCCGATGGGGAAGTCAACCAATGGCCGCTGGTACGAAGGTGCAAAAAGAGGTCATCCGGACGTTGTAAAGCGAGTGCCAACACCCCCTGGCGGCCTATTTGGTAGCGAGGGAGCCTTGTTGCTCAAATCGCTGCAAACTGGAATTCCAAAGTCTCCGAGCTTTACGATGCATCAGGATGACTTTATTTGCAATGTTCAATATCGGTTGGGCGGCACCGTCAAAGTGGACCAGTCTCCCAGCATGACCACCCGCGTCTTTCTGCCACCCTTGGACCAATGGGAGAAGCGAAATGGCCCTCACTTTGCATTCCGAGCCGCCGTTGAGACAACCATCCAAGAAACGAAGTCCAAGTTTCTTTTTGCATCCAAACAGGAAAAGGACGAAGTTTATTGGCCAGGCCTGTTCATTTTAAGGGCCACTCGAAACGAAGATCGGAAATCGGTTCCGTACGCCCACTTTCGAATTCGGGCGGACAAGAGGGGCGGAGACTTCATGGGACCAGAAATCAAAACGATGGGATGGTGGACGCTAGGTATTTCCTTTTCGCCAGACGGTCTCACGCATTACTTTGCCAAGCCGGGCGTAGAAGAACTAACGAAGGACGATTACTTGGCGACTGCGATGCCCTATGGCTATCGATGCGAGGAAGTTCGGTCGTTCTTCTACAATGTCGTGAACAGCGACAACGGTAAAGATTGGTCTACCGATTGGATCATCGATGATCCAAAATTCTACGTTTCCAAGAACTCGCGTTTTGTGAACAAAAAGTAGGACGCTTCAGTTCGTTGTTGACGGCGAAGCTTCCGATTCCGCGAGTGGTGGCGTAGTGGCTTTCCGCCCCGCCTTTTTTCTGGTGGGTCGAACGACTTCGAGAGCGATGCAATAGTCCAAATTGGGGCGAAAAATCGTGAGTAGGGCTAGTGGAATAAACCAGGCCATGTAGAGTCCGCCACCAAATCCGTGCCAGAACTGAGTAGCCGCCATGATTGCGGACGAACAGCTCAGTAATGTTGCAAGGTTCTTCTGAGCGGGCCAGACCACAAACGAGAGGCTCAAAAGCACGAAGACCACGATGATCGGAATTCGCATGATGGGATACCAACCCAAGCCCCAAATCCCATCCATGCCTGTCATCGCAACTTGCTTCAGGCCGAACATGTAACCTAAGTCTTGAGAGAGATTGTTGGGGTGCAGGAAGATCATGGCAATGACGAGAACAAAGATTGCTACGGCAAAACCTCCTGCAAATCGCTTGATGCCTCGCTGCCAGTAAAAACTGCACCAAAGGGGTAGGAGTGAGAACGGGTAATAAACCACGCCCGCAGCGCACCCCAAAAACAGGCCGGCAACAAAAGGCTGCCGGTACATCAAAATAGCAAGGAGCAAAAGTGCGCTAGGGACGACATGGTCCACTCGCCCAGTCATGTGTGCCGTATAGGGTAGGAGCAAATAGAACGTCACAGCTCCAACACCCGTCTTGAAATTTCCGAAGTGCCAATAACCTATCGCGAGAATACAAAAAACCAGGGTCAAATTGGCACCAATCGCAAGAACTCTCGCCAAACTTAGTCTTACGCCGCTTCGCGGGGGCTCGACGTTGTCCGATGGGTTCGTGGTTTGCTGAGGCGTGGTCGCAATCTGGGGAAGCGCACTGAGCAACACATATCCAGGCCCAATTTCGGGGCTGCTTCTTCGTTGTTCCACGGGGCTGCTTGTTGCGACATTCACCATCAAATAGAGCAGGAGCGACGTCCCAATAAAAAGCATGCCACCGCTCGTCAGATTGGGATCCAGAAGCGGGCGTCGCACAATCGTGGTGTCCAAAAGCATGCGAGTTACGGTCAAAAAAGCGCATGTGATCAGCCACAAAAAGCCCCAGTACCGCAACTTGTCTGACGAAATTGAGGAATCCCCCTCGCGGACTACCAAAGGTTGGATCAAAGTCTCGGTGCCGCCTTGAGTCTCAGTGCCGCCTTGAGTCTGAGTGCCGCCTTGAGTCTGAGTGCCGCCTTGGGCCTGGGTGCTGCTTTGAGCCTGGGTGCCGCCTTGCGTTTCGGCAACAACTACCTCTGGCTTGGGGTTTCGGAAGGCCTTTTGCCTTCCTTCGTAAACCATCATCATCCCCGGGGTGAAAGCCAAAACAAGGAGAATATCGAGATTTCGGAGAGACCAAAATCGATGAAACATCAGGAAAAGGCCAATTACCAGCAACGTCGACAAAAACACCCAGTTTTGGGGCTCGAATCGAACGTATTGGATGAGAAACTGGCTCATGGAGTGCTTGGCCTGAGGTAGC
>CANHVO010000311.1 GCA_947463915.1 Planctomycetaceae bacterium
TGGATCGGCGAACGGAGACGTTGCTATTCCAATGGAAAGCCGTAAACGAACTTGATCGAGACTGGAGCCAACCAAAGCTTGAAAACAAAAAATCGTTTCCATCTTTTGAATACATTTACCAGTACCGTAAGCAACTGAGTGCAACTTCGGATTTCGCGTTCGACAATCTGCAAACAGGCAAGTATCTCCTGCTCGCTTTTTACCATGATCAATTGCTGTTGCAAAAGCCAATTGTCTTGACTTCGACAGACGTTGCAATCGAGTCCATCGTCGTACCTGCCACAGGAAGCGCTGCAGGAATTGTGAAAGAATGGAATTCAATACTCAGGACTTCGAACACTTTGCCGTTTGAATCGAGTGCAGTCAATCCATTTGAAATCTACGAATTGCACCGAAAAAATTCGCCTTCGCGAAAGCGCTTTCGCGTAGATCATTTGGGATCGTTTCGCCTCGATGATCTTCTAGCAGGACAATACACAATCAACGTGTACAAGCCACCTTTTCGTACGTATACGCTGATAACCACCCATCCCTTTCTCGTTTCCGAAGGCACAACAACTCAGGTTGATTCGGACTACGCACCGATATTCGATATCGAAGTCATGAACGAAGTTGACCGCGTTCGTAACCAACTTAACAGCATTCCCATGCAAGCAGACGTTATTGCTAGCGATGAAGTGCACTCGATAGCATGGATTGGGACTCCGGAGGCAACTCGCTTCGGTCCGCGACGGAGACTTTACGCGAATCGGAATCTCCCAACCGGACGATATCGGATTCAGATTCCATACGGGTATTTAGGAAACCTACACACAAAATTTGACTATGTAAAAACAGATCGAACAGAACCGAAAGAGCTTTCGGCTCACGTAGTTGCATTTTCCGCAACACCTAGGATCAAAGACGAGTCAGAGAAAATTGCTTGTACTATTAGCAAAAACGGCGCTGTGGTATTCGACAGTTGGCATCGCGCTGGCAGCCCTATAGACTGCCTCGTCGAGGGGCTTGGCCCATTTGACGTTCTCCTCGAAAACAGCTCGCATGGTTGGGCTCTTTTTCGCGATGTGTCTTTTTCCCGATTTCAAGTCGAACTCGGTAATGTTCAATGGAGCCCAGGCGGAACCATCGAAATCGATATTTCCTCGACTAAATTTGCTGTCGAATCCATTCGCTTTGAACTGCGTAATGACATGTCGGGACGGCGTTACTTCGGTAATGAGCAAGACCAAACTTGGAAACGCGAAAAAACATTTTATGAAGGCCTGATACCTGGGACTTGGGTTTTCGAACTCTTCGGCAGTGATTCAATCGTCAGTGAAAAACTATTGTTGTCCAAGAAGATCGAGTTGAAGGCTGGCGAAACAAACTTTTTCGATGGCAACCCAAGTGTTCCGCATTAGAACCTTGCTTCAAGGAACAGCCTTTATTCAGCCACGAAAAGCCACAGAGTCCACAAAAAGAAAAGTCAAAGTCAATCTTGACGATGCAAGACGGTTTTGGGTCATCAGTTTTTAGTTTAGGAAGAGCAAATTTTTTGTGTGTCTTGTGTCTTTTCGTGGCCAAAAAAAGTGCACCTCCAAAACAGCAACCGGGAACGAATCAGCATTGGCCGGCTGAAGCCGGTACACCAACTTAGTGGTGATAAATGGGTAAACAGCATGGAATCTAGATTCGCGTCGATGCATTCCTGTGTATCGCCATTTAGAATCTGCTGGTCACGTTTTAATTCATCACAGCCCACGATCGAGTTTCCGCTTATGGCAGCAGCCGCTCTTATTCCACCCAATTGGTCGTCTTTCCCTGAGGAATTCCGCTCGCGTTTGGGGACCAACGTTGGTCGACAACGCACCATGAAAACCGATGGCGATCTGCTGATCGTCGCTCATATTGTTCCCGAACATGACGAAGCAGGTCGACGGGGCGTTCTGTTTTGGCGAGACGGCCAAGGGGAATGGCGTTGCAGCAATGGCGATCCTGGGAAAGTCGCACTGGGTTTGCACTTAGATCGCTACTCCAAACGAATCGAAACATGCGAACAACAAGAAGCTGCGGCCACTCGCGCTGATGATTACTTGCCCCTCTTGGAGGGACTCGCGCCGCTCGTTCGCTCTAGCCGAAACTTACTAGAAACGCTCGAGGAAGCCCGAAAGGCACTTCCTGAAGAACGATCGTTGATCGATCATCGCGATCGAGCTTACGATCTCGCGAGACAAGCGGAGTTGCTTTATGAGGATGCTAAAAACTCAATGGATGTCGCGGTCATTCGAAGAGCAGACGAACAGACGATCGCAACGCACCAAATGACGGTGGCTGCACACCGATTGAATATGTTGGCTGCAATGTTCTTTCCGTTTGCTACGCTTGGAGCCATCTTCGGAACGACGCTCACCGACAATTGGAGCTGGTCTCAGACCGCCGCTCCCTTCGTATTGTTCCTTATCACCGGACTTGTGATCGGATTGGGATTGGCGCAGTTTATTGCGAGGCCGACACGGCGAGATTAGCGATTGGGTGCTTGATGCGGTTGAGACGGATTATAAAAGAACGGTATTGGCGGTTTCGCGTCGTCATCTAGGGACAGTTGGCGAACGGCACATAGAAAGTGCCTGCTGCTTTGTGTTAAAATTTGCCGGCTAGAGAAGAGATGCAGCGGCACAAAAATCTTTTGAAGTTTTGTCTAAAGTACGTCGATACGACTCGCTCGCACGAAGGCGAACGACTTGGGGGGTCCAAGTCGGCTACTACGGATGGCGGTTTCTCACTTTTGGGGAGGTCGCGACCTATGTCTATCGAGTTTTTGAATACGGTGATTGGTTGTTTGTTCTTTGGAGTATGGCTAATTGTCGGCCATATCATGACGGTGGATTATTTTTAGTAACTGATTGACGGTCGTAACGACTAGCAATCTACTAAGTCGTTCCGTTCCTCAACCAAATTGCCAAACGCCTTGACTGACCTGACTTCGATGGCTCTTGAAATCCGATTACCCAAAATCAAGTACTGTGGCTTGACCAGGGCGATCGACGTTTCCGCAGCGATCGAGTCAGGGGCCGACGCAATCGGCTTGAATTTTTATCCGCCAAGTCCTCGCTACGTTTCGCCCGAAACAGCGAGGGAGTTAAGCGAAATCGCTGCCGGCCGAGCTTTGCGAGTCGGGGTTTTCGTAAACGCAGCCCCTTTCGAAGTGGATGCGATCTTGTCCATTTGCCCGCTCGATTGCGTTCAGTTGCACGGCGACGAACCGCCCGAATGGATCGACGAAGCCACAAGATTTCCTCGTTTCGAAGCCATCTCTTTCATCAAGGCGGTCGCATGGCGAGGAATGGAAGAGGATGTTGAACTCGTTTCCAAATGGACAGCCCATCCACATCCGAAGCTTCTCGGTTTGTTGGTGGATGCCTTCGACCCTGTTCAGAGGGGTGGGACAGGAAAAACGGCCCGATGGGATCTCTTATTTCCAAGGCATCCGGCCTTTAAGAAGTCATTCGTGTTACTTGCTGGCGGACTGACCAAAGAGAATATTGCCACCGCATTGGAAACGGCCAAACCCAATGGGGTAGACCTGGCGTCGGGCATCGAGACTCAGCCTGGCATTAAAGACCATTCCAAAATGCAAGCGATCGCTGCCATTGCCGGGAAAATGCTGAAAAATTCGGACGCTTCTCGGTGATCTCCAGTACCAAGCAAATTGCCAAGAGTTTACGGGGCAATTAGCCGGTGGGCGCTAGCCCCGGTTTTCGGATTGCTCGACATTCGTCGAGAACCGCGACAAATGACACATGTATTTATCCATAATTCCACGACTATCTCGCTGCTATTCATAGCTTTTGTTTGTGAATTCGTGCTCGTACTCAGTCGTATGGCGGTGCTCGTGCTCGTACACGGTCGCAAAAAACACTTCGATTACGAGCACGAGCACCATTTCATTGTGCACGAGCGCGCTCGAAGGCGAAAAGACATGAGCAATGACAAGGCTCATTGATTCATTTTTCCAAAAGACTCGGACCAACTTCCTTCATACGCAACGGTTCGGCAGGAGCCTCCCCCTCCCGAGTCTTGAATTGGTTGGGCAAACATGAAGAAAACATGTTCACAGCGTTTTGCCCCGTCTCCCGAGTCGCTCGTTACCGGTGGGCATTTGGGAGAAACCTTGCTAAACTTACGGCTTGAAAAAAGTGGCCTTGTCGCAAACGGAACGACTCGAGTCCCCTTCGCGGTGTTTTTCCCGGTCAATGAACTGGCCAAACATCTCGCTTTTTGTACCTTCGAACAATTTGAATCGGTTTGCCCATGAGTTTGGACCAATACAGTTTCTGCCCTTGCGGCAACGGAAAGAAGATTAAGTTCTGCAAGTGCAATGAGCATTTCCCTGAGATGCAAATCATCCACCGCATGATTGTGGGCGAGCAAAACGTAGCCGCGTTGGATCGAATCAACGGCAATCTGAAGACCCTGCCATCGGAGCCATGGCTCCTAGCGATGAAATGCGAACTGCTGCTACAGCTCGGAGAATTGGAATCTCTCGAGGAAACCTCGGCGAAGTTCATTCGTCTGCAACCAGACAATCCGCTCGCAAAGCTTTATCGCTCGTTAGTCGCCGTAGTCCGGGGAAACACCGAAGAGGGAGCAACGCTCATGTTGCAAGCCATCTCGGACGCGACGGAAGCGTTGCCGCCAATGACAGCAACGGTCGCAATGAATTTGATGGAGTCGATGGGCCAGCGAGGCATGATTTTGCCGGCATTGCTCCATTGTGAAATGCTCCTGGATATGGGGGGCGACATGCTACGAGTTGCATCCGGCGCGTACGATTCGCTCATTTCGCAGACCAACGCAAACACTCTCTCTCGCGAGTCGCTCCCATCGCCAATCGACAGCGACGATGCACCTTATGCCGAACGACTCGCTGAAGCCAACGCGCTCGTCGGCTCCTATCGCATTTCGACTGCCAAAACAAAATTGGAATCGATGCAACGCGAGTTCGGTGCTCAAGCGCCGATCCTACAGGTTTTGCTGTACTGCCAACTTATGTTGACCGATGTCGAATCGGCTGGCGCTACTTGCCGCAAAATTTCGGACATCACCACTTTACCTGAGCCGCAACGAGTTTATTACCAAGCCCTCGGCTATGATCTTGCCCCCAAGGCAACCGGTGTCGCAGTCAACGAAGAGCTATGCCAATACGTCATTGAAGACAATGAGTTTGAGCAGAAGTTGCTCGAAAACAAAGGCCTGTTGCCAATCGCCGTCGATCAGCTCAAAGGCTTGCTCGACGCCCTCTTGAGCGAAGAAGTACCGCCCAAGCTCGCATTTGTTTGCGTTGAACCTGTCTTGCAAGAGCAGTTCGGCGAACTGGAAGCGTCCCGAAGCGGCAGCTGGATGGCTTACTACGGAAAGCAAACGGACAAACCCGCTCGCTTGATTTCGCTCGAGCCACCTATCGGTTCTCGACGCGTCATGCTCGAAAACATCAAGAAGGAATTGGGCATCGGCTCATTGAACCGCGAGCTCATCGAGAAACTGCCTTCGTCGTATCTGTCGCAAGTCACCGCTTCGATCATGCTTCGAAAGCAAGTTGCACCGGAGCGACGCTCCGCTCTCAACGATGCATCCCGGCAGATCGTTCTGGATGGATTCCTCGATTATCCAATGGAATGCTTAGGCGGCAAATCGCCTCGAGAAGCCGCTGGAGGCGAATCGCTCAAGATCAAATTGGCCGCACTGCTCTTGCACTGGCAAGGCTCCGGGACATCCTCCTTGACCGACAATCAGTTCAAAGAGTTGCATGAGAAACTGCAGCTCAAGGTGCCAAAGATATCGGCTTCCGAAGATGTCTTTGACATGGTTGGTGGTGCAAGCTACTTCTGGACCGATCTCAGCGATATCGATCCAAATAGCTTGATCCAACTGATGCAGTCTTCGTTGCAACGCGGCGTGACCTCGATGTACGAAAATCTGGTCCAACGCAGCGAGCAGATGCAATGGCCTGAAGAGTCGCGTCTGTCGGCCGAATACACCCAACTCAATCTCAAGACCCGAACGACGACCGACCCGCTCGAAGCGGAATCGTTGTTGCGTCGCATTGTCGAAGCGGGCAAGGAACTGGGAGTGCCGATTGGAAACGCAGTTCTAGAACGAGTCGAAGTGTTGAATATGCTCGGCCGCCAAGGCGAATCCAGACAATTCTTGGAGCAATCGCTGCGAGAAAATCCAAACGATCCGGTTCTGCTTCAGTTTGTGCAGATGGCCATGATGCGACAGCAACAAGCTCAACGAGCTCGCGGCGGTCGCCCCGAGGCTGCGGTTGCAGCTAGTTCGTCACCAGCATCCGGCATCTGGACCCCCGGCCAATCCGAAGAGCCACAGTCCAATGCAGGAAGCAGTTCCGGCGGTGGCAGCAAACTTTGGATTCCTGGTCAGGATTAACTGCCCGACTTTCAGCGAAGCGCCGCTTCGATGAGAATCGTTTAACAGTCAGCCGTAGGCGTACTTCCGGTGTAACGAGTACTCCTACGGCCTCATGGTATTAGATGCGGAACAGTGTTATTTGATAGTAGCGAAACTCGTCAAGAGTTTCGGTCGTTTGGGCGATGCAACCGAAAGTCTTGACGACTTTCGCTACACAAGAGCGACCCACGTGGGGCGCACCTACCGGGTGTGCCTTGATCTCACCATATTTGGATCCAGAAATTGTTCTGGCAGCCACTGTGCACCGTTGAGAATCTTTTCGCATTTCAAGATGATGTGCCATGCGGCAGCCTCCTTAATCGAGTTGCCTGTTTGTTACCAATCTTGAAACCCATTATTGTATCTCCTTGAGTATTTAGGGGAGGGGCAGGAGAGAACACATCATGATTCGTAGCTGGATTCGCCAGTCATGATTCGTAGCTGGATTCGCCAGAATTCAGTACATTCTGAATTCTGCCGAATCCAGCTACGGCGGAAGCGATTCCTTGTAGCATAGTAAGAAAACCAAGCGGCGCAACTTGTCCCATAATTTTTGGGGGGCGAAGATGGACGTTGCTAGAAGCTTTTGCGATTGAATCGCGAATGCCATGGGATTTTTCAGCCTGGGGTAAAGTTCGCATCGCGAACGAAACCCCAGGTCGTACGCCCCGATTGATTCCGAGCTCTGAAGGAGCGACATGGGCTGTGAGTCATGGCCTAACCCAAATGAAATGTTAATAATCTGGCCGAGTAGCTACATTGGGACTGCCGTCGCTTTGCGACTCTCAGGCAATCTGTTCTATGCTGACCACGGATTCCATCCTCATCTTTACCCACATCTTGGTCACCACCAGACGGTATCTCAGCGAGTCCGCGTGAATTTGCTGTGCTTTACTCCCCCTCGCCCCGTTTCGGGGAGAGGGAGCCGGGGGGGGGAGGGGTGGGACTGTTACATGCAAGTCTCCGGTTCAGTGATTTGTTTTGGCTTCCAAGACAATGCAAAGCATCGCGACAACGTATGAAATCCCAATTAAAAAATAGTGCAAAACCCCTCACCCCCAGCCCCTCTCCCCTAAAAGGGGCGAGGGGGGCAAGATCAAAAAGATGTGGGTAAAGATAGGGATTCCATCCGTGGCTTTCAAATGCCACTGCTCCGCAGTTAAGGCTGCTGATTTGTTAGCGGAACGGCGCAAGCCGTTTGGTTAGTGACCAGCAAATGCCGACCATGGTACTGCAAGCTCGGCAGGAGCCTCGCTCTCTCGTCTGTACAAGGGTGGCTTTGCTCAGGAGAGCGTGCTTGCGGTTTGCGTTGCCATCACTTGTTCGTGATTTGAAAGAAAACAACACCAGCAGGGCAAGGTCGCTCTCGGCAAGAGCGACCCACGTGGGTTAGCTTAGCCAGGCTGGTAGCACACCGAGCGCTGGTAGCTCGACCATTTGCACTTTTTCTATGGCACTGATGGCCATCAACTGATCCAGTGCAACCTTGGGTGGTACGCCGTCCAAATTGAGTACGCCAATCGCGTGGCCGCCAGGCTGTTGGGTCGCTCGACCAACCGACATTTGACCGATGTTGACTTGATGTTGCCCAAACACCGTTCCGACTCGTCCGATAATTCCCGGCACGTCGGTGTGCGTGAAGAACAACATGTGCCCATCGAGATACGCTTCGAGACGATAATCGTCAATCGAGATTAGTCGGGACATGTTATTTCCAAAGACAGTCACTCCAGCTTTGACTCGTTTGGTGCCGCCGCTAACCTCAGCGGTGATCGACGAACTGAATGCGCCGAGCTCACGGTTTCGATTCTCGGTCAATTCAATTCCACGTTCGCGGAGCAGCATCTCGGAGTTGATGATGTTGACATCGTCCGCCATCGCTTTTTCCAAAAGCCCTGCACAAAAGGCAGCCGTTAGTAGCTTGGTGTCTTTGTCAGCTACCTCACCACGGTAATTCAATTGGCAAGCCCCGATGCTACCTTCGTGCCACTGAGCCATCAATAGCCCCAGACGATATGCTGCGTCGAGGTAGCCACGCAACGCATCGAGCGTCTTCGGATCCAACGAGGCAACGTTGACTGCATGCCGAATTTCTCCAGTCTTGAAGAAATTGATCAAGAGTTGGATACCTTCGATGGCAACTTGCGTTTGTGCTTCTTCGGTGCTCGCTCCTAAGTGCGGTGTGCAAATGACTCCAGGCATACCGAAAAGCGGGCTATTGGTGCAAGGCTCATCCTCGAA
>CANHVO010000312.1 GCA_947463915.1 Planctomycetaceae bacterium
CCAGAACGCACTACAATCGGTTTCGAGTCATCTCGGAGAATAAAATCGGCCTTTGGCAACGAAACGCACGCGTCTCGAAAAAGGAAATGCGTTGCTCCAAAATCCTCATTTGTTCAACGGGCTGCTAAGTCACCTACTCGCACTCGCTGAATTTAGCCGTTCCGCTAAGGAGCATCGCTGATTTAATCCGTACGGGGCTGGCAAGACTATTGACACCAAAGCCGCGCGAAAAATGGATGAGACCACTCCAAACGATTCAATCGGTATCTGGATGTTGTCGTTTGCAACAGGATCTGTACTGTGGATTGCGTTGTTTCTTGGGATGGGGTTTGGATCGGATTTTGGGAACCAATTGACTCGAATCTACGGTCGCGATTTACAAAGCGCGAACATAGATTGGTGGCTATTCATGCTGGTCCTCATCGCTCTATCCATGTTGCTGCATGTGGGAACTTGGATAGCCTTGAGCAGACTGAACCAATACTTTAGGGCTGTCATCACCGTCCTCGTTGGCGGAACTGGGCTTTTCTTTGCCGTATCGTCGATAGCGTTCTACATTGATTCTCAATTGCTTGGCCCCATTGCCCTTACTCTGCCAACAATCGCACTATGTGAGTACATCTCTTTACGCAATCTCGTGTTACAATAGGCGGAACAAACCGATGGACACCAAGCGGCGGGCCAGCCGTTTTGACTTTTAGAATCGATACTTTCCGCCGCTGGGTCATCGGCGACGTTACCCTACTTAAGAGCAGCGCATGAAGTATGGAATCGCCTTCATGCTTTTGGCCGCTCTGATCGCCTACATCGCGATCAGCAACGGAGGTTTGGCATACTTCTTGATTTGGCCTGCGCTATCATTCCTTCTTGTCGCCTTCGCGTACTTCGGCGCTGGCCCAGCAGTGTTTGGCAAACAGCAACGCGGAACACTAGAACCAATTCGGCAGTTCCTCCTTGCTCCATTCCTCATCTATCTTTGGCTGGTCTGGCACATGGTTCGTCTAATCTCCCGTGAAGCCCCTTACGACCAACTGACCGAGTCCGTCTTTATTGGCCGACGTCTTCTTTCATCGGAGCGGCCAAATCAGTTTGACCATATTGTTGATTTAACGTGCGAATTCAATGAACCGTCCGCGTTGCGTTCGATTGGATATATCTCGTTTCCAACGCTTGATACACATCACCCATCTCTTGATGAATTGCGTAGACGCGTCGAGATCATTGCAAATCTTGATGGCACCGTTTACATTCATTGTGCACAGGGGCACGGACGGACTGCCACGCTTGCAATTGCGTACTTGCTCCATACTGGTCATTCGGCAACGGTCGACGATGCCATCCGATACGTTTTGGATCGCCGTCCGCTCGCCCACCTTGGACGTTCGCAGCGCCAAATACTTCAAGCCCTCAGGACGTCGGGTAACAATCCGATGCACCCAAGCGGCGGGTCGGCCGTTTCCTGATGGTAATTTACTTGCCGCCGCTGGGTGATCGGTGGCGTTCGTTGGCAAGAGACGATAAGTGATGCTCTACCAAAGAAATGACTCGATAACACTCGCTGATCTTCTTGCGTTTTGCGAATTTGCAACTCAAGACAGCATCGCTTTTGGACTTCACACTTCTGACGAGCGCCGTACACCGATTGGCTGGATTGATTCGCATGTCACATACAACCACGATCGGGAACCGGAGAAAGTGCATTTTAGACTATGCATTGACACACCCTATTCGACTCTTAATCGAATCAATTCACTCCGAAGCGATTTGCTGTTTGCACTTGGGCTACCTGCTGCCGTATACTTTGAGATGACGGTTTTCAACATAAACCGCTCAGTCTTGCTTTGCGACGAACGAGATTGCATAATTTCAACCACCTCTGCAAGCATCGGCTTGGAAACTCCAATACTCGATCTCGACTGCTGGACCCGCAAACCGCCAACGAACAATCCGATGGACCGAAGCGGGGGATCGGCCGCTTCTTGATGGAAAATTTACTTGCCCCCGCTCGGTCATCGGGGTCGTTATTTCTAAAAGGTGATCGTTGACCACATTCTCTCCCGAGAAGTTAATGTCGCATTGTGCAACCATTAGCAAGCTTTACGACAACAAGCAGCTAACCGATGCTGAGGCGACTGGACAGTATCTTGATCGCCTAGCTTTCACCCCGGGTTACCTTGCTGAATCGTATGCGTTGTTGTCGGAAGGCGTTCACGCAGCCCTGCGAAGACTTCTGGATGCCGGAGATGCGGCGTTCTACGGGACGTGGTTCTCCCCTGCCGCTCCAGACACTCCTCCTGTAAAACACGTCTTGATTAATGCTGAGACTTCCCCCGCAACGATCACTGTAGTGCGTCGATTCATCGACCCTTCCGACGAAAACTATCAGTTCACTGTTGCTCCTGATCATCCAGCAAGAGTTGCGATCGAAAGCCTGCGGAAGCATATGGACGCGATGGATGCTACAGAATAGAAATAACAAAAAATTGCATCGACGTGCTCGGTCGGCCGTTTTGACTTGCGTTGAGTCAATCGCTCGCACTCGATGAATTTAGGCGTTCTGATTTTCAGTACTCGATGACAGCAACGGAAATGATTGCACATATCGGTAGCTTTCTTGCTACCGAGGGGAACGAAGTGCCTTCCTAGGTTGCGATTGGATGAAAGCCATATGCATGCAACTTCCCCTAGATTGTTGCGAATCGATTGAAACGCAGTGCGTTTGATTGGGGGCAGCAATTCACTTCAATACGCCAGGGCCAAGACGTGGATTGCATTATCATGCATCCACGCATACATCGCCTGTGGTTGTGTTGCAGCGTGACAATCAAACCCATACAATTCTCCAAGACAGTACTCGTCGTACTGATATCTTGATCGCCCGAGAGAAGATCGAATCAGGGCTTAAAGAAGCAAAAATCAATCAGAACAATGCGATGGATCTAAGTCGCGGGTCCACCGTCACCTGATGGAAACCTACAGTCCGCGAATAGATCATCGCGGACGTTCGGCCTTTCAAATCATGAAGGTATACTTTCTCGCACCCCCCAACGGTGAAAATTGGCTCTCGCCCAACGATGTCGCGGATCGATTTCGCGATGCGTTCGCGCGTGTTGACGTAAGCGCTGAAGCGGCGCAAAAACAGGGAGCTGAACTTCTGGCGAAATACCGCCTTCTTCTAGAGTCGGGACTAGGGAACTCGCAATCAACTTCGATCGATGAACTTGAGAAACGTTGGACAGATGCACTTTCAATTGCTGTTGTGATTGATGATGACGCGGAAGAATGGTTTCGTACAATCGCATGTTTCAATCATCGGCTTCAACTCTATTTTGGTCCGAGTGTATCGGGACGCAAACGCCGCTCGATAGCCCAACGGGCGGCAACAGCACTGGGCTATGTGTTACAATCCATCGACGGTGATTGAGATAGCTTTAACCGTGCCAATGGCCGAACAATCCATTGCATCGAAGTGGCGGATAGGCCGCCTCGATTTTTTGAAACTTTACTTGCCGCCACTCGATGAATGGCGGCGTTCGCCTGTGGAAGTAGCGTTGGAATCATGATGAATCCCTACGAATCAACCAACACAAAACCGACGTACCATTTGTCGAGACTGTCAAGCGGCAGAATTTACGGAATTTACATCATCCAATTGGTACTGATTGTCGCAATTATTGCTTGCCTTCTTTCCGTTGCTAGCCCGTGGATTAGAAACTGGGCAAGGCCGCGATTCGGTTCGATAGGTTTGTCTGTTTGTGGGAACCCTGTGATACTACTGATGCTTCGGAAACCAACGCGAGTTGCATATCTCTCGTCAACAGTAATGTTCTTGGGGATGGGACTTCTTAACGCTCGCCCGCTGTTGGAAACAGGCACAGTCTTCGTAGTTGCCAACCAGTTCACGGATCGATTGCATTCCTCCTGGCTCTGGTGTGTTTTTCCATGTCTCTTCGCTAGTATCTATTTGGCATGGCTTGCGGCAAGTGCAAAGCAAGGTACCTTACAACTGACCGTTGGCGAACAATCCGATGGACACGAAGCGGCGGATCAACCGCTTTGACTTAAAGAAACGTTGCTTTCCGCCGCTCGGTCATCGGGGGCGTTCGTGTCTTAAGGAGTTCTTGATGTCGCGCTACGGAATCGCACTTTTGGCACTTACTACATTTACTGGGATCGTGTACCTAAATTCGCAAATGCAGGGGGAGGAAACTCACGCATCTGAGCGAACTAAGTTGGCGGAGCAGTTGCTTCGACGATTCGGCAAACCGGACGCCATTATCGACTGGAATGGCACCGCTTTCGACTACAAACTCGACGATGGTCGAATCTTTACCGTATCGATCGCCGAGGATGAACGAGTGTGGGCGGGGGTGAAAACGGACTTGAAGGCGAAGATTGGTAAAGAAGTTGCTTTGTCAGGAATTTACATGGGCCCGGGCAAGGCGGCGAATTATATCTATACGAATGACGCACAATCTGTGTACATCAACCTTGTTGAGAAAGGTGGCGTCTTTCCTGAAAAAATGCAATTCGGCGATCGCATCTCACTAGCGGGAATACTTCGTTTTTCTCCAGGCCTCTTTTACGTCGACAATCCAACTGTTATGCTTGAATCTGCATCAAAATAGACACGAACCAAGCCGTGCACCGAAGCATCCGATCGGGTGTTTATGACTTTAGAGACCTTACTTGCGGATGCTCGGTGACGGCGGACGTTATTTGGCAAATGAAAAACCATGCTCCCACCTGAAACTGAACTTTTCGCTTGCCTTGACGTCATGAAACACGCAATACTCCAAGCACGCGTTTGGGGATGGGAGGGCGAAGTGCCAAGTGAACAATTGGCGGATTTAATGAGTGCAGTCCACAATATTCCTGGGACGATAATGAATTGGGATGCGAGACAAGATGAAGACATCAAACGGGATCTGGAAGCGTATGAACGAAAGTGGGCGAGATCCGGAGGCCCATGTCTTCGCACGCAATATGAGCAATCTGTGAATCCAGCAAACCCAAACCTTAGAACCGCCAAATAACAAAAAATTGCAGCTAAGCGGCGGATCGTCCGCCCGGACTTTTAGAAATCGTACTTACCGCCGCTACCTGAATTTAGGCGTTCGTGATGAAGAAGGTTATGCCATCGTGACTGACCGCGAGACCAATCCTCAATCTCACGTCGGCGCTTGCGAACGCTGTGGAGAATTTCGCGAGGGACGATCGAAGTTAATGATATATCGACTGTTGGAAAGGTTCCCCGCGTCACCAATCGCTCTACAGTTTTTTTGCTATCCTTGTCTTCGCGTTATGCGCATATATGCAATTGTTGGCTTCACGTTGCTGGCAATGCTGCTCGGTTCACTTATCGTTGCCGTGCTGTGGGTACGTTTTATGCTTGCCAATTAACTGCATGACACTCTATAATTAAGCTTGAAAGTTTATTGAGTACGAGTTCAGCTTAAAAGTATCGAGCAGAGTACGAGAAGAATCACGAACAATGGGATGGACACGAAGGGCTCGATCGACTGCTTTTGACTTGCGTTGAGTCAACTACTCGCCCTCGGTCATCCCGGTCGTTCGTCCTGACAGTCATGATTGACAGCAATCCTTACTCGCCACCATCAACTCAAATCGATTCCGCGCTACCCTACGTGGTACTAGTTGAAGCAAAGAAAGTCACCTGGTGGCCTGGTGTATTGATGATTGTTCAGGGGGCTATACTGTCGAGTGTTTTCGCGATGGCAATTGCGGTCGACGTATATTCGCGTGGCCTGCCCAATCTTGCTTCACCTCAGAACATCGTTATGTTTACGTTTCTTCTTGCACCATTACTTATTTGGTGCGGAATACAACTAAAGCGAATCGAATCTCGTGGACTATGTTACCTGGGGGCAGCACTATCGGCAGTACTGTTTCTTCCGCTGGGTTGGGCTATTTGCATCTGGGCGATCGTCGCCCTCAATCGGCCAGTAGTGCGCGAAGCGTTTAGAGTTCGAACATTGACTCAATGACGATAGAAGGGCACAATTGGGACGAACAAAAAATTGCAGCCAAGTGCTCGGTCGGCCGTTTTGACTTGCGTTGAGTCTCCTGCTCGCACTGGCTGAATTTGGGCGTTCCCCGAATGTTTCACCAATGAGTTCGCTATGCAACTGCCCCTGAAACAATAGTTCCATGATAGAATTTCACCATAAGACGATCGGCACTTTTACCCAACGCGAGAAGTTCGACGAGATCCGCTGGGAAACTAATCTTGAATTGCCAGCATTTGCTGCATTCTCCTATATTAGAAATGGTAAACGCAGACGCTCCAACAAGGTGCCTGTTAGCATCTACAACGACGCTGAGCCAACGCACGCCGCGATCACAATACTTCAGACATTCAAACGGTCACAGAAGCAACTCGTGAAGAACATCTGCACAACCTTCTTCGATGACTTGCGTCAACAGGGCTATGATGATCCTTGTCGCCACAAGGGACATGGCATGTGGTGGAGTCGTGATCCTGTCACCGTTGCTCTAGCTTGTCGTGAAGTTTTGCTGATTAGGCTTAAACGTGAACGCATATGGAAACCCGAAGACCTTTTTGCCGTGTTGTATGAGCCCAGAATTGAGATTTTTCCAGAGGATAAAAATGACGGAATTCCGCGAACCTTGATTGATTTTGGTGCTGAGTTTGAGGATGAACATGGTGTCAGTGTACGCACCGATGGAAAGCGAGTGCTCAATATCGGATACTCTGGCGAAGCGTAGCTGCACGATAACGGGGAACAATCCAATGCACGCGAGTTGCGGGTCGCGCGTTTTTAAATGGTAAGATCACACGCCGCAACCGCGTGATTGGAAACGTTCTGATTTTCAGTGCCCGATGTGAGAGCCGACATGATTAGATCGATTGTTTGCTTGCCACCGACGAGAACGAAGTGCCTTCAAGTTGTTGCGATTGAATTAAAACAAAACGCAGCAACTTTCCCAATTCGCCAGGTTCGTTTTGACATCAGGGCGTTTGATGGAGACAGCAATGCACTCCAGTTCGCCAGGGCCAAGTCGTGGATTGCATTGTCATGCATCCACGCCGACCTCGCGTGCCGTTGTGTTGCAGCGTGACAACTAAACCCATACAATGATCGATAGTACTCGTGGTACTGACAACCTGATCGGCCAATACAAGATCGATTCAGAGCTAACAAACCAAGAAGAAATCAGAACAAAGCGATGGATCTAAGTCGCGGGTCCGCCGTCACCTGATGGAAACCTTAAGTCCGCGACTAGATCATCGCAAACGTTCGTTTTGATTGCAGCTCTAACTGGATTGTAGGATGTTCGAGAACTTTTACTCAAAACACAGTAAGAAACACTACCTCGGGGAAGGTGTATACTCCTTGCATTTTGAACTGGACATCATCAATGCGTTTCTAAAGACCGCCGTTGCGAATTTTTGCAAGAAAGGTTTTAGCGACCCGGTAAACGCAATCGAACTCGGTTATTGGCTTGAAGGAAGTCGCTTGATGATATTCTTTCTGCACCAAGTGCCGTATGTGGGCGCAGGAGAAGCCACGTACGATGAGGATCGCATTATTGATGATGGGAAAAGAAAGTCTTTTGCGATGAGTTTTGACGCAATCCAGTGGGAGATGATGCACTCTTCGCTCGAGAACAGAAGCGGAATCAGTCGCATTTTAGACATCGAGGGCAATCCCGTTGAGCTTGACCGAGTATCAATTCGGAAAGCCATTGCGAAACTGTTGCTCGCAGTTGTGCAGAACAACTTTAAGTGCATTTTTGACGGAGTTCATTTCGCTGATGTGACCTGGATTACCGCGTTTGAAGATAGTGGGAATTTCGATTGGGATGTTATTGCAAAGCGAGGTGACCGATTCACTTCGTTTCCGGAATTGAATTGGGGAGACACACCCGAAAATCCATCACAACCATTTACGTCAAGAGAGTCGATGCTGCTGATGCAATTGTGAGTATGGACGACCTGCAAAACGAACCAAACATTGCACCCAAGCGACGATCAGGTGCACTTACAAAACATGATTCATCCCGTCGCTGGGTGAATGTAGCCGTTCTGATTTTCAGTGCTCGATGTGAGAGCCGACATGATTGGATCGATGGTTTTCTTGCCACCGACGAGAACGAAGTGCCTTCAAGTTGTTGCGAATGGATTAAAGCCAAACACAACAACTTTCCCAATTCGCCAGCTTCGCTTTGACAGCAGGGGCGTTTAATGGGGACAGCAATTCACTCCAGTACGCCAGGGCCAATTCGTGGATTGCATTATCATGCATCCACGCAGACCTCGCATGTCATTGTGTTGCAGCGCGACAACCAAACCCATACAATGAGCGACAACAGTACTCGTGGTACTGACAACCTGATCGGCCAATACAAGACCGATTCAGAGCTAACAAATCAAGAAGAAATCAGAACAAAGCGATGGATCTAAGTCGCGGATCCGCCGTCACCTGATGGAAACCTTCAGTCCGCGACTAGATCATCGCGGTCGTTCTGATTTTCAAAACTCGATAGAACTGGCAGCAACTCAGTCGAGGTTTACTTTTGTGCTCTATGCGTTCTCTCGTGGCTAGCATTCTTTGAACGATTACTTTGCCGCAAGAGGACGCAAAGATCGCAAAGTTTTTACACCAACGGGTA
>CANHVO010000313.1 GCA_947463915.1 Planctomycetaceae bacterium
AGTATCTCAGGGATGCCCAGGATGGACAGATTCTTCGCAGCGTTCGGAACTAGCTTGGTAACCGGATAGGGCAAGTTATTAATGCCAGCCCGTTCAAAGGGGACTCGAATCAAGTTCGTGCAACTTGCACAGGGGCCTCCGAGCTCGCGCGAATAGTGTCCGCCAGTGGGAGCCCGCCGCGCTTGGAAGTCAAACGAGAACACTTCCATCGTATCAATCGCCGCGCTCAATGCCTCGCCGATATCCGATCGCAGTTCTTGTCCGTCGATCTTCGGCCTGACCCACTCAGAGTACCATGAGAATTCAGGATGGAGGGCGGTTGTGATTGGGACACACCGCCAGCCGCCTTCATAGATTTCAATCACGGACGGCTGATAGAGAACCTCATTCGACTTAGCTTTCTTCGCCCGTCTCGTCACATACAGCATCGCATGGGGAGCAATACCTGGTTGTACTAAGAAGCTCTCAAGCAGCCCATCTCCGGGATGATTCAGTTCGACAATACCGATATCGCCTGAATGCAGTTCGATGCCCCGAATGCGAATTCGATCTGGGTCTCCATTTACGAATTCGAGCTCGGTCAACTCGGGCATTGTAAGCCAGCGAGAATGGTCAAAGTTGCCCGTCTTACGAGAAGGTCGAAATTTTGGAATACGTTCCGGGCCAAGCCTTCGCAGCATCTCTTTTGGCGCGTTTAGTTCACGCAATCCAATTCTGGCTTCTTCTGAGACCGCGTGTTCGGCCATTAGACGCATCATCGCGTCGCGGCTTGCAGAATCGCCGATCTCTTTTTGCCGTTGCAGTAAGCACTTCACTGATTCTCGCCGAATCAATGTTCTCAAAGCTGCGAGCAACATGCACGCGTACCCCAATTCCATCGAATTGGAACGAGGAGTACTTTCGACCAGTTTCTGAGCAAGGTTCTTTGCCCAATGCGAACGCAGCAACCTCAATTCAACCAAATCTTCGGCGCATGCGTTGTTCGCCAAAGCATCGTAACGGTGGTTCACTTCCTGCAGATAGTGAAGTCGTTTTTGAAAATCCCCGTCACGAAATGCCGCATCCCAGTCATGAATCCGGCCGACAAGCAATTCGGTTTCCGTGGGACTATCAGGCAATCACGCACCCATTTTACAGCTTAAAAAGACTACAAATCCAACGCTTGTACGAACGCGAGCCGCAACATAAAAATTACCTGTAGCACGACGCGCAAGCTAGTGAATTGGATAATTGATTCACTAGCTTGCGCGTTTTGAAGTTGCACACTTGTGATTTCGTAGCAGAATTCGTGAGAATTCTGGCCGCGTCTTAATTGCGAAGTGTCTGAATTCTCACGAATTCAGCTACATCTCTCAATACAGTGCAACTTCAAAACTTGCGCGTCGTGCTAGGTACCGTCGTGTTACTTATCTTGGAGTCTGCCGCTGGGCTAAACCTATTTTGAGCCGCGGTTCTCGACGAATGTCGAGCACGCTAGGAAACCGGGGCTATCGCCCACCGGCTCATTGCCCTTTAAACACATGGCGATGTGCTACCAACCACTTCCCATGGAGCGGCGTTTCATATTGGCTTTCGATTCGATTTGATTGCGGGACGCCTCTGGCAGTGGATTCTGGAATCCACGTGGACGTCCACCCACGACCTCTGGCCCGATGTCGTTGAGTGGGTATGGGTCGAACGCAGCGGCTCTGTATTTCTGTCGGTCCTCGGAGCCTTGTCCAAAGATACCTCCGCTCCATCGTTTCGCACCGATCTGCGAACCTTGGCATCCAAGGAAAGAAACAGCCAAGACACAAAAGAGAACGTGGCTAACAAGCTTATTTCGATCGATTCGCATATAGCCCTCCATTGGTCTTGCGATTTTAGTTTTCTTTCGACGGTCCGTCGCCATCAATGCTATCGATTTCCTTCCTCGGGGTGCTAGACTGATTCGACGCAATATTGGCCGATTCTCAATCATGGCCTGCATGCGGTTGTGTCATTGCAGATTGAACCACGTTGGTAAGATAGGACGCTTGAATCAGAATGAATTCGGATGCGGGTTGTACAGCAGCTCCGCCAACCATGGCTGTGGTAGGGTTTAGTGCCAGAGCTGCGGCCCAATCTGCAAAACGTCAGGGATTTGAAGTGGTTGCGGTCGATCTCTGCGCAGATCGCGATCTGTTGGCGGATTGCCGCGCACACTATCGGTTGGATGACCCACACTGGCCTGACGTGCTCAACTCAGAGTATCCGAACGCATCATTGCTTTTGACGGGTGGCATGGAGCACCGAAGCAAATGGGTGGACCGATGCCACATGGATTCAGATCGAGCGGGCGCCTCGGGAGCTCAGCTGCGATCGATGCGAAGCTTGGCAAACTGGGAGGAATGGGCCGCATCCTCGGAGCTGGGATGGCCAAGGACTGTTTCCGCAGAGAATCTCATTTCTTTCTCAATGGATTCGATGCGGAGTTCAAAGTGGTTGGTTAAAAACTTTGAAAGCGGGGGTGGGATGGCAACCACCGATTTCGAAGGACACAGCCTTCCTCAAAACCTGGACAGCATTTATCTCCAGCAAAGAATGCCTGGCGAGACGATTGGCGTGACTTTTCTGAGCAGTCAATTCAGCAGTACCTTCATCGGTGCGACGTCTGCATGGCCACCCGAATCCAATGCGACGGACAAGCGTTATGTGTATCGCGGCTCGTATGGACCGATTCCTTTGTCAAAGACGAACATCGACAAGCTACACCGTTTTGCAGCGATCGCTGGCCGCGAGTCGGGACTTCTTGGCGTATGGCAAGCCGACTTTCTCCGGCATGAAGGTGAGCTAACGTTGCTCGAGATCAATCCGCGATGGAGCGCAAGCATGGACCTCTTGGATCTTGTTTTGGATCTGCGATTGGTAGAGAAACACGATGCCAGCGTTCGCGGCATGATGACTTCAAGTGCGATGGAACAACTGGCTTCGAGAGCATGCAAAGCATCTTTGTCCTCGCCAGAACGCATGCTCGGGAAGCTGATTGTTTACGCGGACCAGCCGTGCATCATTGGCAGTTCTCAGTCCGAGTTTTGGTGGTCAAAGAAATGGAACATGGACTTGTCCTGCGAGCTCGATCGATGTCGGTTTGCTGACATTCCAACGTCTGGCATTAGTATTCCCGCCGGAAGTCCCATCCTTACCGTGATGGCTTCGGGAAACGCAAGGGAATCGATTTTGATAGCGTTAGAATCAGCCGCGGCGGATGTGCGATCTTCGTCGGTTAGCCGTCACGCGTAGTCGGATAACCACTGTTTTCACAGGGGTTTTTGATGTGCGCTGCTTTTTTCGCACATCTTTGGCGGCGGGAGTTCTGAAAACGGCCCAAATGGTTTATAATGGAGGTTCGTCGCGTTGGACGGAGTCTCCAGGCGGTTTCAGCCTCAACTGCTTACTGCATGACCCTTCGTTCGCGATTGGCTTCATAGCCGTTATTGCTTTCTTCATTCCCATCTGGAGCTATTTTTCCATGGCAACCGCGCCAAAAACCCCACGCAAGAAGAAGGCCGTCAAGGAAGTCGACCCGAATGCCCCACCAGCACCACCGAAGGTAAAGCGAACCCGCAAGGTAGCTGCTGAGCCTCGCATTAAGCTTTACTGGGGAGTCTTTAACCAAAATCTCAAACGCGTTGCCGTGTTCGAGTACGAGGATCTAAAAAAGGCCGAAAAGCACGTCAAAGAATTGACCAAAGCAACCGGCGATCACTTCCTCCAAAAAATCAAAGAAACCGTAGTGGTCTAACCCGAGAGTCCAATACAAACTACCAAATCCAAAAGTCCGCCGACCAAAATCGGCGGACTTTTTTTGTTTCCTGGCCTCCAGCAAAGCTGCCGAAAGTCTTGACGACTTCAAAGCACTTTTTTGAATTACGTACGCAGTTGCACGCTACCTTTGCGGAGCGACGGGCGACATTGTCGCTCGTCGCTCCGCGAAGGTAGCGTACACTCAACCGTGTTTATAGCACGTCAACGAGAGACTCTTAGCCCAAGAGCTGAGTCGGTTCTTGCTTTGGATCCAATTGCCCTGACATGACCAGGTAAGCACATGGGAAAAGCAGCATCGCTAACGGATAGGCAAAGATGATACCAAAACAGAGAGCTAAAAACCCAACCATCATGATTCCAAAATTCAGGAGCGCAAGCAAAAACGAAGTCATTTCATTGCCCTGCGTAATGGTACGAGCTAGCGAAAAGGACTCCATCACTGGCTTCTTTTGATCCACAACCAAAAAGTAGGCGGGCCAGTAAAGAAGCATCACAATGATCCCTGGTATGACGCACAGCAAGAATCCGATGCCTAATAGAATCGATATACCAAGGGTTGGCAAAAAACGTTCACCCCCGCTGAATACCAATCCCAACGAAGCGTCTTGTCCGCGCAGCAAAGCCAGAAAAAGCTTCACACATCCGATCACGATGAAGATTTGCGCTAGGTTCGAGACAATGCTCAACAGGATGGAAACTGAGAGGGATACTCCGTTGGCTGGTCGATCAAGTCCTCCCTTCAGGACCACATCAATCACTCCATTAAAAATTGCGAATCCAATGGATATCCCAAAGACAATGAGCGTTGCTCCTATGAGTATGCCTAGATTTTGTTTCCATACTTTGAACGAGTAGTTCAATACCTCACCGATGTCGGCTTTTACGTTGCCAATGCCTGCTTGACCAGGTGTGACACCATAATCTGATGAGAAAGATGGTGGATTGTAAGGATTTTCACTCGACATGTGTTTTCCAATGGTTTGAAGCTAGAGTATTGATGGCCTAAGGAATCACCGTTTTAGACGAATCGAAGTTCGATATCAAGGAAATTGCAAAGTTTGTTTTTGGCTCAATGGGAGGTGATGCACGTGTTGACTCGGTGGATTTTGAACCGCAACTTTTCCGCTTTTTTCCTAAGGTATCAGCAAGTAACTCGTCTAATTGGGAGTGTGCTGATTCCTTTGACGTCTTCACATCGAACCAAGTCTGCTAAACCTATCGCAAATCGACATGAGAAAGAAAACTCCTTCCATCTGCTTTTCTGCCTTGTTCCTGTTGTGTTGCGGCATGTTCGTAGGGGCAATGTCGCTGCATGTTGTTCCCAAGGGGCAGGGACAATCCGACAGTCCGTTTCAAGACTGGGCCATTTTGAGCGATCCTGAGTGTCAAACCTCTGGTCTTCCCGACCTGTTGACCGCGGAATTGACTTCTCGCTCTTTTTCGCTGGTAGAACGAGATCTGTCCGACGTTATCGGCCGAGAAAAACGGATGCAGCAGATTTTTTCGAAGCAAGGCAACGAATCCGCAGTAGCTGAAATTGGCTCTTTGCTTAACGCGGATGCTTTGATCGTCCTCAGCAACGAGTCCCCACCGCCCGTGTTGGAGGTAGCCGGCCAGGAGGTAACAAGTCCATCCCGAATTCGTATCAGTGTGTATGGTTGCAAACAAGCGGTGCGGTTGGGGTACATCCAGGTAGATAAACGCAAAGCGGCCAAAGCGACAAGCGAGCTTGCGGAATGGCTAGAGCGTGTTCGGGATCGATTTCCAAATGGCGTGGATCGCGCGATAGGCATATCGCCGTTCGCGGTGAAGAATCTGGAAAAGCGTTATGACAGTTTGGGACAACAGTATCACGATCTTCTTTCGACTGCATTGAGTTCGAGTCCTGGAGTAGCGGTCATTGACTACGAGAACGCGAGGCAAATCGGTCAAGAGCTTCCAGATGCAAAGTCGCTTCATCAACGGGTCGTGCCACAGTACATTGAGGTCGACTACCGCGTTGAGCCTGGTGTCGGCGATGAAGCGTCCCAAGTCAAGTTTTCGATTACAAACCGATTGGCGGTCGAACGAACGGCAATCGAATCCCCACTGATGACGATGAAAGAAGCACCGGTCTGGTTGGTGCAACAACTCGTACCAAAGCTTGTTTCGCGGGAGTCCTTTCCCACTGTACCGATGGCAGAACAGCAGGCGGCCATGCGCGAGCGTGCAGAGCGCTTTGATGGGCTAGGAGATTTTCGAAATGCAGCGAAGATCCGGGAGTCCCTTCTCTTGATCGACGCAAATGACCATACACAGCGTCTTCAGCTGCTTGATGACTATCGAACGCTTTCCGCCGCCTACAAGTTGCCGGTTGGTTTGAGCACATCGCTCGAAATCAATCGCGAAGCTGCTGAGCTGCGACAAATCGCTTTGGAACACGTGGAGTGCCTGATCCGCAACAAGCACATTCGTCAGGAGCCCGCAATTCGGTTGCTCAAGAACTGGTGTAGTTTCGATGGTGGACTCAGACCGCCATTGCTCCAACTCATGCACGATCAAGCTTTTTCGGACGCGCAAGAATCTCGGTTTGAGGCTGATTCTCGTTTCTTCAATGCGATCGTCGAGCCATTTTGGTCGCTCGGTCGGAGCAAGGAATTCTCCAAGTATGAGGAGCTTCAGTTGAAACTGGAATGGTCCAATTTGGTTTGGCAAACGCTTGGCCGCCGAATCGAGCAAAAGTACTTTACTCCAAAGCAGATGACGAGAATCTTTCGTGCAGCAGCCGAAGCGATTCCCGAAGGATTCCCAACCCACAATTGGGCAACGCTATATACCTCAGCCAGTCCAATCCACGTTCGTTGGGGTAGCACAAGAGAATTGCAAATAACACAACAGTGGGACAAAGAGTTCAAGCGAGACAGCGAAGAAGTTCTTGAGTGTTTTCGGTCCATGCAGCATGAGGGCCATGCCCACTTACGTATTTATGGTCGACTAGGGCTATTTGAGGCGGCCATGAGAAAGGAAATGGAATCGCTAGATCCCTATCGAGCTCCGGGGGATACGCGGCCCATCAAAGTGCCTGACAAAGATAGGATTCTGGAGCTCATCCAAGAAGCGGAAACGGCGATTCAAGAGATCGCGAAACGTCCGGATGCAATGACCCAAGATGCCGGGTTTTACCAAGGGTTCTGTGACCGAGTACTTGGCCACTATCACGCCCTTGTCCGAAGACTTCGTGAGAAAATACCAAGCCCCGCAATGAAGTCTTCCAACGCTAAGACGAAGCCACGCAGGGAACCTGGGTTCGGAAGAATGCAGTTTGATTCGATTCCCTTGGACCTCTCCGTCTTCCAAGATGAGGAATTCGACTTTGTTCCTGGTACCAAAAAGTTTGACTGGCTCATCAGCAAAAACAAGATCGTGCGCATGAACAGTGACTTGAGCATGCAGCTCGTGCGCGAGCTTCCAAAACTCGCTGCCGCTCCCGGTCGGTTAAGTCGTGTTGTCTGGGACGGAGCAAACTTGATCATCCTGGATCGAGTTGATACGAAGACTCCATGGGAAGTACTAGACCACGAAGGAAATTTGATGGCTACCTTCGATCCTGCCGAGGCATTTCCACCGTACGAAGAGTTAGACGTCTTAGTGGTTTCACCTAATCGATTATGTGTGGTTGGAAGATTGGAGAAAAACACTCGCTGCTGGTGTGCTTTGGCTGACTACTCGAACGGCAGTTATCAGATCCATATTTTTCATGAAGCGAGGCGACCGATGATCGTCGGACGGCCTGACGAAGAGTTGTGGGACCGAGATCTCGTTGTCTTTGCAAAATGGGCGTATCGATTCGAGGAACATGGCAAGGAATACTTTTTGCTGCCTCGAGATGGCGCACATCCCATGCGAGTCGAGTTGCCCTCCTTACGCACAGAAGTCGTGGGATTGCCAATGTATAGCCATCTGGTCAAGCCTCTGTTCTGCAAAGGACAATTCCTTTTTGGATACGGACTTCCTTGGATCTACTCTTCCGCCAACTTTACCACGGAACGGTCGAAAGGCAGAATTTTGGTACCGATAACAGACTATGTGCATAACGAAGGAGAGATGCAACCGGGTAACTATGAGGGGACCGCTATCGAGCATGAGGGGTGGATCTATGTCCCGGGTTACACTTGGTATCGCTTCGATCCGACTTTTGCGAAATACGAGCGATTGGTTCCCAATACGCTAACGAACTATTTCGGCGCGCTCCAAATTCGCAAGTCGGAAGTCCACGGGTTGGTTGGATTTCGAAACGAAACGAGTCCCTTTGGGAAAATTGAACCTCCCATGATTTTCACAATCCGAGTGAAGGAGAAGGAGTAGTAATCGTGGGATGGGAACGAGATTAACTAGCCGTTGGGTTTGCCCACTTCTTTTTGACTTTGCTCCCCTCAGCCCTTTTGGGCAACGCTGTGAAGCATTTCGTAGCGAAACTCGTCAAGAGTTTCGGTAGTTTAGACGATGCAGCCGAAAGTCTTGACGACTTTCGCTACACAAAAACCTGCTTTTAGCAGCGGTAAATGCTTCACAGCGTTGCCTTTTAGGGGAGAGGGGTTTTGCACTTTTTTTGATTGGGATTTTGGCTCCGGCTGCAACGCCATTCCTCGCGCAAAACGTCTAAACAAGTCATTGAACCGGAGACCTGTTACTGACAACTCTACCCCTCACCCCCTGGCCCCCTCTCCCCGAAACGGCAACGCTGTGAAGGATTATTCGTAGGGAAAATTGGGGTTTTGTTGTTCGGAGTAATATGAAAAAAGACCAGATCCCCCCGTAACCAACTGAAACGTATCAGTCAGAAAGGAATCTGGCCATGAGTCGTAAGCAACGAGCAAAGCAGG
>CANHVO010000314.1 GCA_947463915.1 Planctomycetaceae bacterium
CTCAGAGTCAGACCTGAAAGGGGATATTCTTAACATCAATGAAAAGTTCATTGAGATTTCCAAGTACAGTCGAGAAGAGTTGATCGGTCATCCCCACAATACGACCAGGCACCCGGATATGCCTAAAGAGGTCTTCAAGGAAATGTGGTCAACGATCGGCCGAGGCAAGCCATTTCGCGGCATCATCAAAAATCGAGCCAAGGATGGCACGCCGTACTATGTCGATGCGGTGATCGCACCTGTCATGGGACCCAATGGCAAGCCCCTGAAATACATCGGCGTACGATACGATATCACCGCCGCTGAGATCGAGCGCCAAAATGCAATGGGCATACTTGCAGCTATCGACGTGAGCTTCGCTTATGTTGAATTTGACACGAAGGGCATTGTCCTCAAATCGAATACCAACTTTACAAAGACGCTTGGGTATCGCCTGGACGAGATCGTTGGGAAGCATCACCGAACTTTGGTCGAGAGTAGTTTTGCCAATTCCAATGCGTACAGCCAGTTTTGGGATGAACTGAACGCGGGCAACTGCCAGTCGGGCGTGTTCAAAAGAATCAACAAAGAGGGCAAGGAGGTTTGGATCCAGGCTGTTTATGCACCTGTCAAGGATGAGATGGGGCGAGTCTTTAAGATCGTAAACATCGCGACCGACGTTACCACCGAGAAAGTTCGAGGGGCAGATTTCGAAGGCCAGTTGGCAGCAATAAGCAAGTCGCAGGCAACAATCGAGTTCGGCATGGACGGTACCATCCAAACCGCCAACGAGAACTTCTTGTCGACGATGGGATATTCGCTCGATGAGGTCAAGGGACGTCACCATGGCATGTTTGTCGAAGAATCGTTCCGCCACTCAGCCGAATACAAAGAGTTCTGGGCCAAGCTCCATCGGGGCGAGTACCAAACAGCCGAATACAAACGAGTTGGCAGAGGGGGAAAGGTCGTATGGATTCAGGCATCGTACAATCCAATCCTCGATCTTAATGGCAAGCCGTTCAAAGTAGTTAAGTACGCGACTGATGTGACAGCCCAGGCCAACACTCGTGAAGCCTTGAAGAATTTGCTCGCGACCGTCTCCGACAACGCAACCGCTTTGGCTGGAGCGTCGGAAGAGCTGTCCTCGGTTAGCACCACAATGAGTGCTACGGCGGAGGAAACGTCGGTCCAGGCAAACGTGGTTTCAGCGGCTTCAGAGCAGGTCAGCAAGAACGTTCAAACCGTAGCTTGCGGAGTAGACGAATTGAACGCTGCCATCAAGGAGATTGCCAAGAGCGCGTCGGAATCGGCCAAGGTTTCGCAGCAGGCGGTCAACGTCGCAAACAAGACCAATGGAACCATTGCGAAGCTCGGCGAAAGCAGTTGCGAGATCGGCAAAGTTGTTAAGGTAATCACTTCGATCGCTGAGCAAACGAACCTTTTGGCTCTCAATGCAACGATCGAAGCTGCTCGTGCTGGCGAAGCAGGAAAAGGCTTTGCCGTTGTTGCGAACGAAGTCAAAGAGTTGGCAAAAGAGACCGCGAAGGCCACTGAGGACATCAGTCAAAAGATTGAAACGATCCAGACCGATACCCGGGGGGCGGTCGAAGCAATTCGCCAGATTAGCGACGTCATCAATCAGATCAACGAGATCTCGACGTCGATCGCTTGTGCTGTTGAGGAACAGACGGCTACTGCAAACGAAATGGGCAGAAATGTTTCCGAGGCTTCTAAGGGCTCTAATGAGATTTCGGAAAACATCACGGCTGTTGCGACCGCTGCACAAAGCACGACTGAAGGGGCGAACAACACGCAGCAAGCGGCGATCGAAATCGCAAGAATGGCCGCTGAACTCCAGCAACTCGTCTTGGAATTCAAGTTCTAAGCAAGATTTTCCAAACTGAGCCGTGGGCGCAAGCCGCGATTGAATGAACTCGTCCCCTGGCTCTGCCGGGGAACGCAATGCAACGGAGGCTTCTGCCTCCTTAGATTGCGAATCCATGACTATCGCGAGGCGGGCCTTCGAAAGCAGTGCGTTCCAAGGCAGAGCCGCACGCCGTGAAGCATTTTGTAGCGAAACTCGCCAAGAGTTTCGGCCGTTTAGATGATGCTGCCGAAAGTCTTGACGACTTTCGCTGCACAAAAGCTCGTTTTAAACAAGAGAAAATCGTTCACGGCCTTGGGCAGAGCCCTGGAACGAGGCAAGTAGTGGAATCTCGTAAGAGTTCCTGCAGCTCCTCAAACTAAAGGAAGTTTTACAACTTCCGCTACGGGACAGTCCAGTCCTTCATGTCGACAAATGGTGATTTGGCTTTCCTGGAAACCGAAAGAGGATACTTGACGCATGAGAGCTTTAGTAATTGATGACGACCCAGCGATGCTCTCAATCATCGCATCGATCCTGAATGGATTGGGGTACGACGTGACCAAAGCGTCCAACGGACAAGAAGGGATGGAAGGCCTATCCTCTTCGGATATCCCAGACGTTGTATTGGTGGACTGGAATATGCCGGTTTTGAATGGCCTGGAGTTTGTCAAGTTAGTCCGAAAAAAACCGAAGTTCGACGGGTTGCCGATCATTATGGTGACGACCGAATTGGAAATGTCGCAGTTGGCGCTGACGTTCGATGCGGGCGTCTCGGAATACATCATGAAGCCGTTTTCGCCGATCATGATTCAAGAAAAACTTCAAATGGTTGGTGTGTCTGTAATGTAGTAGCGAAATGAATCATCGTGAATTCCCCTGCCAATGTATGCTCGGGAAAAAACATCCGATCCCGTCCCTAAAGGAATTATCTGCTTCATGAGTAGCATCGCCACTCCCCTCGATCCTCAGGCGTTTTCGTTCATAAGCAACCTCGTTCGTCGCAAGTCGGCGATCATTTTGGAAAGTGAGAAGGCCTATCTTGTTGAGTCACGTTTAACGCCCGTCGTTCGCGAACTTGGTCTGCTCAATATTTCCGAGTTGGTTTCAGAATTGCAGAAGCCTGGTTCACAAAGCTTAAACCAGCGGGTCGTTGAGGCCATGACTACGAATGAAACCAGTTTCTTTCGTGACATCCATCCTTTCACTGCTCTCAAGGACAAAATCTTACCCGGTCTGATTCAGAGACGAGCCAAGGAGAAATCGATTACGATCTGGTCCAACGCGTGTTCCAGCGGTCAAGAGCCGTATACCATCGCGATGGTTCTAGCGGAACACTTTCCCATGCTCAAGAACTGGAAGATACGTCTTATTAGCAGCGATCTTTCCAATCGCATTCTGGATAAGGCTCGGCTAGGTGTGTTCAATCAAACGGAAATCAATCGCGGATTGCCCATGAATTACCTTTTGAAGTACTTCACCAAAGAGGGAGGCCAATGGACCATTCGAGAAGATATTCGCAAGATGATTGAGTTCCGTGAGCTAAACTTGGTGGAACCGTTTCCGACTTTGCTTCCGAAGATGGACATCGTTTTCCTTCGAAACGTACTTATCTATTTTTCACCCGAGACCAAAACCGAAATCCTCAAAAAGGTCCATGCAGTGATGCATAAGGACAGTTACCTTTTCCTCGGTGGCTCCGAGACGACCATGAACCTCAATGTTCGCTTTGAACGGGAACAAATTGGAACCGCAGTTTGCTATCGTCCCGTTGCATGATACCCAGAACCCTATCGCTCAAGCAAATACATCAGCGTGAATCGCTCCTGATTCCGCACCTGTAACGACACGCACCCTCACTCCCAAAACAAAGAGACATTTCTATGCGAGCTTTAGTCATTGACGATTCTCGATCCATTCGTCGAGTCATATGCAACATGATGCGAGAGATGGGCTACGAAACCTTTGAGGCTGGCGATGGCCTCCAAGCTCTTGCTCAGCTTGACACACATGGCGTAATGGACATTGCAATGGTTGACTGGAACATGCCAGAGATGAATGGCATCGAGTTCATTCGGGCTGTGAGAAAGCGACCTGAGTACCGCGATATGCCCCTGATGATGGTTACCACTGAAACGGAAATGGAGAACATTGGGCAAGCGTTTATGGCTGGCGTGAACGAATATGTCATGAAGCCATTCGACAAAGGCATGGTCATCGAAAAACTACAGCTACTCGGAATCGGAGTTTAATACGCTCAATGCGTAAAATTCGGGTTCTCATTGTCGACGACTCAACGGTCATACGCCGACTGTTGACCAATGCGTTGACTTCCGATCCAGCCATTGAGATCGCTGGGGTAGCAGCCAATGGTAAGATTGCTCTTGCGAAGATACCGCAGGTGGCGCCGGATGTCATTACGTTGGATATGGAAATGCCCGAAATGGACGGGCTGACTACGCTAGTGGAGATTCGCAAGCTCTACCCGAAGTTACCCGTCATCATGTTTAGCACATTGACCCAACGCGGCGCAGAAGCCACGATGGAAGCCTTCACCAAAGGAGCCAATGATTTTGCAACCAAGCCATCCAACGTCGGGAGCGTAACGGCTGCGATCGAGACGGTTGTCAATGAACTGGTGCCAAAGATCAAGCAGTTTTGCAATTGGAATAGCAGGTCCAGTTCAATTGCTCGTTCCGAAATGCGGAACCAAAGCGATCGCCCCTCAACGCAACGCAAGCCACTGGTCCCGGTCAAGCCCAGTCGCGTCGAAATCGTTGTGATTGGAGTGTCGACAGGCGGCCCAAATGCGTTAACAGCAATGCTGCCGAAGCTTCCCGAGAGCTTCCCCGTTCCGATTTTGATTGTGCAACATATGCCACCGGTCTTCACGAAGCATCTTGCTGACCGCTTGAACCAACTTTGTAAATTGCATGTCCATGAAGCCGTCGATGGTGAAGTATTGGTAGCAGGCGGTGTGTGGCTTGCGCCGGGCAATTTTCACATGACACTACGCCGTCAGGGGCCGCAGCTGAAAGCCGTCCTCAATCAAGAGCAGCCAGAGAACTCTTGTCGACCTGCGGTGGATGTCCTCTTTCGCTCAGCTTCAGAACTATTTGGAGCAAACGTTCTTGCTGTAGTGATGACGGGAATGGGAAATGATGGCCAGCGGGGCTGCGATGCCATTCGCCAGGCAGGTGGACGCGTAATCGTTCAAGACGAAGAGACTTCCGTGGTTTGGGGAATGCCAGGAGCCGTATTCAATGCTGGCCTAGCGCACAAAATTTTGCCGCTTCCAAGAATCGCCGATGAGATTTTGCTTCAAACACAATCGAGTAGAGCTGTGAGCTCACGAATTGCAGTTCGTGTATAGACCAAATACCGTTCAACGAAGCCTACCTTCGGTGGAAATTCGTTTAACAGTCAGCCGTAGGCGTACTGCCAAATGGCACTCACTTTGTTAGCGGAACGGCGCGAGCCTTCCGGTGATTGCACCGTAAATGAGGCCAAACCGGCGGGCTGGCGCCCATCCGCGACAGAAACACAATCGAAAGTCAGTGCCATTGGGCGAACTGCCAGCGGTGTCGAGTACGCCTACGGCTGCCTGTTAAACAAATAAATGAACGTTGTTTCGGTTAGGCGGCCCGATTCCCTTTCTCCAATTAGCTAAAGACGATCTAGCAAGTTAGTGTAAAATCGAGCCCTAACAACGATTCTTTCACCGACCAAACCATCGGCTTAACTATGCAAAATCCGGCACCGACACTCGTGAGGCTCATGGTCGCAGAATGGTTTGGGACGATGCTGCTCGTTTTCATTGGTTGTGGCGCCGTTCATGCTTCGGTCTTGCTCAACGCCCAGAGCGGGGTTTGGCAGGTTGCTGTTGTGTGGGGAGTGGCTATCATGCTCGCCATATTTGCCGTCGACTCTATTAGCGGCTCCCATATCAATCCAGCGATGACGATTGCGTTTGCTGTTTGGGGGCGGCATCCTTGGCGGCTCGTCTTGCCTTACATTGCGGCACAAACCGCTGGCGCGTTTACCGGAGCCATGATTCTGTACTGTCTTTTCTCGGGATTCTTGTCGGCCAAGGAGACGGAAAAACAAGTAGTCCGGGGCGAACCCGGGAGTATCGTTACCGCCATGTGTTATGGCGAGTATTTTCCGAATCCAGGTGGCCTAGCTTCGGGTGATTCTCCCTACGATCCAGTGCAACACGAGAAGATTCGCTCGCGATTCTCTCATTCGCAAGCATGGTTTGCCGAATTCGTAGGCACGGCCATTCTAGCAATTGTTGTCTTTTCACTAACCGACTTACGCAATAGCGGTCGCCCTCAAAGCAATCTTGCGCCGGTTTTTATCGGCTTGACGGTATCAGCGTTGATCTCGGTCTTGGCACCATTAACGCAGGCTGGATTCAATCCCGCTCGGGACTTTGGGCCAAGGTTGTTCGCTTACTTTGCGGGCTGGGGGCAAGTTGCAATTCCTGGTTTGTCGGACCCAAGCTGGATTACCGTGTATATTGTGGCCCCAATCATCGGTGCCGTTGCCGGCGGTGGATTTCACCAGTGGTTGCTTCGACCGACTGGCCCGATAAACGCGTAGGCAGAATTTGCCGAGAAACAAGATTCATGGCAATTCATTGGTCACACGAAAACGCATCCGAGGAAGCTCTGAACGCCTGGACTCATGGTCTCGGTGTCGCGCTAAGCTTACCCGCCGGATTCTTCTTGATTCGCCTTGCGCTCGAATATCGCCAAGACCAAGTGATGCCATGTCTCGTTTATGCAGCGAGCTTAACCGCTTTGTATCTATTCTCAACGTTGTCCCATGTGGTGAGGGAGCCTAACAAGCGTCACGTTATTCGTTCGCTTGATCAAGGTTTTGTTTATGGCCTGATCGCAGGTACCTTTACACCCTTTATTTGGTCGTACCTGGCGGGTTGGCCTCGCATGCTGTTACTGTCTTTTGTTTGGATTGCGGCGGCAACGGGGTTTTACTCCAAAGTTTTCTCCAAGCACCGCATCAACAACATGGCCTCACTTTCCTACATTTTGTTAGGTTGGATTCCTGCGATGGTTTTGTTTGGCTATGTGTCGCTGGAGTGCTTTGGCATGATGGCACTCGGGGGTGTGCTGTATACCGTCGGAGTCGTCTTTTTGCAGAACGATCATCGCGGCTTTTACTACCATGCGATTTGGCATTTGATGGTCATTGCCGCGAGCATTTGTCATTACATCGGAATCATCATGTATGCTGTCCTTCAATGGGATCGCAGCTAAGAACGATTTCGAAGGTTTCCGACCATTGAACTCGCCACTAGCAAAGCTTCTCTACGGTAACTAGGATTTGGTGGACACGAAATCGATGGAACCAATCAATCCAATTCAACAACGACTTTTTCATTTTCTTTGTGAGGCAAAAATGAGACTAATTTGCTTTTCGATCATGCTTCTCTTCGCTTTTGCTTGCTCGGGACGCTTGCACGGCGATATCATTAGCAAGTCCTTTAGTGGAGTCATCACGACCGTGAATTCCGGTGGACAAGCCGGCACGCCAATTGGCTCAGTAGACGGCATCAGTATTGGAAGTACCTTTACCGCTACATTTTCTTATGACACAGCTAATGCTGGGGCGGACGCAAATGCAGCAAACACGAGCCAGGGCGTCTTTACCATTACTCCATCCGTTAACACGGTTCTAACTGTCGATATCAACGGAAGAATTTTTCAGAAGACGGCCGTTGCAAATCTTACCGCACAAACATTTGACAATGTTGTCTCGACCCTCTCCAACAACACGGACAGCTTGAGCATAGTCGCAGTGGGGCCCAGCCTACCAAGTGGTTGGTCCGTGACGAATGCAAATACAGCATCGACGCGTTTAACATTCTTTGACGCAGGAGGACTTGCCCTTCCATCGGATGCACTTCCAACGAGTTTTTCCCCCAACTGGTCGATCGGATTGTTTAACCAAACATTCAATGCTAACGTGACGACTCCGTCCGGGGTCATCAATAGCCTTTATTTGGAAGGGAACTTGAGCATTACGGCGGTCCCCGAACCCTCATCTGCCGGATTGGGACTGCTCGCGCTGAGCTTTTCTGCAATGCTATTCGCAGTCAAGAGAAAGCGACTTTTTCGACAGCGGGACCCAAACAACAATAGACATTGAAGTGTGTCGCTTCAAGATTTGACACGAACCCAAAAAGACGTCCAGTTTGGAAAAGTCGTTAGGGGCTCCGATCCGTTTCGGTTCGGAATACGACATAAGCCGAGGGGTAACGCCTCGGCTTATGACAGTCAGCTTCGCTTTGTTAGACAGTGGCTGCGAGTCCTAGCGTCCTCGGCTCGCGATTTGCTCTTGCTCCATAGCATATGGATTGATGATCTCGACGGTTCGGCCGACTCGCGGCACGACTGCAACTGGCGCGTTCGTCGAACCGACAGCATGCTGGACGTGCGGATTCATGACCGTAGACGATCGCAACGGGGTTTCCTTTGGTACGGGATGATAATCCGATGCCGATTGCAATTGCGGGAAGGCAGCATAAGGGCTGTCGCCGTAAGGTCGTTCGTAACGCTTGCCGTAATAGACAGGTGGATAAATCGCAAAATAAGGCGGCGTAGGAAGCCGATTTCGGAAGCTATTTTGGTAGCCTTGCGCATATCCAAACTGAAATTCGTACGGTCCCTGAGCTTGCACCGATGGGGCAAAACTACCCAACGCAAGAACGGCAGCAATCGACAGAATCAACTTTGTAACCATGTTTTTCCTCGTTATGACAGGTCCCCCGACCTCA
>CANHVO010000315.1 GCA_947463915.1 Planctomycetaceae bacterium
AAACAACCTGTCAAATCGTTACGAGTAATTGTCGGACATTTCTAAATTGTAGCGAAAGTCGTCAAGACTTTCGGCTCATGCGAGCTAACTCCAGATACCGAAACTCTTGACGTGTTTCGCTACGAGTTTATTGCAAGTTCAGTTAATTGGGGGTTCTTAACAAGCATCCTATTCCTTATTTGGACCTAATCAGCCGATGCCACCAATTGCGCTTTGTTGGCGTTAGTGTGGTGCCGTGCAATCCTTGCACTTCAGAGCCTTTCCTGAAACTTCCTAGCCAATCGATCAGCACATAAAAAACCGGCGTAAAGATCAAACCGAACAAGGTCACTCCTAACATCCCGGAAAACACAGCGAGACCGAGCGACCTTCGCATTTCAAAACCCGCACCACGCCCGATCATCAAAGGCGCCACGCCGAGAATAAAAGCGAACGAGGTCATGAGAATAGGGCGAAGTCGCACTTTGCAGGCTTCAATCACCGCTTCGCTTCGGTCCTTGCCTTCTTCTTGCAACTGCTTCGCAAACTCAACAATGAGAATCGCGTTCTTGGCCGCCAATGCGATCAACACCACCAACCCAATCTGTGTAAAGATATTGCTCTCTGAGCCAGTAAGCCAAAGGCCAGCAATCGCGGCAAACAAACACATTGGCACAATCAACAATATCGCGATCGGCATGGACCAACTCTCGTACTGTGCCGCCAACACCATGAACACAAAAATCACGGCTAGCGGAAACACTAGCTTGGTCAACAAATCGTTTCCCACCAGAATTTGCTGATAAGCGAGTTCGGTCCACTCGAAGCTCATGCTGCTTGGCAACTCACGTTTCGCGATTTCCTCCATCAATCCAATCGTGTCTCCGGAACCGCTACCTGGTGCCGGATTGGAAACGAAATCAGCTGATGCATTCATATTGAATCGATACACAATTCCAGGACCACTCACATCGCGAACGTCGATGAGTGTCGCCAACGGAACCATCTCGCCACGTTGATTGCGAACCTTTAGTCGACCTATGTCGGCTGGGTTTGCACGAAACTGAGTGTCCGCTTGAACGTTAACCTGCCAGTTCCGACCGAAACGGGTAATATCATTGGCATATGCTGATCCCAAATAGATTTGAAGAGTCTGGAACACATCGTTGAGCGCAACCCCCGCAGACTTGGCTTTTTCGCGGTTGATGTCGACATACAACTGTGGCTCGTTGGCATAGTAGCTGGAGTAGGTCCCTGCCAATCGCGGCTCCGTGTTTGCTACCTCAATTAGATTCTCCAACGCCCCCTGCAATGCAGCGGGACCTGCTCCTGCCCGGTCCTGCACTTGCATTTTCATGCCAGCAGTCGAGGCAAGTCCATCAATTGGCGGCGCCCCCAGAACCACGATCTGCGCTTCTTGGATGCCGCTTAGCTTCTTTTGAAGGGTTGAAACAAGGTCAGCGGAATACAGTTCCTGATGCTTACTGCGATGTTCGAAACTGTCGAGAATGACAAACATTCCCAGCGAGTTGGACGCATTGGTACTCGTCAGAATGGAGTAGCCTGGAATGCTCAACGTATGCGCAATCCCGTCTGTCGAAAGCAAAACCTCATTGATGGTTTTTGCAACCGCTTCGGTTCGTTGCAAACTCGCTCCATCCGGCAGCTTAGCGCTAACCACCAAATAGCCTTTGTCCTGAGATGGGAGGAAACCATTTGGAACCAATTGGAACCCGCGCACAGCTAGTCCAATAAGTCCGACATAAAGGATCAGCATAATCACGCTGATCCGAAGTGTTCCAGCGACTATTTTTCCGTACATCCAGGTCACTTGATCGAAACCGTGGTTGAAAAGTCGAAACAACTTTTGCAAACCCCAGTTCACCTTGGGACCGATGCCCCATCCAACGATACCGCCCACCAAAAAAATCCCACTCAAAAAAGCCGTGTGAACTCCACTGGATTTTGTGGCTACATTACTGTGAAGCGCTGCGTCGGTCGACGCCGATGCAAAACCAAACAAAGGGTCCAAGTAATCTGGCAGGAAACGCAATGCGGCATATCCCGCGAGCAATGCGATACCCCATCGCGGCAATGCTTCACGATCATGTCCCTCGACGTGTGGCTTGATCAGCGTCACCGCACGGGCAGGAGCCATCGTCATTGCATTGATGGCCGAGATAATGGTGGATGCGGCAATCGTTAACGCGAACTGCTGGAAGAATTTGCCCGGAATACCCGCGATGAAAATCGTCGGCAAAAAAACCGAGCTAAGCACCAACGTAATCGCAATAACAGGCCCTGTGATCTCACCCATCGCTTTGATCGTCGCTTCCCGCGCCGGTATGCCTTTGGCCATCCATCGCTCAATATTCTCAACAACCACGATGGCATCGTCGACAACGATTCCAATGGCCAAGACCAGACCCAGCATCGACAAATTGTTGAGAGAGAAACCAAGCCATTGCATAACAGCCAATGTTCCGATCAACGACACAGGAACATCGATCATCGGCATTAAGGTGGCTCGCCAATCTTGCAAGAACAAGATGACGACAAGAAAGACCAAGATGAACGCTTCGAATAACGTTTTGTAAACTTCATGGATGGACTCATCGACGACAATCGTTGTGTCATAAACAATGGCAAAGTCAACGCCGCTAGGAAATCGAGTCGACTTCAATCGATTCATCTCATCACGAATCGCTTGAGCCGTTTTCAAAGCGTTGGAGCCAGGTAATTGGAAGACCGCCATCGTTATGCTTGGCTTGCCGTCCAAGGAACTGCTTACATCGTAGTTGCGTGCCCCCAATTCCGTACGTGCAACATCACCGAGTCGAACCAATTCACTTCCGTCACCTGTCTTTACCACCACGTCGTTAAACTGCGAGGCATCGAGTAGACGTCCCTTGGTATTGATCGCATATTGAAAATCCTGGCCATCCTGTGCTGGCGCCTGACCAATACGACCTGCTGCAATTTGCACATTTTGTTCGCGAAGCGCTTGCAAAACATCGATCGAAGTCATGTTGCGAGCAGCTAGTTTTTCTGGATCGAGCCAAACTCGCATAGCGTAGTCGCGTGACCCTAACATCCCGACATCGCCCACGCCAGGAATTCGCATCAACGAATCCTTCACTTCGATCGTGGCGAAGTTCGAGAGATAAAGCTGATCGTATCGATCTTCTGATGAAATTAGGTTTACGGCTAGCAGAATACTAGGGGATTTTTTCTTGGTCAAAACCCCCTGGCGCCGAACCTCATCGGGCAACTTGGATTCAGCAGCGGCAACGCGGTTTTGTACCAAGACTTGGGCCTGATCGATATTCGTCCCCAGTTCAAACGTCACGTCTAATGTCATCAAGCCATCGTTGGTACAACGCGAGGACATGTATAGCATCCGCTCGACGCCATTGATCTCCTGCTCAATCGGCGCAGCGACCGTATCCGCTACGACCTGAGAGTTTGCACCCGGATAGACAGCCGAAATTTGAATCGTAGGAGGAGCCACCTCCGGATACTGAGCGATAGGCAGTTGCATCAAAGCGACACCACCCATCAACATGATCACCAGCGATAGTACCGTTGCGAAGACCGGGCGATCTACGAAGAAGCGAGCTAGCATGCTTCACTCCTTGCTTTTGTTAGTAGGAACGGAAACAGCTTCGTTTAACTGCGGACGCACTTTTGCTCCAGGACGCGCTCGTTGTACCCCGTTAATGATCACCCGATCTTCCGCCGTCAGCCCAGTTTTAATCACCCGCATCCCGGATTCTAGATTGCCTAGTTCGACATCGCGTCGTACTACTTTGTCATCGCTATCAACCGTCAAAACATACTTCAAACTCTGGTCATTTAGGATTGCGCGTTCGCTCACCAACAAAGCATCCTGGGCTAGCCCATAGGGGACGCGAACTCGCACAAACAAACCTGGGGCAAAGATGCGATCGTGGTTCGAAAGTTCAGCACGTACCAACAACGTCCCTGTCGTCGTTCGCACTCGGTTGTCGATGAAGTCCAAGACTCCTTCGTGTGGAAAGGTCGTTTCATTGGGCAGAGCAATGTAAACTTTTTGGTTGAGCTCGCGAACATTGGTAAACTTCACCTCTTCACCCTGGCTTCTTCGCAAAGCCATAAACTTAAGCACTGCGATTTCGTCGACATCGAACAGAACGTGGATAGGGTCAACGCTAGCGATGGTCGTAAGAGGTTCCGCGTTCGATTGCCCTGCTTGAATCAAGTTGCCGACCGTAACGCCTGCTCGGCTAATCCTGCCGGATATCGGTGCTTCGATATCGCAGAAACTGAGGTCAAGATCCGCTTGAGCGACAGCAGCTTTTCCCGCATTGATTTCCGCGACCGCACTGACTTGCCTCTGAGTTACTTCATCGAGCTCTTGTTGTGAAATGGAGTTGGTATTGCTCAGTGTTTTCGACCGCTCCAGCGTTATGTTTGCCAGTTTTAATTGAGATTCAGCTTGCTGCAATCTCGCCTTGGCATTCAACAGCGTGAACTCGTAGGTTCGACGATCGATTTCGAACAGTGGGTCTCCGGCTTTCACTTCCTTGCCATCACTGAATAGAATCTTCTCAAGGTATCCTGTAACTCTTGGTCGCACTTCAACAAATTCAGGTGAGGACGTTCTCCCGATGTATTCAAAGTACTCGGTAACCTGGCGCGGTTCTGGTTTCGCAACGGTGACCTCTGGAGGTGCGGAGGGTGCTGGCTCTATAGCGGATTTCCCGCAACCCATCGCGTGCAAAACAATAAGGACAGGAATACAAAGAAGCTTCCGGATATAAGGCATTTTGGACTTTCCCCAACGATATTGTTCAACGTGCAGCGGAGCGAGCCCGAGGTGTTTCACTGACCTACAGCCGCCGCCTTCCTCGCTAACGAGAAGTATACAGGAGCGTAAAGCAGTGGCTATCGCTGTTAGGCTAGTCGATGCGTGTTCTTCGGGTGAATTAACCGATTGGGCGGTTGCCTTGTCATGACCTCTGTCTAGATTTAACGTAAAAATCTAATCCCCTTAAATCAAAACGAAACCGATGCGATTTCCTGCCCTGGCCCTGTTTCGTGGAGAGGGAACGCTGTAAAGCATTTGGTAGCGAAACTCGTCAAGAGTTTCGATGTTTATGCAATGCAGCCGAAAGTCTTGACGACTTTCGCTACAGAAAAGCCTACCAATGTGGAGCTACCCGCCGCTAGTAAAGCGATAACCTACCCCAGGCTCTGTCAAAAAGTATGCCGGTCTCGCAGGATCTTGCTCCAACTTCTTACGCAAGTTTGCCACGAAAACGCGGACATAATGCAGTTCCGTCGTATCGCTTGGCCCCCAAACTTCTCGTAGCAAGAAACGGTGTGTCAAAACTTTCCCGTTGTGCTTGAGCATGGTCAATAGCAGCTTGTACTCCAACGGCGTCAGATGGACTTCCACGCCTTTGCGATAGACGACTCTGGCACCAATATCGACTCGGACTTCTCCAAACTCAACAATGGATGACTCGATCGATTCCGAAATGGAATGCCGGAGGGCTGTACGAATTCGAGCGAGCAACTCACCAATCGCAAATGGCTTGGTCACAAAATCATCCGCACCTCCGTCAAGTGCTTGAATCTTCTGAGCTTCCTGATCCCGAGCGGAAAGAACAATAATCGGCACCTTGGACCATTCACGCAAGCGTCGAATGATCTCTTGGCCATCCATATCAGGCAATCCAAGATCCAAGATCACCAAATCCGGCGGCGGCTGCTGGGCAACGTGCAGCCCCTCGGCGCCAGTACTAGCTTCATTCAAACGATAGCCTTCGTCCGAAAGCGATGCCCTCAAGAATCGACGAATTGGCTGCTCGTCTTCAATGATCAATATTAGCGGATTCGAAGATGGCACGGGATTGGCTACATGGAAAAGGGAATACTGCGAGGTAAACGGCAATTCAAATCATAGTTATCCCAAGGGAACGTTGGGAGCGTTCTTTGCAATCGGGATACGGATCAAAAACTCCAAGCCCCGGTTCGTCCCTGTGTGGCTGAACGAACCATCAAGGCGAGGGGACGAAGTAATCGTTCCTTGATGGACGTTGGCAATCGCTCGACAAATCGCAAGTCCCAGTCCGCTACCTCGCCCATCATCGGGCGATCGTGTCGCCCTATAAAACTTGTCAAATATCTTTTCTTCCATGCCCTCCGTAACCCCCGGCCCATTATCGCTAACGACCAATCTCAAAAAGCCAGAATCCAAGTTCGCTGAAATATGAACCGAGGTTCCACACGGCGTGTACTTCGCAGCATTTTCAAGCAAATTGATTAGGAGCTGTTCGATAAGCAGTCCATCAAGATAAAGTAACGGCAGATCAGCCGGTACCCGCGTCGTAACTTGGTGACCAACCAGCTCTCCTCTCGTGCGATGCAACGCAGAGCCAACGATCTCTTCCAGGACATGCCACTGCATGTTGGGTGCAATCGCGCCCGCATCAAGCCTCGACATCTGCAAAATGTTTTCTAACAAACGATTCAGGCGCGTCGCCTCATTTGAGACCGTCTCCAAAAGCTGTCGACGAGTGGGTTCATCGAGAGTACTAGTCGCAAGCAACGTGCTGCTCGCTCCAGCGATCGCTGCCAAAGGTGTCTTTAGATCGTGCGAAACGCTGCTCAGCAGCGTGCTTCGGACTTGTTCTGCTTCTGCTTGAATCCGCGATTCTGCAGCATCGATAGCCAGCTGATCGCGTTCCAACGCCAGCGCTAACTGGCTCGAACAAGCTTCCAAAAGCTGCCTCTGTTCCGGCTCCAACAGTTTTGCATTGTCGTCTATCGATCGAATCGCAATGGCCCCAACACATGAGTTCGCTCCCACGAGCGGAAGGAACACGGCACATGCATTTGGGAGCGTATTGGTGCCTGCTCCCGCCAATTGGCCATGATCAATGACCCATTGTGCAGCGGGCAAACTTACCAAATTTTTCGCAATCTCCCCGTCCTGCCCTTGGGCAATCTCGGTCTTGCCCAATGGGCCAACAAGGTAGACGGCGACTTCCCCGTTGATCAGTTCGGATATCTTTCCACTCGCCGCTGACGCCAGAAAGACTTTTCCAGAGATAGAACTAAGTTGTCGACCAAGCTCATAGAGTGTCGATGTCCGCCGTTCCCTCTTTCGCGTGTTCGTAACCTGGTCTTTGAGCCGAGAAGCAAGCGTGCTGATCAGCAACCCAATCGCAACCATGACACCAAACGTCACGATGTACTGAGTGTCTGCAACAGCAAAGGTCATGTACGGCGGCACAAAGAAAAAATCGAAAGCAAGCACCGCAAACAAGCATGCTACAATGGCTGGTCCACTACCAAAGCGAAATGCAACGAACGCCACTCCCGCCAAATAGATCATTCCCGCGTTGGCTTCGGAATTGGAGCCTATTAGCTTTCGGAGGGCCGCCGCAACGAGACTGCTCGCGATCGCAATTCCAAAAGCGTTTGCATAGCCGAACCAATTCAATCGTGCGATTTTCGATTGAGCGATGGCAATCGATTTTCCATCGTTGCGTTCCCCATGGATAACATAGATGTCGATTCCGCCGCCCGATTCAAGGAGTTGATCGACGACCGTTCTCTTTAAAAGACGCTTCCAACGTGCCTCACTGGTCTTTCCGACAAAAATCTTCGTGACATTGCGAGAGCGAGCATATTCCAAAATCGAGCCTACCACATCATCACCGGACAGGTTCACTGTCTCCGCACCTAATCGTTCTGCCAATCGAAAATGCTGAGCGACTCTCAACTGCGATTGGGTTTGCGATTGGGCACCTGGCGTGTCGACTGAGACGGCTAACCATTGCGCATCAAGCGCCGCTGCCATGCGCTTGGCAGTGCGAATCACTCGGGCTGTCGAGGGGCTCGGTCCGACGCATACGAGCAGCCGATCCGTCGTTGCCCAAGGCCGGGCGTCGGATCGAATCTTGCGAGCGGACTCGACATCGGAGTGAATGCGATTGGCCGCCCGCCTTAACGACATCTCTCGCAAGGCACTCAGATTCGACTTTTGAAAAAAACTTAGAATCGCCCGTTGAGCTTGCTCGGCGAGATAGATCTTCCCTTCGTTCAATCGATCCAAAAGTTCATCCGGCGACAGATCGATCAACTCCAAATCGTCGGCCATTTCGAACACGTTGTCTGGCACCGTTTCTCGCACGACGACCCCTGTGATCTGTCCTACGATATCGTTCAAACTTTCGATATGTTGAACATTCAACGTTGTCCAAACATGGACCCCAGCCTCCAGCAATTCCTCGACATCTTGCCATCGTTTGATATGCCTGGAACCCTCGGCATTTGTGTGAGCTAGCTCGTCGACTAGGATCAATTCTGGATCTCGAACAATGGCTGCGTCGATGTCGAATTCACGCAGTTTGACGCCTCGGTAATCCAATACCTTGGTCGGCAATGACTCTAGTCCATCGAGCAATGCTTGAGTCTCCGGCCTGGCATGCGGCTCAACGTAGCCAACCACAACATCCCGCCCCGATGCTAAAGCGCGATGTGCGTTCTCAAGCATCGAAAAAGTCTTGCCAACTCCAGCGGCGTAGCCAAAGAAGATTTTGAGACTTCCTCGTCTCGCGCGGTTTTCTTTCGCTTGAACTGC
>CANHVO010000316.1 GCA_947463915.1 Planctomycetaceae bacterium
CGTGATCGCAAGCGTGGCGAGATCGACCGAGAGACTTGGGAAGTTGATGACTCCTCGCAACGATGTCTGGCGATCCGCTACGAACCGATCAAAGACTTCTTGAATCAAAAATCGCGTCGCGTCCGGAACATTGCCAGGGGACAATGTATACGCTCTTTGTAATCCCTCTGCCAAGACTTGCCTGAGTGAACCGAGTGTACTCCCTCGGGCTTGTTTGAAAGCGGTGATTGCCTCGATCGCTTCATCGTCAGTTAAGTACGACAAGTCCAACTGGCTCAGGTCATAGTCCCAGTTGTAGATCGCTTGTGAATCATTGTAAAAATACTCAGCCACGTAATAGATGTTCATGGGTGGCTCAGAGGCCAGGACCGAACGTGGTGCAACAAAAAACGTCGCACTTGGCGAATCGCCCGGCAACAGAATATCGCGAGGTCCATCTGTCTGCGAAAAGCCTAGGAACTCGGTCGACGTGACCGTACGCCCCGGCTTTGCCTCCGGATTTGTGTCCTCAAGAGTCAGCGCAAAAGGATCGGTCGCCGAAAAGTGGATTAGCGGAACCGCAACATCGTTGAGCGTATTGTTGCGCCATCCCAAAGAGACCGGAATGATCGCAGGTGCACGATCATTCCGTCGACGATTAAAAGCATCCGGTCGTGTCAAGCTGATCGGCTGTGCACTTGCTATGGAAAAGACCACTTCGAACGCATCCGCCACCACGATCTGTTCTCCACTCGATCCCTTGGAGAAACGGAGCGAATACTTGGCGATCGCCGCATCTCGCAAATCAAAGGATGCATAAAGTCGCGTGTCGTTGACTCGTGTGTAGGCCACCGCTGGAAGCGTGCGACCTTGCGAGTCGACTAATGCCGCCGTCACGCTCCGATCAAATTTGGCTCCGTCGACAAGGATGGTTCGATTGCCTGCCGTTCCACCTTGTCCAAAATTGGTGTCAAACACGGTGAACGGGACAATGCGTGCTAGGATCGAAAACGAACTTGATGGTGCCGTCACATCGCTGCCGTAAGCCAAAATGTAGTAGGTGCCACCTTGAGTTGACGAGATCACGATGCGTTGATCCGTTTGGAACGGCTTCAATGCATTCAGGTCTGCGCGACTGCGTCGAGGCATGGACTCGTAGCTCATGTAGAGCTCTGTGGCACCCTCGTCCGAAGCCGAATCAAATTCGACCACCACCGTTTCTCCCGCGGGCACGATCACTTTGTAGTAGATCGATTGATTGACGGCGATGTTACCCACGGTAGGCGTACCAAGAACCAATGCAGGGGCATCGGTTGCGAATCGATCCAGGCTGGCTTTGAGGTTATTCTGCTCGTTCCACTCGACAAGATTGTTTCGAATGTCCGAACGCACAATCACTTTGTAGTTGCCCGGCACGACTCCCGGCAACGGAGCTGTGAGAGTGGTGGTATACGAGCCGCCTGCAGCCACATCGCCTGCTCTCCACACTCGGCCCATGTAGCCGTCATCAATGTCCCAAATCTCATCAGACGAAATGAAAACGGCATCGTACCAGCCACCTCGCGCTGGATCTTGTCCCGCATTGGTGATCGTATACGTAATCGACGCGCTCTGCCCCAAGGCCGCAGTGCTCGGAACCACAATATCACCCACCACGAGATCTGCTGGTGGCAAGTGCGAGATGACGACAGGCTGGGACGAGACTAATATGTTGTTGTCTTCCGCTAGCCGCTCGTAAACGCGATTCGTTACATCGGCGAAAACGATTACGTAGTACGAACCTCCTACCTCAGGTGGTAACGAGAAATCAGTGGTCACGGTATACGGCTGGTTCGAAGACAACTGGGATTCCCGATTGGCATACCCGATCGGAATGTCGGTTGCTTTGTCGAAAATTTGATCGAGCGATAGATAAACGATGTCGGACCAAGTGGGCATGGCCGTTCCCGCGCCTGCGTTGGTCACGGTCCAGGATGTACTCAAGGTTCTGCCCGCGAAAGCAGTCGCGGGGACAGAAATAGAGGCAACTTGCAAATCGGCTACCGGACTCAACTCGACGGAGGTTATCGCCGCGCTAACGCGTTTGTTGTTAGCTTCGCCGGGTCCCTCGGCAACGGTGTTGGCCGAATCCGTTTGGATAATCGTGAAGTAGTCGCCACTCAAATCGATCCCTACCGGCCAGTCGACCGACCGAGTGTACGATGCACCCGGTGCCAACACTCGGTCGCGCGGGTAACGTCCGACGAGCACGTCATTGCCATCGATCGATCCATCCGTTGATAGCCAAACCGTGTCTCGCCAATAGCTTTTGGATGTCACGGCGACGCCGTTGTTTTGAACGGTCCATCGAATGGGCATCGAGGTGCCTGATTTGGCCGTCGAGGGAACGGTCAGATCGGTAATCACCAAATCGGCAAGTTCGTTTCCACCGGTCGGGTTTGAAGTCACCGCGAGGTCAATAGGAATCGAAAGGTTATTGGTTTCGTCGAGCTCACCGACTACATTCGTTGCATCGGTAACCAAGTAGAGCCGATATTGCTTCTCGATAGTATTACGAGGAACAGTCACGGACTCGCTTAAACGAAAATACGATCGTCCCGCAGCCACATCCGCAGGAATCGCGATGGTGCCCAAGTTAACGTCGTCCGCATTGCCAATCCTCTCATCGGAGGACAAGATAAGGCGATCGTTCCAGGTGCGACCGAATGTGCCTCCCTGTCCACGGTTGGCCACTTCGAAATCAAACGCAATCTGTCCGCCCGGTGCAACTTCGCGAATATTCGATCGTAATGAAAAGGACTCCACTCGCAGATCGGGACGATCGTCTCCGATTTGAATCGCGGCTGTCGCATAGTTGTTCGCCTCGTTGAGCTCGTAAACGCTATCCGAACTGTCGCTGCGAACAATGATGTATGCTGCCCCAAATCGGTTAGGTGGCAGCGAAACCGTGATCGACCGATTCGCTGATTGCTGCGGTGCCAGCACGCCGGTTCGCTGCCGCTCGTTAAGCCGCTCATCATCTTTGTCCCATTGATTGTCGTCGGACAAATAGATGCCGTCGTTCCAAGATGGGTCGGGCGTTGGGCTGTTGCCAAGGTTGGTTACGGTGTAGGACACGGTCATGTCGCGACCCGCCTTGGGATTGGTCGATGTACCAATGGAGGTGATCGCCAAGTCGGGCGGATCGATCTTGATCGTTGTCGGTTGGGCGGATACCAAAAAATTGTTCGTGTCGAAAAGTTCTTTCACCTGATTGCCACTATCGGCGGCAACGATGATGTAGTAGTCCCCGGAAATCGTATCCTCTAATCGGAACGAATAGGATTTGCTCTCCGATTGGTTTTCCAAAAGCTTACCGGTTCGGGGGCGAGTGTCGAGCAGCAGATCCTTGTCTGGTTCGAAGACTATGTCTTTCGAAAGGTAAATGCTGTCTTGCCACTTGCTTTCCGCCGTTGCATTGACCGAAGCGTTCAATACGGTGTAGCTGACGGTTAATGGTTGTCCTGCAGTTGCGAACGGTACAGGAACAATCGATTCCACCTCCAGATCCGGTAGCGGACGTTGGAAGATGCGAATCTCCGAGGCCCTGTCATTGTTCCCCTCGAAGGAGTGCTCGTAGACTTGCCTGCCCGAGTCGGTGCGAACAATGAGATAAGCTCGTTCTTTGAATTGATTCAATGGCAAAGTTAGCGTTTGCTGGATGACTTGATACTCTTCTTTCGAAGCGAGTGAACCGTTGTGCGGTACGATCAAGAGACGTTCGTCCCCAGCGTCGATCACGTCGTTGTTGATCGATAGCCACACTTCGTCAGACCATGTTGACGGACGAGCGGTCCCCGTTCCATCGTTGAGAACGGTCCAATTGATTTTGATCGAGTTCAATTCGATCGCTTCGCGTGGATGAGTGATGGTCGTGACGCGCAGATCGGGCGGCGAAGTCAACTTGATGGCGGTGACCAGACTGGTAGCTACATTGTCGTTCTCGCCTCCCGTCTCCGGAAGTTCTCGGTTGCTGTCGGTCACGACAAGGAAGTAGTAGTTTCCTTGCACGCCGTCGGGAAGAGAGGCCGTTAGGGTGCTGCGGTACGACCAATCCTCGTTGAGACCGGCAGGGTTTTGGACTTTGCCAAGCGGCTTATCGTCGTCGCTGAGCGTGGGGTTGTTTGAGAGATAGACAGCATCGAACCAACCACCGCTCGTCGCGGTGTTTCCGACATTCCTAACGACCCAGTCGATGGTGGCGGGTTGACCTGAGAATAGACCGTTTGTGAGCGAAGTCACGCTCGTCACGATCAAATTTGGAGAGGGTTTTGCTTCGATCGTAATCGTCGCATCGTCGATCGAAACATTGTTCCCTTCGTTGTTGAACTCGCCGATCGTGTTGCCGGTGTCCGTAGCGACCACAAATCGAAGGACTCCTGATACACTCGCTGGTATCTTAATCTTCTGGGTCCGAATGATAGAACCGTTCGCGGCTATCGTCGTACCGCCCGGAACCGGAAAACTATCTAGTGGTATGTCGTCGCCTATCATATCGTCTCTAGAAAGATAAACACGATCGGTCCAAGAGCCCACGGCGGATGCGGAACCCTGGTTCTTGATGGTCCAGGATAAATCAACCGACTGCCCCGACACGGTCACTTCTTTTGTCGAGATGCTATCTACAATCAAATCCGGCAATGCGGGCAGTTCAACGGTCACCGCGGAAGTACGTTGGTTGTTATTCTCGTTCAATTCGAATTGGTCGTTCAGGTAATCGCTGACGACGATGATTTGATATTCGCCCAGGTCGAATGCAAGATCGAGTGGGAGCGTTACGGAAGTGGTTTTCGTATAGCTCGCATTTGCGGCGACGTTGCTCGAGCTGACAGTGGCCAAGATGCGATCGTTCGAATCGACGACTGCGTCCTTCGAAAGGTAGATGCGATCGGATGTCGGTTTGGTGAGCGGCCCGGTCCCGCTATTGAACACCGTCCAGGTTACGTTGAAGGGTTTGGACAACTGAATGTTGGATGATGGTTGCTGAATTTGGGAGACCGACAACTCGGGATAGTTCCCCATGGTGGCTGTAAACGAAGACGTAATGCGATTGTTGGTCTCAGCGTTGCCCTCCGTGTTCTCTTCGGCGATGTTGTTGGCAGAGTCGGCGGTAACGGCGATATCGAAATCCCCTGTTCCTGATTCGCCATCTGGCAGATCGAACGTTGCAGTCCGATCGACGGTGGCTTTGGAGACAAGAGTATTGGCTGTGAACGGAATCGACCGATCTACCATCACGGCTCCGGTCAAACGTCGGGTTACTTTTAGATTCGTGGACCAATCGCCTGAGATTGGGACAAGACCATCATTCCTTTCGGTCCAACCGACGGAGGCGCTCTGACCTGAACGCGCGAACGTGGGGGGAGTGATTGACGACACGATCAAATCGGACTTGAACGGTACGTCATCGTTGGTAATTTGACTGATTGCGGTTCCGACTACGATTGCCGAACGGCTACTGGGATTCGAAAGGGTGACAGCAAACGCTTCATCGTTCTCGTAGACCGTATCGCCAGCCACATTGATGGTTATTTCGCGAGTGTTGGAAGTGTCATTGGCCGCGAAGCTGAGAACTCCACTAGGGAATGCCCCTCCAAAATCAGCCGCGTTGGCTCCTTTGCTACCCGAACCGGCAACGGACCAAGCTACGGTCGTTGGAACGGTTAGGTCCCCCGTGCGCGTGATCGTATACTTGTAAGGCGTTGAGCCTGAGGTCCCTTCGGCACGAGCCACGCTTTCAGATGTCGAAGACGCAATCGAAAGCCCTGTTTCGGCGGTACCCGCGTTGAGCAACGTGACGACATAGTTGCCGGTCACGACCGATCCTGCCATCGAAAGGACACGGATTCGATAGTTGTTTCCTTGGGTGAGGCTATCGCTTTCCAGAGAGATAGGGTTGCCATCGGTGGTACTCTCGATGACCTTGAGCAAGGCATCGGCGTTGTCGCGCAGTTCGACACGGACCCGTTTGATTTGAGGCGAAGCGGCCGCAGTAACACCTGTCGAGCCGGGATTGACGGCAACAGAAACGGGGCCATTTTGAGAGGCGGTGAAAGTCCATTCGTCGTAGGCTGGCGATTGCGACGCGGTTACTTCGCCAGGCGTCGGAGTCGAGAAAGCAAGAGGTCCGCCATCGGGAACGACAAAGAAAAAATCACTATTGCGAAGAGAGCCATTATTGATCAGCTTGCGAACATAAACCGGTCGACTTCTTGCATTGAAAACCGACCCAGCTTCGATAAATAGCGTATTGATATAAAGAGCCTTACCCGACGAAGCCGTGTCGACGCCAAGATTGGTCTTATTCTCTACAGAAATAGTTCCAAACGCAAAGTTGTTTATGAATCCGCTGCTAACGGGGAAACGATCCTCACTCCATCTTTCTATGGTGTCCCCGTTACCGCTATTGAAAATGACTTTCCCATCGGGCTTAATCATGGACGGATCGGTCGAGAAACCGTCGAGATCCCCTCCGATGGCAACACTGCTGCTGTAGGAAACTTTAAAGGAAACTGGATCGAATTGTGGGGAGCCAACAATGAGCCACTGGGGAATGTTTACTCTCGACCCATACTTGACCTCGAGATTGCGAAAGTCGTCGAAAATGCTGGATGTAGTACTGGATAGAAGCTCATTCGATTTACCGTCTTGATACACTAGCTGCACATTGCTGCCGCTTTCCCAGTCAAGTTTTGATCCGATTAGGGTGCTGTTTGTCGCGTTGAGCTTTCCAGTCGCGGTTACCTCCAGGTATGTTGCGTTCGAGCCAAGTGCTTTGTCGATCGTCGTTCCGTCAGTGTTAAGGACTCCGTCGACAAAGATCAAAGCGAGGTTGCTGGAAACAAAAGTGTTGAGAGTGACAATCGACTTGTCGCCAAAATTCCCATGACCACTGATTGTTAGTTTAGCACCGAGCAATTTAGCTTTTACGCCAGCATTGATGTTGAGCGTTGAATTCTTAGGAACCGTAAAGTTGCTGATGAACGAATAGACAAGGTTTGCATTTGCTGTCGGCGATGTTCCGATCACAGAGAGATCTAATGTGGTGTTCGTGGGTAATGTATCGCCATAAATTTGTATCTCATTAAAGCTGACGTTGTCCCGGCCTCCCTGCGCTAGCGACAGGAATTTTATGGATTGCCATGGCACACGGAGTGCCGTGTTAAACGTATTACCTGACCAGATTCCGGAAGTAAGCGTCGCCTCTTTGGCCAATAGAACGTAGTTGGTTGCAAAGGTACTGTTGAGTGCTTCCAGACGCCCTGCAGTGCCTATTTCTAGATACGTACTGTTAAAGCTGTTTGCACTGTTCCTTATTGTCGAGCCATTGGTGTTGAGTGCTCCGTCAACGAAAATAGTTGTGCCGAAGGAACTAGAATCGAGCGTGATAGTCGACTTGTCACCAAGATCCCCTCGACCGCTGATGGTGAGTTTCTTGCCTTGATTGACAGTCAGCGTCATACCACTTGGAACGTCCAAATTGGTATTCTTGCCCACCACAAAATCATCCACTTTGGAGCCAGCTGTTACGCGCGCAATTCCTTTCGAAAGGACCCCAGCAACGGTGCCTCCCGACAAATTGAAAACGCCCGCATTTTGAGTGATGGTCCCGCCAGTCAGCGTGCCGCCGGTCAGCTCGAAATCCTTTTGTGCCGTGATGCTCTTTACCGTGGTTGTACCGGTTAGATAGGTGACGGATTGTGTACCGATCACGACGTCATCGTTTGCTCCTGGCAAGACGCCTCCGACCCAGTTACTTGGTACGTCCCAAAAGCCGCTGGCTTTGGTGCTGTCCCAGGTGATCGTGGCTAAGAGTTGCCGAACTTCCAAACGCTGGATGCTCAACATTCGGCGGCGGGCGGATTGAATATGGCGGTCGTTGCCTTTCGTTTGCTTGAGGCGAAACAAGGCTTCGAACAAGCGAACTCTAAGACCGATGGGCATGGTGCACTCAGTGGTGGTGGAATCGACGCGGGGCGTTCGGCGCTTCATGGGAGGAGGCGGCTCAGATTGCCAAGCCAACGAAACGCCGCGTTGAATAATGAAATGTTACTTAAGCAGGGGGCTATACGCAATGAGCATTCGCGGGCGTGGAAGATAACAAAGTAGGGAATCCTTTTTTCAGAGTTGTCAATGATCAGTTCATTGCTGGACAAATAGAGAGGTTGGGTTCCGAGGATTTCTGTCATCGATTTTGAAAAAGGTCATCCGATTTGATGGAATTAAGTGAGCGGTAGCTTGAAAGCCACATTAGCATGATGCGCAAGCTAGTGCCGTTTTCTCTAATTGACCTTGATCAAAAAACTTGAGTTTGTGGATGTGGGATAAGCTTCCAGCCTGTCAACCGCAGTACCGACAGGCTGGAAGCTTATCCCACGTCAACTAAGAATCGCACCGCGAGTGAACTGGACCTTAAATTCACTAAGATCAATTGCATCGCATCCCCAGCCCGTTGGGCTGGGCTATGTAAATTGCTGGGCCGCTGGCCCGGAAGCACAGAAAACGTGCAACTTCAAAACTAGCGCGTCGTGCTGGCTCGGTATA
>CANHVO010000317.1 GCA_947463915.1 Planctomycetaceae bacterium
GACTCATGGCCAGATTCCTTTCTGACTGATACGTTTCAGTTGGTTACGGGGGGATCTGGTCTTTTTTCATATTACTCCGAACAACAAAACCCCAATTTTCCCTACGAATAATCCTTCACAGCGTTGCCCCGGCCCCCTCTCCCCGAAACGGGGCGAGGGGGAGTAAAGCACAACAAATTCACGCGGACTCGCTGAGATATTGCTCTGGTAGTGACCAAAATGTGGGTAAAGATGAGGATGAAATCCGTGGTCCGCATGGAATGGATTGCCCAAGAGTCGCAAAGCGACGGCATTGCCACTGAAGCTACTTGGCCAAATGATCAACATTTCATTTGGGTGAAGCCTTGATTCACGGCCCATACCGCTCCTTCAGAGCTCTAGATCAATCGGGGCGTACGGCCTGGGGTTTCGTTCGCGGTGCCAACTTCACCCCAGGCTGAAAAATTTTCATCGCATTCGCGATTCAATGGCAAAGGGTTAGTACGGTTTAGTTGTGACGATATGCTTAAATCGAGTAATTGTACTGATCAATCAAATAGGCGAAGAGAAAGCTGTGCTCATTTTCTCCAAAACGAATCCAAGAGTTACGAAGAAATCCTCAAGCGCGCGATAGGTAGGCAGTAGGCTTACGTCACTCTTGCCGACTATGACATTGCACCGTCGAGAATCGACGCAAGAAAAAAAACGCTACCACCGAGCCAGTTAGAATAGCCCGTCCTATTCGCCACCTTCCAGGCAAACCACCGGAGAATGGAATACTAAATGGCGACGGTTTCCCATTTGCAAAATCCAATGCAAACTCAGCAGAGAGCAGGCACAGAATGAAAACGGTCATCACCCAACCGATTTGTCTTATTCTGTTATGGTGAGTCGCACCCAAGACGAGCGCGATCGCTAAAGATGAGGTTGCCAAAGCTGAGTTACTTATCACCCACGACCAAGGTGGATTCATAAAGTATCGCAGCGTTGATGGAGAATACTTCAGCGTCAAGCAGAGCAATGCCAAAAGCACAATCACCCAAAGAAGATCGCGGATTGAAAAATGTGGAACTCGAAAAAAGGTACGCTTATCTTGTGTTCGTACAAACAGGATGGCGCGACGAAGGAAAAAACACCCCGATAACAGCATGGAGGCCATCACGAGGAGGATTCCAATAATGGTAGGTTCAGGGGGCTCCATAGGGCCAAGACCAATGGCCCACCGTCCTTCTCGCGGAGGAATTCTCGCATGTAGCAAACAGACGATTAGGAAACTCCCCAAAGGTAACAAAACACACAGGTGAACCAGGCGATTCTTTTCAGAACTCGGTGCTTCCATGAGTTTAAAGATAACGACAGCCAAGAGGCCGAAATAAATCCCCGTGATGTAGTCGTACGGGAGCCGGTCTAGTGAAAATGGGAACCCTGTCGCACCGAGCCGCCAAAGTCCCATTCCGAGTAAGACGCAACTTACAAGATAGATATCCAGCCATGCATTACCGCCACTTCTTGCCGAAAAACATAGCCACGCCAACGACCAAATAATGACGGAAGTAGCCAGAACATTGATCCAGACAAACCAAGCGCGCAACGGAAAATGCGTCTCCAACACGGCTCCGTCCTCGATGCGGTGTTTGGTAAAGCTCAGTCCCCACTCATAACCAGTGGCCAAGATCTCGGCGCGATCGCCGACCTGGATGGCCGAGTACGAATGGTACGGCTGGCGTGGCCAACTCCCCACGAGCTCTCCACTGGCACGGTCAAAGTTCGCAATTTGGGGAACGGAAAGTGAATCTTTGAATCCGGAAAAAATGAACCAGTCACAGCTAGCCACTTTAGCACGCCCGATCAAAGAGGGAGCACCGAGGAGAGTTGCTGGAATCTTCAGGAAAGCACGGGTTTCTAAATCAAAATAGGAAGACTCGAAATCTTCACCCAACGACCACATATGGCTTCCATGAAAGCTCCACTCTTGTTTTGAAAGCTCCAGGCCTGGAACTTCAAAGCTTGAGAGCAAATCACCGCTCAGCGAACGTTCTTCGATTTTGTTCTCACTTGCAGATTGAGAATAGAATCTATCTCCTAAACAGCTAAAGATCGCTTTAACGGGCCTAATTACGTCATCTTTTGTTTCTGTTCGCGAAACTCCCCCAACATCCCAGGACTTGATCAAGGCGACATCGCCGTCAGACGCAATCTCGAACAAGTCCATGATTCGACGTGTCCCCTGTTCACGGGCTCGGGCAATACGATTGTTTCCGATCCGAGTCGTTGAAATAAAAGTGCTTCCTTTTTCCGTGGGGAACGGAAAGGTGCGCAATTCATGCCCTGCCGATTCTAAATCAACAACATGAAAAGCTTCACGCCCGACTCCCACGGCAAAATGCTGCAGCAGCAGCATGGGATGAAACGTTGATATCCTGGGCAATTCAAAGTAGATGACGGACTGTGGCGACCACGTTTTATCGAATGTAGTCGCACGCCAGACTTCAGGGATCGATACACCCGCTTTCGCATTCGCCATCGCATTTTCAAGCCCCTCGCTAAAGCTTTTGTATTTTGATGGTTTCCGATCAATCTGGTACCGATCTCCGGTATCACCAAACTGAAATCGATTCCCGTACATGACGGAGTGGACATCCAGTTTTTTCGAATCGAAATCGTATACAAGTAACTGCGGAGCGCTCGGCGAGACATTCAGAACTGCAGTCACTTCATTCTCGTTGAGTCTCACGTTCGATGGAAGATGAACGCCCCACTCTTGAGTCCGAAGGACAGGCACTGACGCACTAATAAAGTGAAATGCGATGAGCAAACACATCAGACATAAAATCAGTCCAGCGTATCCTCGGCTCCGGTAATTTGAATCAATTCCATTCTTTTGGCCCGACATCATTTTGCCTGTGTCCTTTAGCAAGTATCTAGCATCCCTGGCGAAATCTGTCCATTACAATATACGGATGGTAAGGCGACCGGCGGATTCCGAGATACCTAGTACGACGCGCAAACTAAGCAACAGCCGTTGGGCTCTAGCCCCAGTTTTCAAATTGCTCGTCATTCTTCGAGAACCGGGGCTAGCGCCCAACGGCTAATTAGCACGAAAAACACATGCGGCTTTGGTTAGTGAAATGGATGCTAGATTCACCTGTTCCTGAGCTGAGGAAACCGATTTGCCAAGTAATTTTAGACCGATTCGCTCCAGCGATACTTAGCAAAACAGATGTGAAGTGCCTCGAACTCCAGGAAGTTTTACAACTTCCTCTACGGGCACAGGCTTAATTCAACGCCATTGGGCTTTAGCCGGCTGAAGCCGGTACACCAACTTTAGCGATCCGGCTGAAGCCGGTACACCAGCCAGGAGCCTGTTTTCTAAACTTATTCGTGCCGGAGCGCTTCGATCGGGTTCATCATGGCGGCTCGTCTAGCTGGATAGAGCCCAAATAGCAGTCCTACCCCGAGTGAAATGAAAAGCGATAGCAGAACCGACCACAATGCGATTCGCGGTTCCAGCGTGTAAACAATGGGCGGAAGCAAGTCAGGAGAAAACGCGGTTACGATTGCTCTCGTTGTTCGAAACAATGGTCCGCACATCAAGCCACATAGCACTCCCAACAGTCCGCCACTGCCCGTCAACACCAACGTCTCAACCAAAAACTGTTGGATGATGTGACTGCGTTTGGCACCCAGCGCGCGTCGTATGCCAATCTCGCGGGTCCGTTCGGTTACGGTTGCTAACATGATGTTCATGATGCCTATGCCACCTACCAATAACGATATGCCAGCGATCACGACGAGCATCACATTGAACATCGCCTTAGTGCGTTCGGCTTGACGAAGCAGTTCCTTAGGGACAACGACCGCGTAATCTTGCTTCTCGTGATACTTTTTGAGCAACGTTTCCACGATGGCCACCGTTTCGTCGATTTGCTGAACGTCGCCGACCGTTAACGTTATTTGAGTAAGCTCGACGATCTCACCTTTGAAATTCATCCCTTCGCCGGTTCGAGTCATGATCTGATCGCCGACGCGATGGCGAAAGGTCTCGAGCGGAATGTAGGCATCGAAACTATAGTCTCTTGAATCCAAGCTTCCGCCGATAGCGGCAGATGCGCTTCGGGCTTTGGTTTGGCCGATGACGGTGTAGACGTCGCTTTCTACCTTGATATTCTTGCCGATAGGATTTTCGCCGGGGAAGAGTTTTTGGGCGGTTCCATCTGCGAGCACGATCAGATTCTCTTGGTTATCCTGCTTGGTCATCCAGCGGCCTCTGGCCATCTCAAGGCGATTCAATTCAAAATGCTCTTCTGCGCAGCCGATTAAGTTGATGCTGGCAGTGCGGGCGTTGACGCGACATTCTCTCTTTAGCTCGCGAATAGGAACAGACCGAACGATGGTCGGAACATTGGAGAGGATGCGTTGATAATCTGCTCTCAACAACCCGTAGCTTTTGACTCGGGATTTTTCGCCGCTTGCTGGAATGGGTTCGACGCTGCGGATGATAATGTTGGTGGCGCCAAGCTCCAGAATCTGTTGCTGTGCTTGATAGCTGACCCCCTCGCCCATCGCCACAAGCCAAATCACGGTGGTTGTGCCAATGAAGATCCCCAGCGCAGCGAGGGCTGAACGCATCTTCTGTAGCAAAAGGCTTTTTAGCCCTAGCCTTATCGTTTGACCAAGCGAACCACTCATTTGCGACTCAGAGCGGTCTTTTGAAGAGTATCAACTGCCTTGCTGGCTTGTTCGGTCTTCTTCGTCGGTTGCTTTGCGAGTCCCTCAGCTTCCTCCACAAATGCCGATGGGTTCAGCACGATACGATCCCCTGGAGTAAGTCCATCTTGAACGACGGTGAACTCATCATTGGTATCGCCGAGACTGAGCATATGCTTCTCAAAGCCGCGATCGTTTTCAACCCAACAGGCGAATCCGTCGTTGCTTTCGACGATCGACGCAACCGGGACAGTTAAGACGTTTTCATGTTTTGCGAGAACAACATCGACCACTGCGCTCATTCCAGGCTTCAGTCCCGGATGCGGCTTGATGGCGATCTTGGTATCGTATTTCACGAGATTGCCTGTCCACCAACCTGCTGGCCTAGTGACTTCAGCGATGTCGCTTACCTCCCCTTCCAAAACCAGATCTTGCAGTTGGACTTTTGCAGGCATGCCGACTTTGAGGCGTTCGATCTTGGACTCGTGGATGCCGACCTTGACCTGCATCTTGCTAACATCCGGGATAATCAAAAGCGTCTGTTGTTCGCGAACGACAGCCCCTTCGGTGATATCCGGCGTATCTTTCCAAGCGGCCATGGAGGGGAAAATGACCATGCCACTCGTGTCTGCTTGGATAACGCAATTCTCCAGTTGTTTCTTTTCGCGGTCTAGCCTAGTCAGTTCCAATTCGAGTGACGCTTCGAACGAAGCGAGTTTGGCTTGCGCGGCCCGAAGCGTGCTACGCAATTGTTGAAGCGTCTTTTCTTTGCTGTACTTTTCCAAAGAATCGAGTTTGGTCTTCTTCAGTTCAAGGTCTTTTTTGGACGAATCCACCGCGAATTTTTCCCCCTCAAGCTGCAAGCCTTTTAGGACTCCTTTGGCGGTGAGCCGCATCGCGGACTCGTAGGACAATTCCGTTTTGCGAAGCACTTGCTCGGCTTCGAAGATTTCCTTTTCGACGAGGCTTCGCTCTTCGCGATAGGACCCCTCGAGGTATTCGGTGATGCTGATTTCGGCAACAGCCACATCACTCTCAGCCGTGATTTTGTTTGCCAAGGCCGTTTCATACACTATGCGTTGCTGTAGGATTTTGTCTTCGATTTTGGATTGGTCCAGTCGGACCAATTCGTCGCCGGGCTCAACCATAGTGCCTGTTTCGATCACCCAAAGAACGGTGCTCCCCCCCTGCACCAAACATTTGATCTCTTTGTTGTTCGAGCTTTCAACGGATCCGTTTTCGGTGACTGTAACCGACAAGTCACCGACTGCGACGGTATGGGTCAAGTGTTTGGTCGTCGAGGCCGTCTTGAAGAACCGAGGAGCCATGGCGCCGACTGTTGCCAAACATGCGATCAGAAGAATTACGAAAAAAAGTCGCTTCAGCGTCTTAGATGAGCTCATTAGGTTTCTTGGGTCGGCGGGATAAATGGCAATCGGAGATCGCCATATAAGGATCTAGGAGGGAACTCCATTCTAAACCGAAAGCCAGTAATTATCTAATCCAACATTCGGAATTGCGAGTTATTCGTGTTTTGTGGAAGCTTGTCTTGGAGCGAAACTCGTCGAGAGTTTCGTCGGGAGATCAATGCCGAAAGTCTTGACGACTTTCGCTACGGATGGATACGATTTTTAATGATTCCGAGAAGCGGTCCGAAACGAATCGATTCTTGCGCTTCGCCGAGGGTTAAAGAAGTAACCGTAAACGTCCAAAGGAGGGGTGTGTTTGGAATCCACCTTTGTCGGTACATTCTACCTAGTTTTCGTGTTTTAACTCTCCTGGAGGTAGATTTCATGCGTTTTGTTTTGATGATGATGACGTTCGTGGCTGGTTGTTTCGTTTGCACTTCTTCGGCTGATGCTGGTTTTATGCTGGGTCGATGCGCCTCGAAGGGCTGCAAAGCGTCCGCTTGTGAGTCCGCTCCCATTTGCGAAAGCGTCTGTGCTCCTGTGGCAACTTGCGCACCTGTGGCAACCTGCGCACCTGTAGTACGACGCTGTGCACCAGTCGTTCGCTGTGCACCTGTTGTAAGCAGATGCGCTCCAGTAACTTGCTGTGCACCTGTTACTCCAGTATGCGCACCGGTTTGTGCTCCCGTTCGTGTTTGTGCTCCGGTACGTGTTTGTGCTCCGGTACGTGTTTGCGCTCCGGTACGAACTTGCGCTCCAGTTCGTAGATGCCGCCCTGCTCGAGTTCGCTGCTGCCCGCCAGTTGTCTCATGCGCGCCAAAGCGATGCTGCTTGGGAAGCAAGTTGGCAATGCGACACAGCTGCCGGTAGTGCCGGAAGTCTTAAGTTCCTTCAGGTTTTGACCTCGATTTAATCTCGTTCCAAGGCTCAGCCCTGGAACGAGCTTCATTTTAGGCTCCGCCTCACGTTAGCAAGGCTTTTACAACTTAGGAGGCAGGATCCTCCGTTGCAATGCCCAAGGCGGAGCCAGGGGACGAGGCTCCGCCGTGGTTCAGGCGGGCGGTATATCGGTATATCTGAACCCGCCACTCGCTTTGTGATACCTTGTAAACTGAATCTCAGTTAGAAACCGTTTCCCAGTCAGCCAAATGCCTACTTAGCTTCTTAGACGGTACGCCTTCGGCTGACTGTGAAACGAATAAATCATGAAGCCTCTTACCGTCCGGTGAGTAACCAGTCGGTGCCATTTCCTATCGCTGTACTAAGGAGACCAGGATGCGTCCACACCTTTTGCAGATCACCTTTGTTGTCGTGGTCATTTTTTTCACGCTGACTTACCAACGGGAATGTGGGGCTCAGCAACCAAAGAAGCCGACGCTGGTCGAGGGCCAATTGTTTCGGCCCTACGACGAGCGCCGTGGCGACTGGCATCCGAGATCGCTCAAGTACCAAGACGTGGAATTTGAATCAGCAGATGGGACTCAACTGCATGGCTGGTTTTGTCAGCGGGACAAACCTAATGCAATCGTCCTGTTCTCGCATGGCAATGAAGGGAATGTCGCCATTCGTGCTGGCCTCTTACGCATCTTGATGACTAAGTTGAATGTCTCGATTTTCATTTACGATTACCGAGGCTATGGAAAGAGTAAAGGCGTACCGACGATTGACGGAGCGTTGCAGGATGCCCGTGCCGCTCGTGCGAAACTCTGCGAACTGAGTTCCATCCAAGATTCCGACATGATACTGATGGGCGATTCTTTAGGAGGTGCGTTTTCCGTCCAATTGGCTGCTGAATCCTCGCCGCGTGCCTTGGTTTTGCAGAGTACCTTTTCCTCTTTGAGGGAGGCAGCGGATCAACTTTACCCCGAACTCGCCTTCTTGGTGGGACGCGATTTGCTGGACTCGAAAACGCGGATCGCAGATTTCTCAGGCCCTCTGTTCCAAAGTCACGGCGATGCAGATCGAACGATTTCAATCCGATTGGGCAAAAAGCTTTTTCGTGAGGCAAAGGAACCGAAGACGTTCTTTGAAGTCGCAGGTGCAGATCACAACGATTGGTTAACGGAGGGTTATTTGCAGGCACTCGCCGAGTTTATCAAGAAACTTTAGGCATAGCACATTCACTGGCTTGCGCGTCGTGTTTAGGCGATCGGCGGAATGAAAAATCCCGAAGCCGGATTCGCCAGAATTCGGAACACACTGAATTCTGGCGAATCCAGCTACGATTCGTGGCGCATTTTGTCCTGCCGCTCGCCTAAGCACATTCAATAGCTTGCGCGTCGTGTTAAGGCGATCGGCGGAATGAAAAATCCCGTAGCCGGATTCGCCAGAATTCGGAACACACTGAATTCTGGCGAATCCAGCTACGATTCGTGGCGCATTTTGTCCTGCCGCTCGC
>CANHVO010000318.1 GCA_947463915.1 Planctomycetaceae bacterium
TACCCTCGATTATGGTTGGCAATGGGCCGGCTCGGGTGACTTCCCATACTTTGGGGCAACCGACGTTGTATTGGGAGTCCACGAACGACCAGACGTAAATGCAACCCCTGACTTCTTCAGACCAGGAACAGTAAGAGACCCCTTGGATATCCACCGTTATCACTTCTGGAGCCTACATCCAGGCGGGGGCAATTGGGCTTTGGCTGACGGAAGCGTTCGATTCATTTCGTACTCGTCCGCATCCCCACAAGTCATTCCGACATCATCGACTCAGGTGGTGATCCCGAACGTCATCCAAGCGATGGCAAGCCGAAATGATGGCAACGCCATTCAGGCACCTGAATAGGGAGCCTAAAGGAAGCAGTGGGTCGCATCTGCCGGATGCGACCTTGCACGACTGAACAAAGCAGACGAAAGCAAACGAAAGGTCACTCTCGGCAAGAGTGACCCACTTCCCCATTTCTCGCCAAGCTGAGTTCCAATAACTCATTTACCCTGGTTCCATGCACCGGATCACATCAAGAGGGCGTATTGATTTATTCGTTTAACAGTCAGCCGAAGGCGTACTTGATTGCAATGGAAGTACGCCTACGGCTGACTGTTAAACCAAATTCTATTGCATAGACTTTTCCATTTTTACCGTTCGGATTGGATTGTAATGTACAAATATATGATCTTCTTATTCTTGCCGCTTGCTTGCCTGCTCGGATGTGCGAAAGAATATGAACCGCCTGCTGAGTCCATTCCTAACATTCCGCCAGGGAGAGGTGCAGCGAGAGCTCAAGGAGAGGATGCTTTTGCTGCGGGCACCAAAACCAGCGGAAAGAAAGCAGATGGCCCTGGAAATGCGCTTGCCAAACCAAAGTAAGGGACGCATTTGTCAACCTATACGGGGCAAAGACAAGCGAAGCTTATGCTAAACGAAATTAATTTCGGGTTTTTTTTAAGTTTTTTTTCAGGGGATTTTTGGAGTACTAAATGGCACCGATCATCACTTTTCCCAGGTAATTGCGGTCGATTGTTAACCCTAGATTCACCAAAGTGGCATTGACAGAAAGGCGGTTTTGCCTCGCAAGTGAATTTCAATCGATTGACATTAGTGCTTCAAATGGTTTGAATGCAAGGTACACACACGCGCCCCGGAACGAAGCCCACCTCAAGGCTCTCTTCCAGGTCCTTCTCCCCGTCGGGCCAAAACAAGTCGACCTTTTTTCGAAACAGGGTTGAGTAATCACTCAACTCTTAACTAGTCGTTTTTTTTGTTTTTACTCTGTGTTGAAAGGTTCATTATGTCAAAGCGTTTTTCTAACCGCATGAGAGGTTTCACTCTCGTTGAATTGCTGGTGGTCATTGCGATCATTGGTATCTTGGTTGGTCTACTTCTTCCTGCTGTACAAGCTGCTCGCGAAGCTGCTCGTCGTATGCAGTGCCAAAACAATCTAAAGCAACTCGGTCTTGCGGTTCATAACTTTGAATCAGCAAACAAGAAGCTTCCGTCGGGCATGAACAGCCCTTCCTACAACGCAGCTTATGATGACCAAAACTTCAGCTATGTTGGACACCTCTGCCAGTTGCTTCCATACATGGAACAAAGCGCCGTCTACAATCCGTTTGGCGCCAACTGTGACATGAATGCGACAACCTACACTCAGGCAATTACATCCCCACCAAATCTCCGCCGACGAGCTTGGTGGCACGACGGTGCAGGTACCGTCGTTGTCCGCGGTGGAGCTGTGACTTACCCAGACATCATGGCTGTTTCCCTTGCAAAGATCCCTTCGTTCCTTTGCCCATCGGATACCGCTGATTCGGTATTCATTCCTAACGGTGCTGGATTCCAGTATGCGTTCTCGGTTTGGGGTTCGCCTGGACCAACGATCGGTGCTTACGGTATGAACGACCAACTCGGACGTCCAGTTTCCCGCGACTGTGCTCCAACCAACTATCTTGGAGTTTCCGGCCGATTCCCAAATACAGCTGCCGAATACGGAATCACCGCCGCTGCAGACGTTGCGAAGATCGATCCGTACGAAGGTATCTTCCGCTTCAACCGAGACGGCAAGCTCGGGCAAATCACCGACGGTACATCCAACACTTTGATGTTCGGTGAAGTTACAGGTGCTTGGACAGACGGTAACAAGCCAAGCGGTCGTACTTGGTCCTTCCAATGGAACCATTCTTCCATGCCATTTCACTGGAACACCAAGACGTTTGTTGCTGGCACTCCTTACAATCAAGCAACCAAGGCTTGGTTCCGTTTCAGCAGCATGCACACTGGTTTGAACCAGTGGACGCTGGCCGACGGTTCGGTTAAGGGTCTGTCGCTTAGCACAGACGCAAATGTTATGCTAAGCTTCGGCGGACGAGCCGACGGCGAAGTAGTTGATGGCAGTGTTAACGGTAACTAAATTCGGAGCAATAATGATTCTAAAGAGATTTGCGGTTCTTGTCTTGCTGGGTGCTTTTTGTGGTTGTGAAACCAAAAACGCCCCCGAGCCTGAAAAGCCAGTTATCAAGAAGAACAAAGAAACCCTAAAGGGTAATGTAGCAACACCGAGCGAACCTGCCTAATCGCAAGTAAGCCACGTGCGATTTAACAGTCGCTCGCAATCGAATCAAGAACATCCGGAGCCGAAAGACTCCGGATGTTTTTTTATGCCTATTTGGTGACCACGGACACACTCCCGCTGAGAGGGTCGAGCGTAGCGTGGGGAGGGTGAAGTGCCAAAAGCGATAGCACAAGACAAATCCCCGGCCCGAAGGCCCGACCCCACAGTTGTAAACGCGTTTTCTGGCAGTTTAGCTAAGCAATTCATTTCTCGGGAGGGTGAGGCTGTGAAGCATTTCAGGACGGCTGGGGCTTGCCCCTCCGTCCGCAGCTTTGGAGTTCTAGATTCACGCCGACCAGTCCGGGTGTCATTTTCATCACGCGGCCCTTTAGAACACCAAAGCGGTGTCCGGTCGGGACAAGCCCGAGCCGGACAAAGCGACAAATATAAAAGGCCCATGTCGGCAAAAGTGACTTGCCAAAATTCGCACCTCTCCGATGCGACTATTGAAACGTAGCCAATGTTTTCGTTGTTTGAATTACTTCACAGAATTGCCGACAGAGGGAGACTTTACTGCATCTTTAGCTTCGCGTTGCCTAAAGTCGCAGAGCATTTCCTAGCAAGAAACGCGGGAAGGCACCGCCCATTCGATGACGCATCCGAAAGTCTTGACGACTTTCGCTACGGGTTGTTTTCGCAAATGCATTTCATGATTTTGGACGAAACCATTGGGATCGGATAGAATCTGTCGATCAATTACCCACGCAATGCAAAACTACCTTAGCACGACGCGCAAGCTAGTGAATCTACTAACGCACGACGCGCAAGCGAGTGAATCTACGATGAACAGGCGAATCACGATGCCGTTTTGTGTCAATCCTGTTAACAGGACTCTTGTCGCTCTCTGTTCTTGCCTGTTGATTGAGTGCCTATCGTTTTCGGCGCTGTCATACGGACAGTCTCCCGATCCAGCTGAACAGACCGATTCGCTCGTCAAGAAGCCTGAGTTGGTTCCGTTGCTGCACGATTACGACGAAGCGATTGTGGCAGCCGAGAAGCTGGACAGACCTATTCTGGTCGTCCTCGGTGCGGAGTGGTGTGGGCCCTGTAAGCAGTTAGAAAAAGAGCTGGAGCAGCCCTCATCCGAAGTGCTCTTTCGAAAGTGGATTGTCGTCAAAATCGACATCGATGAAGAAGCCGCATTGGCCAGGGAGTGGCAAGTCAGTGCCGTTCCCGCGTTTCGAATTCTTGGCATGGATCAAGAGGTTGCCGCGAGCAACGAAGGTTATGGTGGATTAAAGAAACTACAAACGTGGCTTGAGGAGAACTTTGATTCAGCCAACCCGAAGGCACAAAGAATTCTTCGCGAGGACAAACCAATCGATTCGAATAGGATCGTCGAATTGATAAACATGTTGCGAGACAAAAGACCTAGCTGTCGCAAGCTTGTGATGGAAAGGCTGTCCAAAAACAAAGCCATTTCGGCCGGGCCTGTGATTGAGACGTTAGCGGCAGGAAATCTCTCCCAAAAGTTAGGTGCATTGGAAATACTTGAGAAATGGTCCGCCCCAATCGCTGGTCTAGACCCATGGGAGCCAGATACAATCAGTGCGGAACGGTTGGACTTGCTCAGCATTTGGCTGAGTGGTGAGGGCCGATCGTTGTCGGCAGAGCAAGATTAACCTAGCACGACGCGCACGGAACTCGGTAAACGATGGCATTGCAAATCAAAAAAGGGCGGGCGCTCGATTCGCTCAATCTGACACCACTCATCGACGTGGTCTTTTTGCTTTTGATCTTTTTCTTGGTCGCAACCCGATTTGCTCAGGATGATCGCGAATTGCCGGTACTATTGCCATCCGCCGCGAGCGCGGTCCCCATGACAACGGAACCCACGGAATTGGTGGTCAATGTCGATGCGACAGGGCAGTATATGATTTTGGGTGAACGGATGTCGTTGGACAAAGTGGAGTCCATATTGCGGCGTTCGGTTGCGGACAATCCAATCAATCAAATGGTCATCATTCGCGGTGACCGCAATGTTGCATTTCAAGCGGTCGTTTCGGTTATGGACCTTTGCAACAAACTTAAAGTGCCCTCCTACAAGATTTCCACGGAAGCGGGAGTTGGATCTTGAACGGAATGCGTCCAAACAAAAACTCAGGCCTTTGGGCAATGGATGCGGCGTTATTGTTATTTGGACTAATGGTCCTTTTGCTGGTGTTGAGACTACTACGTTTTGACGATCCCAATCCGCTTTACAATGCATGGTTGTATCTGTTGGGTGTTCCAACCATCCTGATCGCCACCTCGATGATCAGCCGAGTTCTAGCCAACGATTGGATCGAGAAGTCCATTCAGTTAGGATTTCTATTGAGCGTTGGGCTGCACCTGCTATTCATGGTCTTTGCCATCAATGTCGTCTTGTTTAGCAGTTATTTCCCGGCGGAAATTCAGAAAGTAGCTGTGGTGACCGCTTCGCAAAAGTCAACCATGCCGCAGTACTTTCAACCAGCCAGCTCAATGATGCAGTCGCGGCCTGATTATTTGAAGCCGGTCAAAACAGAACAGAACGAAGCCCAGACGGCGTTGGAGCCGACGCAACGCGCCGAAGAGTCCGTCAAGCTGAGTATGGATGTCGTCAAGGACGAGATCAAGCCGACGCTGAGTGACAAGCCATTCAATAAACCGAGGCGAGAGGCATCACCGAGCCAACCGTCCATTTCCTCGACGGCCGAAAGACTAGACCGGCCGGACACGTCAAAGTCACTGGACCGTCAACAAAATGAAATCGACATTCCAAACTTACAGTCGTCTCAGCCAACACCTTCTCTCGAACTAAAAGCAGCCGCAGCCGATATGAATCGCGGCGATATCCAATCGCCAAGCAGTAACTCGCTCGCAGAAATGCCCAAGGCGAAAATCGAAATCGAAAGCCGAGCGAATCAAGGGACAAAGGCCGGCGTTCCGCGCAGCGATGTGACTCGCGAAGAGAACCGGAGAAACCGTGAGTTGGAAAAGTCCTTGAATCGAGCAGCGAGCGACTTGCCAGAACGCCCAAGTCTGTTGCAGCGTGGAACGCCAGACACGTCGGCGCTGGACAAGCCGATGGCGGCAAACGTTCCGATACCGAAACTCGGGACTCTTTCTGCCAAAACCGCGTCCGAGAACCCTTCGGAACGCAACACCGACGTACGCTCACGTTCCAATGATTCGCGTGTTCCTACACGTCAAAGTGTTGAACTAGCGAACCTAAATGGGGTTGCTGGTTTGGAGCCAAGTTTAGGTCGAACCTCGCCAAATCTAGGTCAAGGCTCTTCGGCCAAAAACAACTCTTCGGCCATTTTATCGGACAACACGTTTCTCGCCGATCCGCGACTCGCAATGAATGACCTATCAGGAGGCCGTCGGTTGGACCGACAGTCGGGTGAATCGCTAACAGCCCCTGCCTCGGGGCAACCTGTACCGAATGTTGGTGGCTCCGTCCCACAACCGGCTTCCAACACAGACGGCGATCTATCGCAAGCGATGACCTCGCGAAGTGATTTGCAGAAGTCGGATATTCGAAAGCAATCATCCGGCGGCAAGAGCCTTGGCGGAAAAAGCAATCAAGAAAATTTGAGCCCTGCGGTCGGTGCTCCATCGATCGAGTTCGGCCGAGACACTTGGGCTGCACCGCTTCTCGATGCACCGCGCAAAGGACTCGATCCGATCAAACGAGAGATCGCGATGCCTGAAATCCGAGAGGCAGACATCACGATCGATCGTTTGCGGCGCCCCGAAACAGGGGGCCCCAAGATTGCAAGTTCGGCAGTCCCAATTCCCGTTCCCGCTTTTTCACAACGGCTTAAACGCAATCGTGAACAAGAGGATTCGGCGGCGGAGCTGGGGCCTCTTGGGCCGCAAACGGAATTGGCCATCGAAAATGGTCTTGAGTTCTTGGCCAAGTATCAGAGGGCAGATGGTTCATGGCACTTGGAGGACTTCGGTGAGCAAGTAGATATCCGAAGCGAAACGGCAGCAACTGCTTTGGCTTTGCTGTCCTTTCAAGGAGCTGGATACACGCATCGTCAGTTCAAATACGAAAAGACTTGTGGACGCGCATTGGCGTGGATGATTCAAAATCAGCGACCCAATGGTGACTTGTATGTTCGCACCGATTCGAAATCGGATGGCAATGCGTGGTTGTATAGCCATTCGATTGCGACGTTAGCTTTGTGCGAAGCGTATGGGATGACACAAGATGAGTCCATCAAGCAGAACGCTCAGAGTGCCATCAATTTTTTGATCCAGAGCCAGGACCCACAGGGTGGTGGTTGGCGGTACCAGCCGAAAATCGGTTCCGACACCAGCGTGACTGGCTGGTGCATGATGGCTTTGAAAAGTGCCGAACTATCAGGCTTGCAAGTATCCCAAGAGTCTTACGGACGCATTTCAAAATGGCTTGAAGGCTCGCAAGCAGCTGAGAACCAAAAGTACCTTTATCGCTATAACTGGCAGGCAGCGGACACACCTGCCACTCGACACGGACGAGTGCCGACTCCGGTTATGACCAGCGTGGGTTTGCTGATGCGATTGTATCTCGGCTGGCGACGCGACAATCCTGATATGCAGCGAGGGACAGATTGGCTGGTCGAGCGGCTTCCATCTGAGGGGACGGCACAAAATCCTCAGCGAGACACCTACTACTGGTACTATGCAACTCAAGTCATGTTTCACATGGGAGGAGATCGCTGGAAAACTTGGTACGGCAGCCTCTATCCAATGCTGATTCGGACTCAGAAAAAGAATGGGGAATACGTCGGTTCTTGGGAACCAAACGGTCGAATTCCGGACGCATGGGGACGTTTTGGCGGTAGACTCTACGTAACAACCCTAAATTTGTTATCCCTAGAGGTTTATTACAGGCATCTACCGATCTACGATGCGACTGCCGATTGAACTTGACAATTGGCAGTTCTGGAGAAAGATAGTGGGGCTAAGGCGAGCGGCGAGTTCCGATTTTCGTAGCACGACGCGCTAGCGAGTGAATCCAATCAATTCACTAGCTCGCGCGTCGTGCTAGGGTAGTTTTAAACCGCATCGTTTAGGACATGGAATGAGGGATTGGGTCACGGCTGGGCGGAAGCCTTTCCCTCGAAAACGAAAACACAATGCGGCTTTTCTTCCTATGAGAAGACAAGTCGCAATTTTTTTTAGCGGTTTTGGCCACAGGAGAGCACGATGAGCGACTATGTACCGATGACTCAAGAAGGGTACAACCGTATCAAAGCAGAGGTATTGCGTCTCGAAAACGAAGAGATGCCCCTAATTTCGGAAAAGATTGCCGAAGCGCGTGCGGAAGGTGACCTCAAGGAAAATGCCGAATACCACGCGCAGCGCGAAAACCAGGGGATGCTGCAATCCAAAATCAATGCATTGAAAACCAAGCTCAGTCAAGCGACCATCATCGACACATCGACCCTACCACGCGATTGCGTCGGCTTTGGTTCGACCGTGAAGGTCAAGGATCCCTGGGGTGATGAGGAAGAGTACACGCTCGTGGGTGCGGGCGACGAAGACTACGAAGTGGGCCGCATTCTCTCCAGCAGTCCTTTTGGCATGGCCCTCACTGGAAAAAAAGTAGGCGACAAAGTCGAGATTCAAGCCCCACGAGGCAATCTCAAGTTCGAAATCCTATCAATTGAATTCAAAGACTAATGGCAAGTAAAACTGAGGCTGTTCGAGGCTCTGGCGGCGAGCAAAAAGATGTTTCACTTGGGCCTGCTTGTTTGATCGTGGTGGTCATCCTGGCGCTGTGCCTTAGCATAGGCGTGATCGCGATGGCTGCCATGATGTCTGGAAACCAAGGGAAAATGGCCGCGTATTCCGTTCGGGAACAAATCATTCCCTGGGTTGAGCAATCGTCGCTAAGCAAAACCGATCGCCAAAACA
>CANHVO010000319.1 GCA_947463915.1 Planctomycetaceae bacterium
GCACGGGACTTTTCGATTGATCCGATAAAGGGGGGAGATTCGCTTGATGACATCTATCGCCGCTTGTCACTGGGAATTCCAGGAACACCCCATCCGTCCTTCGCAGGCAGCCCGTCCGAGACCATGGACATAGCTTCCTACATTCTCTCGATTTCAAGCGGTGTGAAATCACCAAGTACCAATGCAGCAAGAAGAACACGGTTGTCCGACAGCATGTTTCACAGTCAGCCGTAGGCGTACTTCGTTTCACAGTCAGCCGCAGGCGCACCTCTAACAATACTGATGTTTATTTAAACGCATCTCGCGTACGTGCAGAAGCGATCAAATCGTCTTCGTTGTCCTTCCACCACTTCTCAGATTGCCCTTCACTCCAAGGGAACCGCGCCGCCACTGCTTCGAGCTTTCTTGAAACCTCTGTCATCGATCGAGGGCGATCGTTGGCATCCGGTGCAATGCAATCCGCTAACAACCGGATAAACTCATTGAACTTCGAGTCGTTGCACAAATCTGCAAACCGCCCTAGATAAAGCATCTGGATTAAAGAATCGTGCGTCACACCCAATATCGGAACTTTGCCCGTCAACAGATACACGCCGAGCACACCAAAAGCGAAGATGTCGATTCGAGGATCAGCGATCCACGGTGTTTCAAGACGTTCAGGAGCGATGAAACCGGGCGTTCCGATGAGCACCCGTGTCGCGGTCACATCTCTGGCAACATTGTCCGCCATCGTCTTGGCCAGTCCAAAGTCAACCACCTTGACCAAGTCCATGAGTTGGCCTTTGCGGCAAATCATAATATTCTGCGGCTTGATGTCGCGATGAATCAGTCCGATATCGTGAGCTTCTTCAATCGCTCCACAAATTTGTCTCATGATCCAGACACATCGCTCAATTGGGATGGCCGGATCATATGTCATGAAGTGAGCGAGATTGACCCCCTCGACGAGCTCCATCGCGCAAAACAAAAGTCCGTCCTTCGAAATTCCAAAATCATAAATGCTAACAGTATTGGGATGACTCAGTTTCGATGCCATCCGAACCTCCCGTTCAAAACGCTTCAGAGTACCAGCATTAGCAAGCGGTTCTTTGATCAGCTTGATGGCTGCGGTTCGACCGAGCAGCTTGTGCTCTGCGCGATAGACGATACCAAGTCCACCTTCACCAATTTTCTCTCGCAGGATGTACGACCCGAGCGAACGGTTGGTTAACTCGATCCCGCGGAACGCACGGCGCAAAGACAATCCGCCGATGATCAATGAGATCAAAATTGGAATACCGTATAAAATCTTGAACGCGCGATCGATGAACACGTGATTCCGAAACGCCTCCTCCTTTGGAATTTCCAAAACCAAAAGTCGATTGAGTGGTTCAATCCAATTCCACGCCCCCACCACCTCGCGACCTCGATAGTCTCGGTATCCGACCACATCCAAACCGCTCTTGGGTTGCGAGATGGTCTTGCCCGGCTTTGTCCACGACCACTCGGTTCGATCTTCTGTAGGTTTGAAACCGCCAAGTACATTTCCGCCTGGATCCCTGGCCTCGAAGATAGGAGCGCCGCGTATTTCTTTCAGGGTCGTAAAAGAGGGTAACTTTTGAAGGTCTGTGAGATTCTGGGCTTTGGTTGCAATGGCCCCACGCTCATCCAACAGATAGGTGTTGCTCTCGCGCAAAACTGTATTCGAAAGCAGGCTCTCCAACTCGTCCAAAAACACGGGACTACGGATCATCATTGCGCCGATGACCATCTTGGGATCTTCCGGCGAAAAGATCGGTACGATAAACATGGCGTACTGCTCGGTCGATTCCATCGGGTACTTTTCCGAGATCGTTTCGGCCGTAGGGCGAGGTAACTCGACAGACGAGGCAGCTCGATCGAAAACACGCTTCAAGATGGTAGCACCAACGGAAGTCGTAAGACTGCCAAGTTTGACTTCGTCATTACTGTATTGCCAATCTGCCAGCAAAATCGAGTTGCGACTCCAAATCGCATATTTGAGCTTCGATCGCTCTTCTGCCTTCACACTTTCTACTTTGGTGTCCGTCTCAAGCTTAATGGGCAACGCAACTTGATTTTCAAAGACAGACTTGAGCTTCTTTTGCTCCTCCGCGTTTCGCAGAATCTTCGCTCGGCTATACTCGTCTAAACCTGGTGCCTGCACTTGCTCTTCTAAGCTTATGACTAACTGCTGAAGCTCTTTCTGACGCCCCCAATCTTGCACTCGCAACTCATGGCCGCGGGCCCATTGTAGGACCAATATGCTTTTTTGTTCCGCCATCGATGCCAACACGGAAGCGTATTCAACCCGCGAACGACGAATCAATTCCGACTGCAAATACCAACCAACGGCAATCAAGAAAAATGCAGCGCCCATTGCAGACGCCAAAGGCAACACGCCCCCAACCAAACTATGGCTAATACGTTGAAGCCCAAGAGTTGAGATCGATCGGCTCTGAACCGTCGTTTTGGAGATCTTGCCAGTCGGCTCCATAATCGTTCGACTAAAGTGCTGAGCCAGCAGCCCTCGAACTTCTCGAACAACCTCCGGATCTTCGGAGGCCACGGAATTTAAACGGGATTCTCGTTCCCGCAACGACTTGTTCACAAGATCGATAAATAGCTCTTTTGCTCGAGCGTACTGCTCAGGAGTCAAGGTTGTGCTTCCACATCGAGTCGTTTTCTAAGCCAAGCGCGACACATCTTCCATTCGTTTTCAATTGTCCTAGTTGACAACCCCAGCACATCGGCCACTTCAGGAACCGTCATCCCACCAAAAAATCTCATTTCAACTATGTTCGCTTGCCTCGCATCCAACTGCTGAAGCTCTTCGAGCGCCTCATCCAATGCCAATACGTCACTGTCGCGCGACGGAGCAATCGTCGCGTCCTCGTCAAACAAGACTCGAACTCGCTCACCACCGCGTTTGATGCGATGACGAGCTCGTGCATGGTCCACCAAAATCCGACGCATCATAGTCGCCGCGATCGCCAAAAAATGACCGCGACTTTGATACTTGTCGGAAACCTGCTTGGAGAGTTTAACGTACGCTTCATGCACAAGCACCGTCGGAGACAGGGTCACGGTCGATGACTCAAGCTGCAGATAACTGGCAGCCAAACGTCGCATATGTTCATAGGTCTCATCGATGAGAACGTTTGTGTTGCTTTGCTCGCTCATATGAATGCACCTAACCGAACAATAAACTTGCGGTTCTCCGAACCAAATTCCGACAAAAATGAATGTTAGCAGGTCAACATAAGTTTCGGGAGACTGAAGCTAAAATGGTTTCGAATGTAAGCAGTCGAACCGGTATCTCCCATATTATTTAAGAAGCTCGGTAATCATAAGCTTAGTTTCTCACTTAAATGCAAATATTGTGGCCAACCACTCTCTCCTGGGCGCCGCCCATCGCAATGCAGTCTGCCCAACAAACGAAAAAAGGCTCGGGATGCGTCCCGAGCCTTACACGACTTCAAAAGTACGATGGAGGTTGTCTAAGTTTACTCGCGGGGGCGAATTGCGCCCGTCAAACCGCTGTAGTCCACTCGGTCATCGTTGTGCCATAGAGGCTGCCCGAGTTCAACTCGCTTTCGAAGAACTTCTATCTTCTCTTGCGAGCCAGCTGGAGCATCTGTTGGCAGAAATTTCATGTCCACAACTGGATCGAAATCCTCATCGTGTCCATACTTCAAAATCGCTTCAAAAACGTTCTTACAAAGATTGCTCATTAACTCAAGGCCCTCCAAATTGTGTATTCATCATGCAAGTGACGCCAAACACCTGCCAAATTTCAATTGGGGAATAACTGCGCTGCTTCTCGAAAATTCCAGGTGTCGCTGACAACCACAACGCGTCGTAGGACCGATCCACCCGCAAAAATTCACTCAAAATTCCCAATGACGAATGATTATTGGCAATCAGCGACCAAAGTCAAGAAAATTAACTGAATTACAGCCTCTATCCCCCTTGCGGTACAGCTCAAAAGTCGCAACACAGAAACACTACCCAATGTAGGGCGCTCGCCTCTCCACCCCCAGCGCACATCCAGACTACCCAACCGGCAGTTTGTTAATTTTAGTGGACATGGCCTTAATCCCTTCGCAATGCGAAACCAACCACCGCAAAACCTGTAAACTACGTAATTGCGAACTCAGAAATCGTGGTTACATCACTCAATATCGCCCCAACCTACCTACCAACCATTTTGCCCCCTCGGACACAAAAATGACTTCAGAAAAAAATTTGCGACGAATGCCACTGCAGGCAATTTTTTGCCTAATTGTCCACGCTTCGGTCGCTTGTTCGCAGGAACCAACTGTAGCTCTACCAAACCTAACAGAGATCGAAACTCCAGTTACTGTCGTGACTCCAGCCGGTCACAAAATCGACTTGGCTGGCATGAGGCCGCAAGTACTAGCTCTATCGCCCAATGGCAAATCGCTTGTAACCTCAGGCAAGACGAACAAGCTGATCGTGATCGATCCTGAGACCCGAGTCGTGCGACAATCTGTCGACTTCCCAGCAAAGGATCAGACCAAGGAACCAGATGTCGCCTCCCCAAACATCCTGAAACCAGATGCTGGCGCACTCGTCAGCTACACTGGACTCGTTTATAGCGCCGACGGTAAACGCCTCTACATGAGCAACGTAACCGGCTCCATCAAAGTCTTTTCAGTTGCCACGGACGGAACGCACACTCCCTCGTTTACGATTCCACTCCCAAACGCCAAAGCCCCGCGACGCCCTCAAGAGATTCCCAGCGGACTTGCTCTCGACGAGACAGCTGGCAAACTCTTGGTTTGCGGTAATCTGTCCAACTCCTTGATCGTAATCAACTTGGCCGATGGCAGCGTCGATCGAAAAATCCCGGTAGGTGTCGCTCCCTACGATGTTGTGATTCACAACAACAAAGCCTTCGTTAGCAATTGGGGTGGGCGTCTTCCCGATGCCGATAGCTTGACCGGTCCCGCTGGCAAAGGGACGACCGTCCGTGTCGATCCCGTTCGCCATATTGCCAACGAAGGCTCCGTCTCGATCATCGATCTAAAGACTTGGGAAACGGAGACCACGATGGTCGGCCTCAGCCCAACCGACCTGGCTGTTTCACCCAATGGCAAATTCGTTGTCTGTGCCAATACCAACAGCGATTCCCTGTCCATCCTCTCTACCGAAAGTGGAAAAGTCCTCGAAACCGTATTCGTCAATGCAAAACAGTCGGATATCTACGGTGCAGCCCCTAACGCTCTCGCGTTCAATGCCAATGGAGATACTCTCTTCGTAGCGAATGGCTCCCAAAACGCGATTGCATTCATGTCGTTTGATCCTGAAGACAAAGGCGAAACGATCCTTAGAGGACTCATTCCTGTCGGTTGGTACCCAGGCGCTGTTGGTTTCGATGCTGCCCGCAATCAAGTCTGTGTGGCCAATCTAAAAGGCCTTCCCGAGAAACCATCCAAGATGGAAAAAAGCCAAGGCTTCAACTCGCACCAACACAATGGCTCGATCAGTATCGTTCCCATCCCGACGAATGAGCAACTTGCGGTTCTCTCCGAACAAGTCGCCAAAAACATGCGACGCAACGCGATTCGCGATGCAGCCCTCCCACCACGCCCCAACCAACCCGCTCGTCCAATTCCTGAACGGATCGGCGAACCAAGCACCATCGAACACGTCGTCTACGTCATCAAAGAAAATCGTACCTACGATCAGGTCTTCGGCGATATCGCGAGAGGAAACGGCGATCCTGGCTTGTGCATCTTCGGCCGAAACATCACGCCAAATCAGCACCGCATGGTCGACCAGTTCGTTCTGCTCGACAACACCTATTGCTGCGGCATCTTGAGCGCCGACGGACACAACTGGACCACCTCTGCCCTTTCGAACGCCTACCTCGAAAAGAGTTTCGCCGGCTTCCCAAGAAGTTATCCAGACGGAATGGGGGACGACGAAGCCGATGCGCTCGCCTATTCGCCGGCCGGATTCATCTGGGACAACGCCGTTCTCCATCGTAAAACCATTCGCAATTACGGCGAATTCATGAAGCCGAAAGTTCGTTTCCGCGACGCCAATACCAAAGGCAAGCCCGACTACATGGCTTGCTTTCGAACCTGGAAAGGAGCTGACGAAGTGATCTTCGAAAGCGAGCCCGCCATCGAAAGTATCCGCGATTACTCGCCGAAGGACTATGTCGGCTGGGCCATGGAAGTGCCCGATCAAGCTCGCGCGGACTTTATCTTGAAAGAACTCGCGGACTTCGAGAAAAAGGGCAATCTTCCAAATTTGATCCTGATCTGCTTGCCCAACGATCACACCAGCGGTACCGACGCCAAATCCCCAACACCGGCATCATGCATGGCTGACAATGACCTAGCGTTTGCTCGCATCGTCGAAGGACTTAGCCATTCGAAGTTCTGGCCCAAGATGGCAATCTTCGGTATCGAAGATGATCCTCAGAACGGCTGGGACCATGTGAGCGGATACCGTACGACCGCCTACTGCATCAGTCCCTACACAAAGCGTCAGCAAACAATAAGCACGCGGTACAACACAACCAGCATCCTGCGAACCATGGAGCAGATCTTGGGACTACCTCCGATGAACCAATTCGACGCTGGGGCCACGCCTATGTTCGACTGCTTCCAAGAAACTCCCGATCTGACTCCGTTTGATGCAGTTGCCATTGAAATCCCCCTCGACCAATTGAATAAGCCATTAGCCGCGATTGTCGATCCCATCCAACGTCACTTCGCCGAGCAATCGGCTACGATCAACTTCTCTCAAGTCGACAAGGCGCCAGAAGACTTGCTCAATCGTATTCTATGGAATGCGATGAAAGCCGATCAGCCTTACCCGGAATGGGCTATCTCCGCGTCAGAAGATGACGACGAAGAAGAAGAAGAAGAAGAAGCGGAAGAAAAGAAAATCGGGAATGAATCGAGAGTCATTGCGAATGAAAAATAACTGGGGTATTCCCGAGCTAAACGCTCCATCCTCCGTGATTCGCATTTCGCCGGATATCAACGTTCCCGTCACGGCCCGACTCAAGAAGGTTATCGACACACCAGCTTTCCGGCGGTTATCGCGGATCAGCCAACTAGGCATGGTTGCGTTCGTCTATCCAGGCGCAACCCACACGCGAATGGAGCATTCGCTCGGTGTCTACCGAAACGCAATCGATTTCCTTCAACGACTCTCTGGGCCAGACGACTTAGGTAATGTCTTGAGCGAATACGATGCGAAGCTCTTCCTCGTCTCGGCTTTGCTGCACGATATCGGGCATTGGCCGTTTTGCCATGTCCTCGAAGACTTGCATCTGAGCAACATCCCACGCCATGAGTTGTTGGCCAGCCGCTTAATTACCAAAGGCGAACTTGCTGATGTGCTCGATCACGACTGGGGGATCCAACCGCTTGACGTTGCGAATCTTCTCTCGCCGACACCAACTTTAACAGCAACTTCGTTGTCAGTATCATCGCTGTCGCCGCTCGACTCTGAAAACCACACCAACGAAAATCCACAACTGGCGTTACTCCAATCCATGTTGAGCGGCCCAATCGACATCGACAAGCTGGATTATTTGGAACGAGATTCCGTCCACGCTGGCGTTCCGTACGGTCGCAACTTTGATCGAAATCGATTGGTTAGTTCGCTCTGCATCGATTCGGCTCGAAATCGTTTAGCGATCACAGACAAAGGCCGAACGGCTGCCGAGATGATGGTTTTCGCTCGGTACGTCATGTTTAGCGAAGTCTACTGGCACCATGCCGTTCGCAGCGCTACAGCCATGCTTCAACGTGCGGTCTACGAAATCAGGGACGATCTCGCAGTCGCAGAATCGTGGATCGATATGGTGGAACCTGAGATGATCGATTCGCTGCTTGATGCGTGTGCGAATCAAGATTGCAGTCCTTGCATCGAGGGGCTCTTCGGTCGGCAGCGTCAGCTCTACAAGCGCGTTGCTCAATTCGATTTCGTGAACAACCCGGAACAGCATAGCGCACTTGCAAGAAGACCTTACTCGGAGATCGTAGAGCTGTCGTCCCGACTCGCTTCGAGAATCCAAGCAAAAACGGGACAGGAAGTCAATCCGCACGAAGTTCTCATCGATGCACCGCCGGTCAAATTAGAAGTGCAGTTCCAATTGGATGTGCGTCAACGCAATGGAAGCTATCGAACGCTCGGCGAATTGTCACCGGTGGTCCATGCACTAGCCACCAAACAATTCGACGACATGGTCAAACGAGTTCGTATCTTCGTTCACCCAAGACTGCGAGACCAAGTCGAGAGTCTCGACTTTGCTGAGTTGGTGCTGGAGTAAGTCGAACCGGTGGTAGCACGCCAAGCACGTTGCGAACGTTGGGCACAAGGCCCAAGTTCGCTAGCACACCAAGCACGTTGCGAACGTTGGGCACAAGGCCCAAGTTCGCTAGCACGCCAAGCACGTTGCGAACGTTGGGCACAAGGCCCAAGTTCGCTAGC
>CANHVO010000320.1 GCA_947463915.1 Planctomycetaceae bacterium
GGAGGGGTAAAATACATTACGATGTGATTAGCTTAGACGCACCCAGTCTTTGGCAAAGTGGGCTTTGGGTGGAGCTATTTTGGCAACCGCCAAATGGGGGAGGCATAGTGCCTTGTCCACCAATTCGAGGAAAACCTCTGGATCGAAGGGTTTCGGCAAGCAGTACACGCCGCCAGCCAAATTCAAGGGCTCAATCCAAGTCGGCTCAAAGGTTTCGGCCAAAAAGAGAACCGGAAGCTCACGGGTCGTGTCCAGCCCTCGCAAAAGACAGGCGTCGTTCGCCGCTTGGATCGCATCCCGTCCAAAAGACAGAACAATGAGATCAAACGTCATCGCTTGCGTGGCTTTCAGGCCGACCGAAGTCTCCCTCGCCAAAAAACATCGATAGCCCTTTTGATCCAAAATTGCGGACATTCCGGTCAGCAAAAGTGGGTCGTTTTCCACAATTAAGATCATTGGCGGTTTGACTGCTTGGTTTTCCATCACTTTTTCCTACAATCTGCACCTTCTTACCCATACCATTCACTCGCAACTGCTCAAACATGGCCGATTCTCAGGATCAAGACAACACCGGTTTAGGGGTTCACCAGGCTGCAAGGCTTGAAAAACTTAAGAAAATTGAAGCTCTCGGCTTGGATCCGTGGGGTGCTCGGTTCGACAACCGCACTTTTAACGGTCCAGTTCGCGAAATGGCAAACCAAGTGCAGTTCAAAAAAGAGGATGGAACCCTCGTTCCTCTCCCCGATTTTGAAGCAGCAAAGTTGCCCGGCGCGGAACCAATCGATTACAAAGCGTGGAAAGCGAGCCAAGGCGCTGGCGAAGAAATCGGTCCCGACGTCCGAGTCGCTGGCCGTATCATGCTTCTGCGAACCGCGGGCAAACTGTTCTTTCTCAATATTCGCGATTGGACCGGCGACATTCAAATTATGATCGCCAAAGGCCAAGTGCCTGACGCCGATTTCGATTTGGCCAAACTCTTGGACTTCGGTGATTTGGTCGGAATTGATGGTCGACTCGGCCGCACCAATACCGGTGAACTGACGGTCATCGCAACCCGTCTCCACTTCATGACCAAGACGCTTGAGCCACCACCGGAGAAGCATGCGGGATTGCAAGATGCCGAGTTGCGACAGCGAATGCGGTACGTCGATTTGACCTACAACACCGATTCATTGGAGACGTTCCTCAAGCGAACCAAGATCATTCATTCGATCCGTGCAACCTTGGCGACGCACCAATTCGTTGAGGTCGAGGGACCAACGTTGCACACGATCGCAGGCGGTGCGGCGGCCAAGCCATTCGTGACGCACCACAACGCGCTCGATATGCAACTGTATTTGCGAATTGCGCTCGAGCTGCACCTCAAGCGACTGATGGTTGGCGGTATCGAACGCGTCTACGAAATGGGACGTGTCTATCGCAACGAAGGGATCAGCCCAAAGCACAACCCTGAGTTCACGATGATTGAACTTTACTGGGCATATGCTAATTACGAAACGATGATGGACCTGACGCAACAGATCATTTGCGATGCCATCAAGGCCACAGGCCAAGGGTATCAGCTCAAATGGGGCGACCTCGATATCGATTTCACTCCGCCATTCCAACGCCGCACCTACGGCAGTTTGTTTGAGGAGCATACCGGTCTCAAAATGTCGGACACAGAAGGTGTGGCGGCGTTGGCCAAGAAGATCGGTCTCAATCCCGCCGGCAAACACCCGGATGTGGTGGTGAGCGAAGTCTTCGAAGAAAAAGTAGAGGACAAATTGATCGGCCCGATTTTTGTGATCGACTACCCGGCTAGCATCTGCCCACTCACCAAACGAAAGGATGGCCATCCTGAGATTGCAGAGCGTTTTGAGATGTTCATTCATGGAATGGAATTGGCAAACGCATACACCGAACTCAACGACCCGATCCTTCAAGAAAAGCTATTCCGAACGCAACTAGACGGAATGGCGGAAGAGGACTCGATGGCCAAAATGGACCACGACTTCGTTCGTGCGTTGCGATATGGCATGCCACCAGCGGGCGGTCTGGGCATCGGTATCGATCGATTGATCATGTTGTTAACCAACTCGCGTAGTATCCGCGACGTTATTTTGTTCCCACTCTTGCGTCACGAAAACTAGGACGACCGATTTAAAAATGGAAGCTGGAATCGTAGGCCTACCGAACGTAGGCAAAAGCACCCTGTTCAACGCCTTGACCGGCTCGCAATCGGCCCAAGCTGCAAACTATCCGTTCTGCACGATCGATCCCAACGAAGGGATCATCAGCGTGCCGGACGATCGATTGAATCGTATTGCGAAATTAGTTGGCCCGCAAAAAGTCATTCCGGCGATGCTCAAGTTGGTGGATATCGCCGGCATCGTGAAAGGCGCTAGCGAGGGGCAGGGGCTTGGCAACAAGTTCTTGAGTCACATTCGCGAGGTGGACGCGATTTTGCAAGTGGTTCGCTGTTTCGCGGACCCTGATGTGATTCACGTCGGCGGCAAAGTCGATCCGCTATCGGACATCGAGACCATCGAAATGGAGTTGATGTTCTCCGATATTCAGACTCTGGAAAACGCGTTGCCAAAAGCGGAGCGTTCGGCTCGAAGTGGCGACAAGGAAGCTAAGTTGCGAGTGATTGCGATCCAGCATTGCATGGAGCACTTGAACAAAGAGTTGCCCCTGAGAAAGCTGAAGCTGGAAGAAACAGAAGCCAAGGCAATTTCCAGCTACGGATTGATGACGGCCAAGCCGATTCTGTACATTGCCAACGTCGACGACTCCGATTTGCATGGCACGAGCGAATTGGTTACTAAGATTCGAGCCTTTGCGGAAAACGTCGGGGCTCAGGTTGTGCCGGTTTGCGCCAAATTGGAAGCCGAGATTGCGGAATTGGATGAACCGGATCGGACAGAAATGCTGAAGGCTGTCGGGCTAGAGGAGCCAGCGTTGCATACGATTGCTCGCAAGGCCTATGAGACTTTAGGCTTGCAGAGTTATTTCACCGCCGGCGAAAAAGAAGTCCGAGCTTGGACGGTTCCCATCGGAGCGACTGCACCACAAGGAGCCGGGGTGATCCACAGCGACTTTGAGCGAGGGTTCATCCGCTGCGAAGTCTTCACGCTGGACGATTTGGAAAAGTATGGCACCGAAAAGGAAATTCGGCTGGCAGGCAAGCTTCGGACAGAAGGAAAGACTTATGTGATGCAAGATGGCGACATTTGTCACTTCTTGTTCAACGTGTGATGTCTGGTTAGCCGACGGGCGCTAGCCCCGGTTTTCGATATCGCTCCCCTCGGCCGAAACGGCATCGATGTAAAGTATTTTGTAGCGAAACTCGTCAAGAGTTTCGGTCGTTTAGGTGACGCAGCCGAAAGTCTTGACGACTTTCGCTACTAAAAAGCCTGCGACAGGGGCTGAGGGTGAGTACATAATTATGATGACGGTTCAACACCAGAAAGAAGTTATCGAACGTGCTGCATCGTAGGCTACTTTCTGCCTTTATACTCATTGCATCCTCTCTTTTCCTGATCGGATTGGATCTTTGGTTTCCTATTGCAGGCCAAGCTGGGGTTTGGATGATTCCGCTGTATGTCTTCATGACGCTTGGCACGGCGACCGAATTGAGCCAATTGTTGGCCAAGCGATGGTCGATTCGAGTGCGGAGCGTATTGGTGCATTGCAGCCTCGCATCCACCGTGATCTTGTTTCCGGTCTGGTATAGCGTCGTCATGAACAGAGCCTATCCGGTCGACTGCCCCGTTGGCCGCGCCGGCTGGCTGCTCATTGGAGTGATGACCGGTGTTGGTGCGAGCGGGCTAGAAGCGATGTGGCGTTTCAGCCAAATGTCGAAAACTTTGGAGCCAAATGAAAACGCAACGGAATCAGAGCGAACAACCTTGGAATGGATGTTGTCCTCGTTTGTCATCACGTATGTGGTTGGCTGTCTGAGTTTTTGGTTTTTGGTTCGAATGCAGGGAAGTTCGTTTGATGGGATGCTTCACTTAATCGCTTTGCTTGCGATAATTAAGTTTGCTGACGCAGGAGCTTATTTTGCGGGCAAGTCTTTTGGGCGCCATAAGCTGATTCCTTCGATCAGTCCCGGCAAGACGATTGAGGGGCTGATTGGCGGGATGCTTTTGAGCATTGTTATCGCCTATTTTTTCCTGAGGGTGTTGCTTCCTTGGTGCGGTGTTCCTGGCGGAGGATTCGTCTGGGGGCCTGCACTTTTGGGTTGTCTTCTGACACTGATAGGGCTTGTAGGAGATCTGTTAGAGTCGATGGTAAAGCGGACTGTAGGGGCTAAGGATAGCGGGGCACTGCTGCCTGGTCTCGGAGGTGTCTGGGATGTTACAGATTCCTTGTTGCCGTCAGCAATTGTTGGGTATCTTGGAATAATCGCCAAACTCACATGATCGAAACTTTTCGTCATCTGAGACTGCGATGCCTTTAGTAGAAGCAATCAAACAACCATATGTCTGAATCGACATTGACTTTGTCGGACCCCCATTTGGCTCTTCAGCTCTTTGGTCCGCAGGACAACAATTTGCGATTGGTGCGAAACCAGCTTGGGGTCGCAATCACGCATCGCAATGGCCAAATTCGCATTTCTGGACCAACCGACTCCGTTCGACTGGCGACAGAGATTCTCGAGCGTCTCAAGGACAAAGTCACGCGCACGGGAACACTTGGCCCCGACGAAGTGGCCGACGCGCTCACGCAGGCTGCAGGCAAGGGTAGCACACCCGCATTCGAACGCCAGGAGTTACAAATTGGCAATGCGGGTCGGCGGATCAAGCCGAGGACCGAAGGACAATCCATCTACGTCGACGCCATTCGCAGCCACGACATGACGTTTTGCATTGGTCCAGCTGGATGCGGAAAGACTTATTTGGCGGTGGCAACTGCGGTCGAAGCGCTCAAGGCACGCCAAATTCGAAAGATTGTATTGGTGCGGCCAGCGGTTGAAGCTGGAGAAAGCCTCGGTTACCTTCCCGGTGATTTGCACGAAAAACTGAATCCCTACCTTCGTCCTTTGATGGATGCGATCAATGAAATGGTCGACTTGGACCAGGTCAAGTTTCTTATGGAGCAAGATTTGATCGAAGTCATACCGCTGGCTTATATGCGGGGTAGAACGTTGAATCAAGCATTTGTTATATTGGATGAGGCGCAAAACGCGACCGTCGCTCAGATGAAGATGTTTTTGACTCGTATGGGTGAAGGCTCCAAGATTGTCGTGTCCGGCGACATCACTCAAGTGGATTTGCCATCAGGAGTTTCGAGCGGATTGCGAGATGCAGTGCAGCGGTTACAAGGTATCGAAGGAATCAGCTTTGTGCGACTCAATGAAGGTGACATAGTGCGGCATCCATTGGTAAGAAAAATTGTTGCGGCTTACGATGGCCCAAGTCATGGACCTGGCCCCAATCGCTCCATCGGCGGGAATTCAGCAAGCGGCCGGGCTTTCCCCGCTGGCGATCGCTAGGCTTACACAAGACCTATGTCTTCTACATCCAACCCGAAAACACGCAGCGAACGAGCTGCCAATTTAAGAGTCGATCGCTATCCTTGGCGTCGGCTGTTTGAACGCGTTACTTCGTTTGACGCTTTGGCTCGTCTGGGGTTGGCCATTGCAGCCGCAGCAATCTTGACCGTTTTCGTGCGCGGTTGGGAACCGCCGTTCGCATATCGAAAGGGCTACATACCCCAGCGCGCGATTCTTGCAAGAATTCCGTTCAAGGTCGAGGACGATGTCAAAACCCGCGATTTGCGCATCCAAGCGGGTCGCGAGGTTTTGCCAATCTACGAAAACAACAAAGAGCCGATCGTGCAACTCAGAGGAGGTGTGATGGATGCAATCTTCGCCGTTCGCGAAGCCGCTGATCCGACAGCACTGACTGAAAAGCAAATTGAGATCCTGAAGCAATTTGGCGTCTCCGTGCTCAATCCAGACGAGCGGCAAGTCACTAATGAACAAGCGCTGCTTGCGATTCAAAAGACATTGGCTACGGAAGCGGACATTTCCAAATTTGATGGAGGGATGCGAGAGGTCTTTGCACCTATCGAAGAGAAAGGATTGCTTCGAGCACTGACGATTGATGCCGACCAATACAACCATCGAAGCATCCGCATCATTAAAGCGGGGAATGAATCGCAAAAGATCGAAGCCGAGTTGCATCATATTCGCATTGCGGATGTTGTTATCACGCTGCGTGGTTCCCTCGAACTGGAATTTCTGGATCGATTCAAGGCGTCAGAAGCCTTGTTGCTAGCGGATATGGTTCACAACTACCTGGCAACGCGGCTTCCCGAGACCCTGACACTTCGACAAGACTTAAGTAATCAAGCGAAACTTGAAGCGATTAACAACATCAAGCCAGCCACCATCTCTTACGATCCGTCGTTTGGCGCACTCGTTCCGTTAGGGCGTGTATTGGACCAGAAGGAACTATCCTTATTGAGAGCGGAACATGAGGCATACACCAAAAACTTAAGTACACGCGAAAGAGTACAGCGATTGGCGGCTTTCGTCGGTTTGATTACAGCGCTTTATATCTTGTGTGGTTTCTTTATTTTCCAATCGCTGGATCGATCCCTGGTGACGAACACGTGGAAATTGTTCCGATTGTTATTGCTGTGCGTCGTGTGTGTCTTCTTGGCCGTTTTAGCGTCGCAGGATCCATTTCGAGCAGAGTTACTGCCAATCACATTGACGGCCATCATCGCTACTATCGCATTTGGTCGGCCAACAGCTCTGATGTTGATGGCGGCCTTGGCTATGTTGGTCGTTTTCTGCACGCGTGTCGATCTAGCTGAGTTCATCACGTTGGCGGCGGCTTCGGCCTCGTCCATTCTGCTTTGTGGCCGTATTCGAACACGGACCAAGTTGTTTTATGTTGGAGCAGGAGTAGCCTTGGTCGTCTTCATGACGGTTTTAGGGTTGGGAGTGATGACGGGACAAACCGGTGGCGTGGTAACGGACGGCCCGGCAGTTAGCAGCTTCCAGTCTTCGACAGCTTCGATTTTCCCTATGCAGTTGATTTCCGAGGCGACGTGGCAAGCGATATTGTGTGCATTGCTGTGTGGACCGATTGTGACATGCCTGCTTCCATTCGCAGAAAAACTGTTTGATGTCCAAACCGACTTGAGTTTGCTCGAGCTGAGCGATATGAGCCATCCATTGCTTAGGCAGTTAGCCCAACGAGCCCCAGGAACCTACAACCATAGTATTTCGGTGGCTGCCTTGGCGGAGTCTGCCGCTGAGAGTATTGGGGCTAATGGACTGCTTGTTCGAGTTGGAGCTTGTTTTCATGACATTGGCAAAATGTTCAAGCCGAACTATTTCGTAGAGAACCAAACGCCAGGTGCGAATCGACACGACACATTGCAACCCGCCATGAGCACATTGGTGATCATTGCCCACGTTAAAGACGGGGCTGACTTGGGCCGTCAACACAGGCTCCCAACGCCGGTTGTTGACTTCATCGAGCAACATCATGGTACTACGCTTGTCGAGTACTTTTATCGATTGGCAACGAAGAAGAGTGAGCAGGATCCTCACGGCGAAGAAATTTCTGAAACCTCGTTCCGCTATCCGGGGCCAAAGCCGCAGTCCAAGGAAGCGGCCGTTTTGATGATGGCTGATGCTGTCGAAAGCGCATCTCGAGCGCTCGTTGAACCAACCGCATCGCGATTGCAAAATCTGGTGGAGCAGATTGCAATGAAGAAATTGCTGGATGGTCAGTTTGATGAATGCGGCCTAACGCTACAACACCTGGAAACGATCAAACGTTCGCTGATCAAGAGCCTAACGGCCATCTATCACGGCAGAATCAAGTATCCAGATCAGCAATCCGCAGGCTAACATTTGGCAGAAAGATCGAACGCAGAAAAATATTCGCGAATTATCTTTCTGCGTTCGATTTTTCTGTCCTGATTGTTCTGGAACGAATCGTCGAGTTTTTAGCTCGCGATAGAATAGAAGCCAGAAATCCAAATCATGTTGCACGCACTTTTTGACTGAAGAACTAACGATGCAAGTTTCAGACCTCTCCATTCCAGATCCCGCCATTGTCCTCGATCTACTCGAGGCCTTTCGGAGGTCAAAAGTCATGTTTGCCGCCGTCGAGCTAGGCGTCTTCGATGCTCTCAAAGCGGGAAAGCCGTTAAACGAGTTGGTCACCCTGCTTGAATGCGATCGGACTGCATTGATGACACTATTGGATAGCTGTGTCGCGTTTGGCTTGTTGACGCGGAACGAAGAAACATATTTCAACACTCCCGTTGCGGAGGCTTATTTGACGCAGGATAGTCCTCGCCGCATGACTGGGTACATTCACTATTCCAATCGCGTGATGTGGAAAATGTGGGCGAACCTTGAGGATGCCGTTCGCGAAGGCTCGCATCGATGGAAGCAAACTTTTGACTTCGACGGCCCCATCTTTTCGCACTTCTTTCGTACCGACGATGCGATGAA
>CANHVO010000321.1 GCA_947463915.1 Planctomycetaceae bacterium
TACCTTTCGAAAGCCCGCCTGATCGAAGGAAAGATCTTGGGCGTCGATTTTACTCGCGAACCCTACAATTGGATGTTGGTCGAAAACAAGAAAAACCCTGACTATGAAATGCAACCAGCGGGACGTATCAATCGTCACGGGTATTTCAAGCTATGGGTTGCTGAGGATATTTTGGATGAAGACTTAGACAATTTCCAAACACCTGTGCGGGCGCGCGGAACGACTATGGAAGTCGTCTCGAAATCACCTTGGGTTTTGAGCCCGCGGAAGGAGCCCGTTGCGAAGGATTGAGATACCGGTCTTGCCGCACGCTACCTTCGCTGAGCGAAGGGCGACATTGTCGCTCGTCGCTCCGCGACGATTGCGCACACTCCGCCTAGCTGCATGCGCGTCAAGGCGTAAGTTAGTTGTCAAGCTGCCGCTCGCCTTAACACTTGGCGGACTTCCGTTTCTTTCCAATTGCACCTCGATTGCGGACCTTCTCGATATAGTCCGGCGAATAAGGAACTTTGCAGTCGTTGTCTCCTAAATCTGCAGTAACAGGTCCAACCTTTTCACCGACCTGAACGGCTGTCTCGGTTAATCCCGCAACACTTGAGCCCACAGCAATCACATAGCTATTCATGTGGTAACGAACCTCGTCGGGCTCAGAATGAATCGACTTCTGAACGCGTTGAAGCAGCTTTTTCAAAACGACTATATCCAAATTTGCATCGTCGGTGATACCGACAATGCTGGATAGCGTGGCCCATCCTGCTACAGCACTAAGCGGCTTTTTGGAATCGATCCATTCCAATGCCAACTCCCATCCGTACGAACTACCGGCAGCAACCCAAGCGACCGTCCAACCGCATAGCGGGCGGCAATAAGCTTTGGCAAGCCAATGCTTGAGATCTTTCTTGGTCATCTTGGCATCATCTGCAATGAGCCCAGCCAAGTACATGGCGTCGTAAACGCCGGTATCGTAGAGGTCCAATGCAAGTTGATAGTCCTTTTTGATCCGCTTGACGATCTTCTGCAAGTCAGAGATCTTCACGCCAAAGCACGGTTCTTGCACGCCGTGCTTGAAGATAATGCGTTTGTAACCGTCGCTGCCTAACGGTTGGATTTCGTCAAGGATTTCTTGCGCGGTCATTGCGATCACCTATTTTGACTTATGACATGGGAAGGCAAATTTTGTTGAGACGAGGGGCGGATTGGCAACTTGCGTAGCTGAATTCGTGCGAATTCAGAACCAGCGGAATTCTTACGAATTCGGCTACGCGTCGTGGTCTGTTTTTCCTGCCTCGCTCTTAAACGCTTTTCCCCACCATCACTTCAATCATCGCATGAGCGAACCAAGGCAAGTCATCAGGTTTGCGGCTGCTCACAAAATGTCGGTCGACAACGACGGGTGCATCTTCCCAAATGGCGCCTGCATTGACCAAGTCGTCTTTGATTCCAGGCGAGCCAGTCACCCGAACTCCGGAATAAACTCCGGCGGAAATCGCCAACCAACCGCCATGGCAGATCGCTGCCACACATTTTTCTTGCTCCGCAAACTCCGCAATCAGTCGTTTGACACTCGACAGTCGCCGTAGGCGATCAGGCATAAAACCACCAGGTAGCAGAACGGCATCGAAATCGGTTGATTGGGCGTCATCGATTCGCATGTCCGATTTGCAGGGATAACCGTTCTTGCCTGAGTAAACGGTTCCGGCTTCCTCGCCAGCGATCACGAAAGTGGCTCCAGATTCGATCAATCGCAGTTTGGGATACCAAAGTTCTAGGTCCTCGTAAATGTCACCGACGAAGGCCAAGATTCGCTTGCCACGGAGAGGTTCAGGTGGTTTTGTCTGCATTTTGCGACTTCTGCTTAGGTTCTAAGCGATTGAAGGGTGGAAAAGGGACCATGTACTCTCGCGATTTTGTGAATCATGGATTAAAACGCACGGTAAACTTACGTGCAAGGAATCTTGAACCGAATCAGGCTTTTGTTACCCTGATACAGTTAAGATCCAGGTGCAAAGTCTTGCCCTGGCGCAAATCAACGCAATTCGAACGCATGTTTCAGACAATTTAGGAATGTTCAAATGGGGCTTGGTGATTTTTTTAAGGGCGCAAAACCAGGCCTGTCTTTTGAATTGTATCCGCCCAAAACGGACGAAGGAGTAGGTCTGTTACTGGAAGCGGTTAGCGAGCTCATTGAGTTTTCTCCCGACTTCTTCACGTGCACGTACGGCGCAGGTGGCTCGACTCGCGATCGAACACTCCAGGTTTTAAATGAAGTAAAGGCCAAGTTCGATGTGCCGGTTGCCTCGCACTTGACTTGTGTCGGGTCAACCGTTGAGCAGTTGCGTGGCTATCTGCAATCCGCCATTTCGCAAGGAATAGAACACATTGTCGCCCTCCGAGGCGATCCTCCGAAGGGGCAGACCGAATTCACGCAAACCGATGGCGGTTTGAAATACGCGAACGAGCTCGTCGACTTGATTCGATCCGAATTCCCGCAACTGGGTATCGCGGTCGCTGGTTATCCAGAAGTGCACCAAGAGGCTCCAAATGCCGAAGTCGATCTCGAAAACCTAAAGCGCAAAGTGGACGCAGGCGCGGACATTATTGTGACCCAGCTTTTCTACATCAACGAAGACTTCTACCGGTTTTGTGATAAATGTGTTGCAGCTGGCATCAAAATCCCGATCGTGCCCGGGATCTTGCCAGTGACCAATCTCTCCCAGATTCAACGAATCGCATCCCTTTGCAAAGCCAAGCTACCGGACTCGCTGGTCAGCCGACTCGGCCAGAACTCCGATTCGGAATGGCAGTTTTCAGCGGGAGTGGAGTTCGCACAACAGCAAGTTGCCGACTTGCTCAAAAGCGGAGTCCCAGGTGTGCACTTCTACGTGCTAAACAAATCGCAAGCGACCGCTGAAGTTCTTAAGGCACATTGGTTCGTTTCATGAGTGAGTTGAAATTCGGTTTTTTGGGTGGTGGCCAAATGGCGACGGCCATTGCCCGCGGTGCGATCCTCGCAGGAATGGCGACTGATTCGGAAATCGCCTTTTGCGATTCGAACGCCGGTCAAATAGAAGTGCTAAAGACGAAGTTCCCCAATGCCTTGTTGGCATCCCCGGAAGAACTTTTTGACAAATGCTCGCGCATCGTCCTGGCCGTTAAGCCACAAACGCTCCTGGATATCTCATCGAGCATCGCAGCTAGGGTCAGCGAAAAGCACCTTCTCGTTTCGATTGCGGCTGGTATATCGTTGCCTAAGTTGGCTAGCGGGCTTGGTACGCAGAGAATCATTCGCGTCATGCCCAACACTCCATGTCAATCGTTGGAGGGGGCGAGCGGCATTGCGGCCGCAAGTGCGGTCACAACTGAAGACTTGGAGTGGTGCACCTCGCTTTTTGGCGCGGTAGGCAAAGTTGTTCGGGTTTCGGATGACCAATTGCATGGCGTGACCGGGGTTTCCGGTTCCGGCCCGGCATATGTTCTGATGATGATCGAAGCGCTGAGTGATGGCGGAGTTATGGCGGGACTGAGCAGGCAAGCGGCTTTGGAGCTGGCCACGCAAACGGTTTTGGGGACAGCCAAAATGGTGCAAGAAACCGGTACGCATCCTGCCGTTTTGCGAGAGCAAGTGACCAGTCCTGGCGGAACCACCATCGCGGCATTGAGCACCATGGAGCGAGCTGGATTCCGGTCTGCCGTCATTGATGGTGTGATGGCAGCGGTCAAGCGATCGAGAGAATTGGCGGGTGGGTGAAGCTCAAAATCAAAAAAACTTTGCGATTTTCTCCCCCTCGCCCCGTTTCGGGGAGAGGGGGGTGAGGGGTGGAACTGCCACTAACAAGTCTCATGACTTAGGTGCAGTTATTTGTTCGGTCCTTTGAAGCAACGCAAGGTAATGCGACTGAAAATTCCGATCAGAAAACTGCGTAAAACCCCTCACCCCCAGCCCCTCTCCCCTAACAGGGGCGAGGGGAGCAAGGTCAAGAAGAAATGGTAATGACGATGACCCGCTGGCCCGGGGCTTCGTGAGTGATCCACATTCCTCGATAACTAAACGACTTGTACCGACCCACTTAGTTCGAATGGCCGTTTCACACATTGCGGTTTTCTTGTAATATCTTCGCCAAAGTGACGATTTTATGGGCTTTTGTGCCCTTAGCGTTTGGGCATGTATCGCCTATCGTTCTTTCCGATTCGACTAGGAGGTCAACGCGTGACAGCAACAATGAACATAATCGAAGAGCTTCAGTGGCGAACCCTGATGCACCAATGCACCGACTTGGCGGCGGTAACCAAAGAGCTTGAAACCTCGACAGTTCTCTATGCAGGCTTTGATCCAACCTCCGACTCGTTGCATGTCGGATCGCTCTTGCCTCTGATGATGCTGCGTCGCTTTCAGTTAGCAGGACACAAGCCGATCGCGTTGGTGGGTGGCGCGACCGGAATGATCGGTGACCCGAGCGGCAAGTCAGACGAGAGGTCTCTCTTGTCCAAAGAGATCTTGCAACATAACGTCTCAAGTGTTGAAACTCAGATGCGCCAGTTCTTGGACTTCGATGGTCCGAATGCTGCCGTTGTGGTCAATAACTTCGATTGGATGCAGTCCTTTTCGTTTCTCGACTTCTTGCGAGACGTTGGAAAGAATTTTCCGGTCAGCGTCATGCTCGGCAAGGACTCGGTCAAAAGCCGATTGGAACGACAAGATAGCGGACTGAGCTTCACTGAGTTTAGCTACATGTTGTTGCAAGCCTACGACTTTGCTTATCTGGCTAAGAATCGCAATTGCAAGTTGCAGATCGGGGGCAGTGATCAATGGGGCAACATCACAGCCGGGATCGATCTCGGTCGTCGCATGAACAGTCAGCAGTTGTACGGACTGACATGTCCGCTGCTGACAACGACCGACGGACGGAAAATGGGCAAGACGGAAAAGGGAGCCGTTTGGCTATCGGCCGACAAGACGTCACCTTATGAGTTCTATCAATACTTCATCAACGTGGCTGACGCCGACGTGTTGATGGTGCTCAGGTTCCTATCGGACGTGGGGCGAGAAGAGTACATTGCAATTGAAGCGGCGATGGCAGAAAAGCCAGGTGCGGCTCAGCGACGTTTGGCCGAATCGATCACGCGTTTGGTGCATGGAGAGGCTGGGTTGCAATCTGCCATTCGGGCGTCGCAAACGTTGTTTGGAGCCGAGATCGATTCGCTCAGCGAACGAGAGTTGAGCGAGATCTTTGCGGATGTGCCAAGCAGTACATTGCCGCGAGCGCGATTGGAGGAAGGCCTAACGTTGATCGATGCTTTGGTGGCGGTGGCGTTAGCTGCCAGTAAAGGCGAGGCACGTCGAGCAATCGAAGGTGGCTCTGCTTATGTTAATAATCGAAAGGCGCTAACCATCGATCGGACGCTAACTTCTGCAGATTTGGTGAGTGAGTCAGTGATTGTGCTTAGAGTTGGCAAAAAGAAATATGCCTTGCTGCGATTCGAGTAGAAGGTCACTCTCGGCAAGAGTGACCCACGGTGGGGCACACCTGCCGGGTGTGCCCTGGAAGTGCAAAGTAATTTGTAGCGAAACTCGTCAAGAGTTTCGGCCTCGCTTGGCAAGCAACCGAAAGTCTTGACGACTTTCGCTACGACATTACATCATCAAGGCAGAATGACGCCGCGCTTCTCAGCAAGCAATCGCATCGCAATTTCAAAATAAGGATATGGCGTTTTCGGACGTCGCTTTCGAGACCAGACGAACACCACATTGACCATCGACCGAGGCAGTTCGCCAGCATCGACCCTCGCCACGATATCGTCGACGAACGCTTGTTGTTCCGGCAACCAAAGACGAAGCCCGTAATACAATTGGTCCTTCAGTTCAACGGTGTTGAACGACATCATCCGTTCCGCTTCGTTGAAATCTAGACCATCTTGAGCGTAGACGGTGCCTGCCGAAAAGGATGTCAAGGCAGCGAAAAGGCCGCTCAGCGTAGAAATCGCGAGAGTTCGTTTTGGTTTCATGATTCTCCAGTCCTAATTTGTTTTTGCCAGCTTTGCGGGCTACGCATATCGCCTTGTGTTTTTGGGGGACAATTAAATTAGCCGATGGGCGCTAGCCCCGGTTTTCTAAAGTCCACGACGTTCGTCAAGAACCACGGTGAAAGCCGTTCTGCTAATTGTCATTTTCACTCAAAGACTTGTGTCGACGTGCTTAGCTCTGGCCAATCCGAGCTAGTGCGGGGATAATAGACGTAACAACAATCTAATTTCAAGGCAATTTTGGAAGGCTGAGTGATTTGGGTAACCCCGATTCGAGACAATTTGATTGGCCGGAATCCGGTAGGCTGGCTGGGGTAGACTACGGTACGGTTCGTATTGGAGTATCGATTTGCGACCCGAGCCGAACGTGGACGAGCCCGCTCGAAACGTACACCCGAAGAAATATTGCGCTCGATCAAAAGCACTTCGAGGACTTGGCCAAGGACAATCAAATCCTCGGATGGGTGGTAGGCTTGCCGATCCATTGCGATGGCCGGGAGAGTCAGAAGTCGGTGGAGGCTCGCGATTTTGCCTCTTGGCTTTATCATATTACCGATTGTCCCGTCCGCTTCGTCGATGAACGCTATACTACGGCACTTGCCAATCGGTTGCTCCGAGAAGCCGAGTTGACTCACAAGAAACGTAAGAAGCAAGTAGACAAAATCGCTGCTCTATTGATCCTCGAAACCTACCTCGAATCCGCCAAACATCCTTCCTTCCAACCGTTGCCACTCGAGGACTAGCTCCATGCCGTGCTCAAAAGCCATCTCCTTCGAATACAAAGAACTACTCATGCGAAGCACCCTATCCAATTTGGTTTTTCAGATGACATTGATCGCCAGCTTCGCAATCGGTGGACTGTTTTTTTCTGGGACGTTGCAGGCTCAAGAACAAAGAGCGGCCGCGAAGTCGAAAAGGGATGAGCCCGAGGGCTTAACAAAGTACTTAGGCCGCCGTATCGCTCAACCCATGAGCTACATGCACATGAATTGGCTGAATCGCCCAGAGCGTCTCAAAGAAGAGAACCCTCAAGAGATGTTGGAGCAGCTTGGGCTCAAGGATGGTTTGGTGGTTTGCGATTTGGGAGCGGGTGATGGATACCATACGCTCCAAATGGCGCCCCGCGTTGGCCCAAAAGGTAAAGTCATCGCGGTCGATATCCAGCCTGAGATGCTACAAGAGTTGTCTCGCAAGTTGGCGGAAAAGAAATACGACAACGTGGAGACTGTGCTTGGTGAGATCTGGGATCCGAAGCTACCCGAGAACGCAGTCGATCTGGTTTTGATGGTGGATGTGTACCATGAGTTTTCGCATCCGGTCCAAATGTTGGCCGCACTGCGGAAAGCTCTGAAGCCAGACGGATTGATCGCGCTCGTTGAGTTCCGGGCCGAAGATCCAACGGTGGCCATCAAACCGGAGCACAAGATGACGAGAGTCCAAATCCTTAAGGAATACAAAGCAAACGGTTTCAAGCTAGCGAAGGAATACGAACGATTGCCATGGCAGCATTTGATGTTCCTACAGCCCGATCCGAATTGGGCTGACAAACCGTAATTCCACTGAAACGAACGACTCGTACTCTGAGAAAATATGCCGAGGAAATTTGCGATAACGGTCGCCTACGACGGGACCGACTTCGGGGGCTGGCAGTATCAAACCAACGCGATCACCATCCAGCAAAGTCTAACCGAGGCGATTGCCAAAGCGACTACAGAGCGGACGCATGTCAACGGCAGCGGTCGAACCGATTCGGGGGTTCATGCACAAGGGCAAGTTGCCGCGTTTGTCTTGCAAAATTGGAAGCATGACTCGAGCAAATTGGCACTTGCGATCAACCGCTACTTGCCAGAGAGTATCGTGGTACGGCACTGCCGCGAAGTGGTGCTTCCATTCGACCCGATCCGCGATGCGAGAAGCAAACGTTACCGTTATACGATTCGCAATTCTAAAGTTTCGGATGTCATGAATCATCGGTTTCACTGGTGGCTGCCCAAGAAACTGGATCACGATGCCATGCGGGCTGCTGCTAAATTTCTCGTTGGTACACACGACTTCAAGGGCTTTGAGACGCCTGGGTCACCGAGGCTGACAACGACGCGTACGGTTTATGCGCTAGAGGTCACCACGATCCCGACCATGGATGGAGTCGATATATGGATCGATGTCGAAGCGGATGGATTTTTGTACAACATGGTTCGAAACATAGTGGGAACGTTGCGAGATGTTGGGGCAGATCGCTTCGGCCCACGTTGGATGCTGTCGGCGCTGGAATCAAGGGAACGAAAGCAAACCGATCTAACCGCACCGGCTAGAGGTTTGTGCTTGATGCAAGTGAACTATCTGGAGAGCTTGTTTCTAGATTCGATTTTGCAATGAGCCGAAGCATTGAGCCGCAAGGCCGATAATTTGA
>CANHVO010000322.1 GCA_947463915.1 Planctomycetaceae bacterium
GCGGGCCGAGATGGGCTGCCTGCTGAGTGCGTTCTGTTTCACAGTGTGGGCGACGAAATCACCCTCAAAAAGATTACCGAATCGAGCTTGATCGAAGCCGGAGCTCGGGCGGAAATCATCTCTGCCGCACGCATTCAAATAGAGGAGATGTCTCGCTACTGCCGAACACCTGTTTGCCGCCATCGAGCCTTAGTCGAATACTTCGGACAGTCCTATGAAAACAAATCCTGCGGTGCTTGCGACATATGCTTGGGTGACACCGATGATGTTCCCGAAGCCAAGATCATCGCTCAAAAAATCTTGTCCTGTGTCTATCGAGTTCAAGAGCGATTCGGTGTCAACTACGTGGTCGAGATCTTGTTAGGTGCTAAGACGCAAATTGTTTTGCAGCGAGGGCATGACAAACTGAGCACCTATGGCTTGCTCAAAGAAGTCCCAAAAGCTCAGCTGCGAGACTGGGTCTATCAACTCGTCGGCCAAGGAGCATTGGAACTGGACGGGACCGAGTATCCGATCCTTAAACTCAATGCGAATTCGAAAGCGATCTTGTTTGGCGATGCCGAGCCAAGATTGATTCGCAACGCGACCAAGAGCACTGCCAAGGAGCGGCGTCCTGCAGCATCACCGAGTGATGCTTTGGCGCATGCGGACTCTGCGTTGTTCGAAAAAATGAAACTTGTTCGACGCAACCTAGCAAGCGAACAAAAGGTACCGCCCTTCGTTATTTTCTCCGACAACGTCCTGCTCGAAATGTGTGCCACTAGGCCATCGACACTCGAGGGAATGCTCAATGTAGCTGGGATCGGAAATGTAAAGCTGGACGCCTATGGCCGGACGTTTCTAGAGGTGATTCAGGAGCACTGCAATGCGGCATCAATCGAAATGGACATCGACTGGAAAAAGGGGCTGGATCTCCAATCAGCGAAGCCCCGACCGACTCGCGCAGGCGGTGGAACGGGCACGAAATCGATTACCTACCCTTTGCTTCGTGAGGGCAAAACACTGGAGGAGATCGCGGATCGGGCCGGAGTAACCGTCGGAACCGTTGTATCCCATTTGCTCGACTTGATGCAGGAAGAGCCAGTTCCGTCTATTGATATTTGGCTGCCTATCGACAAGCAAAAACTCATTCTTGCGGCCGCGGATGCCGTCGGCCGGGAAAAACTCAAGCCGATTTTCGAACATTTGGAACAATCCGTGCCTTACGAGCAGATTCGGCTCATGCTGAGTTTCGAGCGGCAGCAGGTGTCAGGTTAGACGGTCAAGCCTTTGTAGCGAAAGTCGTCATGAGTTTCGTTCGTTTAAGCGATGCAGCCGAAAGTCTTGACGACTTTCGCTACACAAACGCCTGTTTCCATTAGCGAAAAATGCTTCGAGAGTTGCATTCTTGGAGACCGCCTTGCTTTCTGCACGCCCCAATGGGCTTGTCCCATCGAACGTAGAGGTTCCCGGCAAGAAACGACCGAAGCTGGGAACTGGATTTCTAGGTTGCGTCGAAAAAAGGCTGGATTTTGCATTCCGGCCTCTCCCGCCCAAAGGTCAAAATCGAGCTAGGATTCAGTGCAAACTTGTTTAGTTTGTCGCAAACCGTCTTAACTAGGATTTGTGGCCATTCGGGGAAAGAGTTACAATCCCGCTGGATCTACCATTCCAAGTTCCGCATAAACGGATAGGTTTTGTAGTTTGCATTTCAACTTCTCACCCTCCTTATGGAGATCCTCCGTGCAAGTTAACGTTTCAGCTCGACATGGCCACTTAAAGCCCGAAGACCAAGCTATCATCCTGGAAAAGGCTGGAAAAGTGCGGCGATTGTTCGATCGAATCAACGCGATCGAAGTGACTGTAGACATGGAACACTCGGACAAACCCACCGTTGAAATGAACGTATCCGCCGAGCATTCGCCCGATTTTGTTGCCACCGCCCAAGCATCGTCGATCCTAGCCGCTTTGGATTTGTCGATTGGCAAAGTGGAACAGCAAATTAGAAAACACAAAGAAAAAGTAACCGATCACAAGGCTACTCCTGTAAAACACACCGGCAACAACGAAGTCTAGGCTCCGTTCGATTGTCTTTTTGTCCTTTTTATCCATTCCACAATGCGATTCCCGACGGTTGTTTCCGACGAAACACCACGGGAATCGTTGGTTAGTTGCAAGGGTCCTTAAGTAATGAAGTTCTCCGTATTTATATCCCGGAAGGCAATTTGCGCAGAACTTACTGCGACGACTAAAGAAGGTGTCATTACGGAATTGGTCCAGTCGCTCGTCAACGCGGGCGACATCAAGGAAGCAGACCAAGCTGACATCATCAAGGCGATCATGAAGCGTGAGGAACTTGGCAGCACAGGCATCGGTCGCGGGGTTGCAGTCCCTCACACGAAGCACGCCAGCGTCGAAAAGCTTATCGGTACGGTAGGGGTCAGTCCGGCCGGCCTGGATTTCGAATCGCTCGATGGCCAAGTTGCCTCGTTGTTCTTTTTGCTCGTCTCTCCTCCTGACCGCCCTGGCGATCACCTGCGAGCTCTGGAAAACATCTCGCGGCAACTGCGGGACGACATGTTTTGCCGTTTGTTGCGACAATCCAAAACCATCGAAGACATTGCCCAGTTGCTTGACGAAGCTGACGGCAATCAATTCGGCAGCTAAAACCTTCCCTCAAAACGAATCGTATGTCGGCTATCCAACACTGCACGGTAACGGTCAACAATCCCGAGGGATTGCATATGCGCCCGGCAGACAAACTGGTTCGCGCTGCCGCTGGCTTTCAGTGTCAGATCGAGCTGGAACGTGCGGGACAGATAGCTGACTGCCGAAGTATTTTGAGCCTGCTGACCCTCGGAGCGACGCAAGGCTCCGAGTTGGTTCTTCGAGCACAAGGACCTGACGCGGACGAGGCGATCCGCGTTATCCGATTGATGTTCGACCAACAATTCGACGAACTCAACGTCGAACAGTCGACGTAACTGGCTCAGAAATCTCGTGGATTCTTGAGCTTGCAGAATTGCATATTCGGTTGCCGTAAAAGCGACCAACTAACCAGATTGATCATTTCAGCATGCTGGAATTGCAAGGCATCGCGGTTTCGCCCGGTGTCGCGATTGGACGAGCTCTCGTGTTTGATCGCGAGGGCTACCGTATTACTCGTTGCTTGGTCGCCGTCGGTGAAGACGAACGCGAATGGGGTCGGCTCGTCGATGCAGTAAAGCAAGCCTACGACAAACTGGAAAACAGCCGCCAATCTACCACCGCTCAACTGGGTGAACGTCTCGGCAATATCTTTTCGGCTCAGCAGCAAATCCTGCACGATCCGCACCTACAGTCGGAACTCGAGAGCCTCATTCGCACCAAGACCTATTCGGCGGAATACGCGGTTAGCGAAGTTTTCACCAAATATGCTTCGGCTTTTCGCAAAGCCACCAGCACATTCCTGTCGGAACGCGCCGCCGATATTCGCGACGTCGAACGACTGCTTCTTGAGGGACTCACTGGTCAGCCGACCGCTACGCTCAAGCAGTTGCCGCACGAGGCGATCGTCGTTAGCCATGATTTAACGCCTGGCGAAACGGCGGCTTTCGATAGAGAAAAAGTGCTTGGCATATGCACCGAAGCTGGCGGCCCCGGCGGACACACGGCGATTGTCGCTCGCGGGATGGAGATCCCAGCCGTCGTCGGCGTCGGTAATTTCTTGCACAATATTCGAAGCGGTGATGAAGTCATCGTGGACGGCCACCTCGGCCGAATCATCGTTTCGCCTGACGAAGCAACTCGCGATCACTACATGCAGCGCCGTCGATTTCGACAATCGATCGCCACGCAGTTGGAAGAGATTCGCGACTTACCCGCGTGCACCAGCGACGGTGTCCGCATCGAGTTGATGGCCAATGTTGAGTTCCCGAACGAAGCACTCTCGTGCATCGCTCGCGGGGCCGATGGTGTTGGCCTATACCGAACTGAGTTTCTCTATCTTGGGCACGACCAAGAGCCTACAGAAGAGGAACACTACCAAGCATACGCGCAAGTTGTGCGCGATATGCAAAACCGGCCCGTTGTCATTCGCACACTCGACCTCGGTGCGGACAAAATGGGCATGACGATGCCAGCAGAACCCGAAAACAATCCGTTTCTCGGCCTGCGAAGTATCCGTTTGAGCCTTCGAAACCCAGCGCTCTTCCGCATCCAAGTTCGCGCAATCCTACGCGCTGCTTGTCTTGGGGATGTGCGCATTATGTTTCCAATGATCACCACACTGGATGAACTGCGAAGCGCTCGCTTCCTGCTCCGCTCCGTGTCGGAGGATCTAGCGTCGGAAGGCAAACACATTCAATGCGCAGTTCAAGTCGGGATGATGGTCGAAGTCCCTGCTGCAGTTCTAATGCTCGATCGGTTTATCGACGAAATCGATTTTGTGAGCATCGGTACCAATGACTTGACGCAGTATACGCTTGCCGTAGATCGCAGCAATGACTCAGTTGCTGACCTCTACCAAGCCTGCGATCCAGCTGTTCTTCGGCTCATCCAAAGGACACAACAGATCGCATCGGAAAAAAAGAAATCGACCAGCGTTTGTGGCGAAATGAGCAATAACCCTGCTTACGCCCTCCTGCTGGCCGGAATGGGGATTCGAACATTAAGCTTAGCCCCAGCCGCCATTCCCATCCTAAAGAAAGCGATTCGCTCGGTCACTATCGGCCAATGCGAAGCCATGGCTTGGCGAGCACTACGTCTTTCGACGGCTCGTGAAGTCGACGCTTTTGTGATGAACCAACTAGCCGGGCTCGTGCCCGAAATAGTCCTACAAGCATAAGTAAAACAAACGCTATCCAAAACGGTGCTCGATCGCCTGAGTCCGATCGCAGTTCAACCAAATAGGATAGCGATAATCGAAAGGAACAAACCAGTCCGATGAAGAAGGAAATGCTCATCAATGTCTCCCAATCCGAGGAATGCCGAATCGCATTGCTGGAAGACGGTGTTCTCGAAGAACTCTATACGGAACGTACCAGCCAAAACAATTGGGTTGGCAACATCTACAAAGGCAAAATCGTCAATATCGAACCCAGCATCCAAGCGGCATTCGTCGACTTCGGTGTAGGCCGAAATGGCTTCCTTCACATCAGCGACGTTGAGGCTCAGTATTTCCGCCAAGCTGGCTATGATCCTGAAGAAATCATGGACGGACATTATCCCGGCTCCGACGATGATCACGGAGCCGACCAAGACGATGAAGATCACGATCAGGAAGACGGCGACGAAGAGGATGACGATTCAGACGAAGGTGGCGGATCGCGAGGCAACAGCCGCGGCCGACCTCGTCGCAGCAGCAAGCTTCGCAGCGGACGCCCTCGTTTTAAGCCACCCATTCAAGAAATCTTCCGCCGCGGTGACGAAGTTCTCGTCCAAGTCATCAAAGAAGGTATTGGCACCAAAGGCCCGACTCTTTCAACCTACATCAGCATTCCCGGCCGCTACTTGGTTTTGATGCCAGCCCTGGGCCGCGTAGGCGTCAGCCGAAAGATCGAAGACGACGACGAACGCCGCAAGCTGCGTGGCTACATGCTCGACATGAAGCTGCCCAAGGGCGTTGGTTTCATTGTGCGAACGGCAGGTTGCGAGCGAACGCGCAAGGAACTATCTCGCGACGTCGCGTACTTGCTCCGACTCTGGAAAGTCATCGTCAAACGTGTTCAGACGGCACCTGCCCCCTGCGACGTCTACGAAGAGAGCGACATTCTCATTCGCACCATCCGCGATACGTTTACCGAAGACATCGATTCGGTCATCATCGACCACCCAGAAGCGTTCCAGCGAGCCAAAGAGTTTGTCGAACTCGTTATGCCTCGCGTTGCGGATCGATTGCACATGTACGAAGGGCGCGAGCCTCTTTTCTACAAGTACAAACTGGAGCAGGAAATCGGACGTATTCATCAACGGGTTGTTCCACTCAAGGGTGGTGGATCAATCGTCATCGATCAGACCGAAGCGTTGGTTGCGATCGACGTCAACAGCGGTAACTTCCGCGGTGGCGACAAGAATGCGGAGGACAATGCGTTCCACCTCAACATGAACGCAGCCAAAGAAATTGCTCGGCAATTACGGCTTCGCGATTTGGGCGGCGTGATCGTCAATGACTTCATCGACATGCGAAAAGACTCACATCGCCGCAAGGTTGAGAAGACGCTTCGCGATGCCATGGACCGCGATCGGGCACGCACCAAGATCTTGCGAACGAGTCCATTCGGATTGGTGGAAATGACCCGTCAGCGGATTCGCCCAAGCTTCAAACGGAGCGTCTACGAAGATTGCCCTTGTTGCCGAGGACGCAGTTTGGTCAAGACAGCGGAAAGCATGTCCATTGAAGTTGAACGACTGCTGATGATGGCGTGTCAAATGCCCAATGCGGCAAAGGTTGTGGTTCGAGTCAACGAGAACGTAGCTGGCTACTTGAACAACCGAAAGCGTCGCGAAATGATCCATTTGGAGGAATCCGCGGGAGTGAGCGTCCAGATCCTGGGAAGCGACACGCTTTTCCCAGAGCATCTGGAAATGGACTGTCGCGACAAAGATGGAACGCTCATCCCTCTCCATTTTTTGAGCGAACGCGGCTAGAGTGTCGAACAATTGTCCTCAATTGTTCACCAGTGTAAAACGATTGTCCTCAATCGTTTATTGACCGTCGGAACGATTGCCCGCAATCGTTCCACCACTGCGGTAGCGAAACTCGTCAAGAGTTTCGGCAACTCACCTTCCCGAAAGTCTTGACGACTTTCGCTACCGTCACAGACAAACAGAAACCCAATTCCTCTCCGCAAACCTACAACCACATTGGAATCCCACTGGAATCGAGTTGAATGAACACAGCACTTCTTGTTCTTGTCATCATTTACTTATTAGGTACTTTGGCGGTTGGAGCTTGGGCTGGTTCCAAGATCAAGAATACGGCAGACTTCGCGGTCGCGGGTCATAGTTTGCCGTTGATCATGGTCATCACGACCAGCTTTGCAACTTGGTTTGGGGCAGAAACCGTTCTGGGCATCCCGGCCACATTCGTTAATGGCGGACTTAAGGAAGTTGTCGAGGATCCATTCGGTGCATCGATGTGTTTGGTTCTTGTTGGGCTCTTCTTTGCCCAACGGCTTTACAAGATGAAGCTCCTGTCGATCGGTGACTATTTCCGAAATCGGTATGGGGTCGTGGCTGAAATGCTGTGCTCGACGTTGATCATCTTGAGTTATCTTGGCTGGGTGGCGGCCCAAATCACAGCGCTGGGCTTGGTGTTTTCGGTTTTGTCGGGCGGAGCGATCGACCCGCGCGTGGGTATGGTGATTGGGACCGTATTGGTTCTCATTTACGTGATCATGGGTGGCATGCTTGCAGTCGTTTATACCGACTTCATTCAGATGATTGTCCTTGTGATTGGCTTGTCCTACATCGCATGGGTTGCGGCGGACCAAGCGGGAGGAGCCGGCAAAGTCATCTCGCTTGCGAGTGAGAAGGAGCTGTTTACGATCTTTCCAGAACCAACCTTCAAAAACTGGCTGTTCTTTGTCGGGTCTGCGATCACGATGATGCTGGGCTCGATTCCGCAGCAAGACGTTTTTCAGCGAGTCATGTCGGCCAAAGATGCGCCAACCGCGAGAAATGGGGCCGTCATAGGTGGTCTCTGCTATCTGATGTTTGCCTTTGTGCCAATGTTTATTGTTGTTTCGTCGTTGATTATCATGCCCGAGACCGCCGAGACATTGCTAAAGGAAGACAAGCAAAAGGTATTGCCGTCGTTGATCTTGAACCACATGCCTTTCTTCGCGCAAGTATTGTTTTTTGGTGCTTTGGTTTCTGCGATCAAATCGACATCGTCTGCCACGTTGCTCGCTCCTTCGACGAGTTTCGTCGAGAATATCCTTCGGCATTTGTGGCCGAGTCTCGATGACCGTCATTTGTTGAGAGCGATGCGAATCAGTATTTTTGTGTTCGCAACGTCGGTTCTGTGTTATGCGATATCTGTGCATGGAAAACCGATCTACGACATGGTTTCCTCTGCGTATCAAGTTACGCTCGTCGGAGCGTTTGTGCCCTTGACCTTCGGGCTCTACTGGCGACGCGCAACCACCCAAGGAGCATTATCCAGCATCGCGTGTGGTGTAGGCATATGGCTCGTGGTGAAGTTGATGCCAGGATGGGGCGATGAATTCCCAAGCCAGCTCGCAGGCCTGTTGGCAAGCATCGCAGGCATGTTCGCCGGCTCGCTGTTGCCGCAGATCATTGCGAACACCAAAGCAAGCGAAGAAGCCACCTACAGCGTACACCCCGAAGGGATGTAGCACACCCTGGGTCGCATCTGCCGGGTGCGACTATCCGTGGGTCGCTCATGTACGACGTTGCACCGTTTTGCTTA
>CANHVO010000323.1 GCA_947463915.1 Planctomycetaceae bacterium
GAAAAGTAAGCCGATGTCGTTGCAACCACCTGGTTGCGGCTACATCGGCTTTTTCGTTTTCAGGGTTCTGGAATGGACGCGGGCCTAATTGGGGCTATCGCCAAACGGCTGTTGGTTTATTTCACTCGAAGCCAAAGGTCGATATGCTATGTTTGTCTCAAGGAGGGGCAACACTCAATGTGATAGGGATGCCGTTTATTCGCACATAATCCTTTTCTGAGGGTGTCCAAGGAGTTTTAAGGCGCTACAGTAACTCGATGTGACAGTCTCGTTATTCGCTTTGATCACAAACTGAATTACTGCCACGTGACTTCCTCGCATTAAGGTAACGTTAGATGTTCGATGCTACTTCAGGGATGCTGGCTGCCATGCCGCAGCTATCTGTTTTTCAGTACAACGTCGTGGATAACATTTTTTCGATGACGGTAGCCTGTATGGGGGCCGCGGCGCTCTTCTTTTTCCTCTCTAAAGGGACCGTATCGCCACAGTTTCGGCCGGTTTTAACGGTCTCTGGTATCGTTGTTTCCGTTGCGTGCTATCACTATTTTATGATTCGGCATAGTTGGCAAGGAGCTTACAGCTTTGCTGATGGCAACTACATTGGTACCGGAACTGCATTCAACGATTTCTATCGATACGCAGATTGGATCATTACTGTTCCTCTTTTGATGGTTGAACTGGTGGGTGTGATGACGCTTGAGCGTAGCAAGGCTAAATCATTGCTGACACGCCTGGTGATTGCAGCCGCGGCGATGATCGCTTTGGGGTATCCTGGGGAAGTCATTTCGACACCCGAAGGCTGGTCAATGCGGGTCATGTGGGGTGTGCTTTCTTCTATCCCATTCTTTTACATCTTGTACGTGCTATGGGTCGAGTTGACGAACTCTTTGCCCTCTCAACCGGTTGCTGCTCGAAGACTGATTGAAGTTGCAAGACTCGTGCTGCTTGTTACTTGGGCCGTCTATCCTATTGCTTATGCGTTGGGTGGAACAGTCGATGCGCTGACCGCAAAAGCTGGCGGCAATGTTGATTCATCTGGCGTCGTGGCTCTGCAAGTCGGCTACGCCATCGCTGATATTCTGGCCAAGGCCGGATTCGGATTGCTCGTCTACTCAATAGCAAGAGCCAAGAGTGGACCATTAGTTGAGAATGTCGGTGAAGTATTTGTTGCGGTAGCTCACTAAGTTGTTGCGGCCTGCAAAAGTAGCAGGCACGCTCCGCCGTGCCGTTCGTCGCAGAAAGTAAACTTCGGGTAGCGAAAGTCGTCAAGACTTTCGGATGAATGGCTTCAACGACCGAAACTCTTGACGAGTTTCGCTACCAAGTATTTCTCGGCAGTGGGCTCCGCCTCGAACGAGGGGCGCAAAGTCAAAAGTTTGGATTATGCATTCGATAGTTGTTTCTTGCATTGCAGTTGTTTTGACGGTTTTGACACTATTGTCATGGGAACTATCCAATTCATGGCAAGTTTGGTGGCTCGTAGTGACGGTGTGCTTGGTTGGAGTTCCGCACGGTGGTTTGGACCATTGGGCGGGACGATCGCTATTCTTTCCTTTTGCTGGGAAGCTCTGGCTTCCACTATTCATGATCTGTTACTTGAGTGTGGGAGTTGTGGTGGTAGCAGGATGGCTGGTATCACCGCTGACAACCATCCTTGTTTTTTTTGCTCTGTCGGCTTCGCATTTTGGGATCGAAGAAGATGGTAGCAAACAACAAAAATCTAGGTTCGATTCTCTGTCGCGATTTGCGATTGGGGGAATGGTTATTTGGATTCCTACAGCGACACAGCCGGAAGCGGTCGAATCGATCATGAGCAGCCTCGTTCCAAATGAGCTTCGTACCCAAGCCATCATCGCTTGCCAGGCAACGGCTTGCTCCGCATGGTTCTTCGCGCCTATCGTTGTGTTGTCTTGGATGATTTACGCGAAAGAGCAACCGCTTGTCGCTTTTCGATTGGCTGCGTTCGCAATATTGTTTTCTACAGCAAGTCCGATTGTTTCCTTCATGGTGTACTTTTGCGGTTGGCATTCGATTCGAGGATTGACGCAACTTCGCGTGATGCACTCGGGAACCTCACTTGAATTTGCAAGGAGCATAGTGCCATTGAGTCTTGGTGCCATCGCATTAGCCATTCCGATTCACTTCCTTGTTGGGCAACACGTGTCGCTAACTCAAAACATCCTTCGGACAACATTTGTAGCGTTGAGCGCTATTGCGATCCCTCATCTTGTGCTCCATGTGGTCGCCGACTCATACCGAGTTCGAGGAACCGATGAAGTTTTTCCTCAAGTTGGCGGTGCACTGCAGTGATATTCCATGCGGATCATTTTGATTACGTGCTCGTGGGCGGAGGATTGCAAAGTGGGCTGCTAACTTTGGCCATTCATCATCATCAACCGTCCTCGCGAGTATTGATGATCGAGCAGGAATCGGAATTGGCTGGCAATCATACTTGGTCGTTTCATCCGAACGACGTGCCTAAGACCGCAAAGTCTTGGTTGAGTCCGTTGATCGCACACCAGTGGGAAGGCTACCAAGTCCGTTTTCCGAAGTTTTCGCGGCATCTGCATCTGACCTACGCATGCTGCACTTCGGAACGCTTTAGGAAAGTTGTTGGCTCTCATTTCCTGAACTCGTCATCGGTGTTGCTGACTTCCACTAAGGTTGACAGCATCTCCGACACCAACGCGGTTGTCAAAAATGGAAATGTCTACCATGGGGCAGTCGTTGTTGATTGCCGAGGTCCGTCGAGCATCGGCGCGACCGATGTCGGTATGGGGTACCAGAAGTTTGTAGGGCTTGAGATTGAGCTGGAACAGGATTGGCCTGACTCCCAACCTACGATCATGGACGGGTGCACAGATCAAATTGACGGTTTTCGATTCGTTTATACTTTGCCGTTCTCGAAGCGGAGAGTCTTGGTCGAAGATACTTGTTTTTCCGATCGGTCCGAAATCAATCGCACTGAGCACATCGATCGCATCAAGAGCTACGTCGGTGATAGAGTCGCGGGCAGCTGGCGAGTGTTGCGAGAAGAATCGGGTTGTCTTCCGATGCCCTTTTCAGCGGCATTCCTGCCGAGAGCGACCCGGCCACTTTCGGGCGGTTATGCGGGTGGTTGGTTTCATGCCGCGACCGGTTATTCCTTTCCCATGTCGATACGATTCGCTGAAGCGGTAGCGAAGGTATCCCCCGAGAATGCCTGGCATGCGGTCGAAGAACTAGCAATACGACATCGAAAGCGTGCCATCTTTTCTAGGTTCTTGAACGGTTTATTGTTCCGACTCGTCCGTCCCGATACCCGCTGGCAAATCTTTCGGCGTTTTTACCGAGTTCTCTCGGAAGATGCCATCGCGAGATTCTACTCGCACGAATTCACTTCAATGGACGCAACTCGGATCGTTGTCGGGAAGCCTCCAGCGGGACTCACTCCTTGGCGTTTTCTACGCACGAGAAAGGCAATGGTATGTCCATCGACTGTGTTGTGAAATTGGAGCGATGCGTTTCTAACGCAGTGGCGGGCGAAGTAGCGGACGTGGCATCGGCTGATGCAATTGTTTTCCGAACGAGCAAGATTCCATTTGGAGTTCCTCCTAGACTATGGAATCGGGCCGTAGTTGGTCCGGTTGCGAATACACTTTCCAATCCGGGGAAGCGAGTGCGGGCTACCGTCCTGGATTGCTCGTACCTCATTGCTGGCGGGCATTCTCATGCACCTCAGGTTTTGCTGGACGCTATCGAAGTATTGCATGCTGGCTCGCTGATCATCGATGATATCGAAGATGGTTCTTTGTTCCGTCGAGAGCGGCCTGCATTGCATCGATCCATCGGTATGCCTCTGGCGATCAACACTGGAAACTGGATGTATTTCTATGCAATGCAGCAACTGGCAAACCTCCCGTTGTGTGCTGTGACGCAGAACGCAATTTTGTTGAAGACAGCATCCGTCGTCCGCGAGTGCCATGAAGGCCAAGCATTGGATTTGAGTGTGCAGATTGCTGAATTGCAATCCTTTGAAGTCCTGTCCATCGTGTCGGCGATTAGCCGTATGAAAACAGGTGGGCTTCTTTCTTTAGCGGCTTGGTTGGGAGGCGTGGCTGCAGAATCGCCGAGCGAGCTTCTCGGTACCTTGGAAGAGTTCGGGATGCAGGTTGGGATCGGGCTTCAAATGCTAAACGATTTGAACGCCTTGAAGGAATGCGAGGGAGCTTTTACAAACTGCGATGACCTTCGAAATGGAAGAGCAACATGGGCTTGGGCATGGCTATCGGAACTTGTTCCGGCCAAACAGTTTCACGCGATTGCCGCCAACTCCAGAATCGAACCATCGGAATCAACTTTCCCCGCGATTGCCACTGATCTAGGGCAGAGAGTAAGAGAAACCGGGCTTGCAGCGGTTCACGAAACGATTTGGAACGCCTTTGGAAGCCTGCACACTGCTGTCGGTTCTTCTTCCGCTTTATCTCGTCTTGAGGAAATGTTGAATCGATTGGAGCAGAAGTATGCGTAGTCGTGCGGCGGTCATCGGCAGTGGCTTTGGAGGGTTGGCCGCAGCGATTCGTCTTCAATCGATGGGGATCGACACGGTTTGCTTCGAAGCTCGCGACAAGCCCGGGGGACGCGCTTATGTTTATGAGCAGGATGGATTCACGTTTGATGCGGGGCCCACCGTGATCACAGCACCGCATTGCCTTGAAGAATTGTTCGCGTTAAGCGGAAGAAGGATGGAGGACTACGTTCGACTGTTACCGGTGTCTCCCTTTTATCGACTTCGCTGGCCAGATGGTACCGAGTTTGATTACGCGGGTGACGAGACCGAGTTGTTGGAGCAAATTCGACGGATCAATCCGGATGATGTTCAAGGGTACCGTCGCTTTGCCGACTACACGCGTCGGGTGTTCGAAAAGGGTTATGAAGAGCTAGGGGCAGTTCCCTTTCTGAAGTTCTCTGACATGATTCGCGTTGCACCTGATTTGATCCGACTGCGTGCAGATCGCACCGTTTATGCGACAGTATCACGATTCTTTCAAAGCGAGTATTTGCGGCAAGCATTCAGTTTTCATCCACTGCTGGTCGGTGGGAACCCATATCAAACAAGTGCCCTCTACACCCTGATTCATTGGATTGAACGGAAGTGGGGAGTCTTCTTTCCGGCCGGTGGAACGGGGGCTTTGGTACGAGCACTAGTTCGACTCTTCGTCGAGCTGGGAGGCGAGGTGCGATTGAGCACACCCGTTCGGAAAGTCGATGTGGCATCAACGTCTCCGGGAGAATCCCCATTTCGCGTCCGCCATACAATAAAGCTGGCCCATGGCACTTCGGAGTGTTTTGATTTGGTGGTTTCGAATGCGGATGTTCATCATACCTATTCGAAACTCTATGAATCCTCACCCAGTGCATCAGGGACTAAGCAAAAACTAGAACGCATGGAATGGTCCATGTCGCTGTTCGTGATGTACTTTGGAACGAGTCGCCGTTATGCCCATTTGGCGCATCATACTGTACTGTTCGGCGAACGATACAAAGCTCTCCTACGTGAGATTTTTGGTGGTAACACACTTCCAAAGGACTTCAGTCTTTATCTCCACGCCCCAACCGTAACGGACCCCTCGCTCGCGCCTGCCGGCGGCGAAGCGTTTTATGTTCTAAGCCCCGTGCCACACTTGGGACGAGCCAACATCGATTGGGACTCGATGGCCAAACCTTATGGAGATGCGATTCTGGATTCGTTAGAAAGCTATCTACCAGGGCTTCGGCAGTCGATTGTGACCCGTCGGCATTTCACTCCATGCGACTTCAAAGACCAACTGAATGCATTCCAGGGCTCGGCGTTTTCGGTCGCGCCGAATTTGACGCAAAGTGCCTACTTTCGACCGCATAACCGAGATTCGAAGATTCCTGGTTTGTACATTGTCGGTGCCGGAACACATCCAGGTGCTGGCGTTCCTGGAGTAATCAATACAGCCAAGGCAACGGTAGGCGTAATTGCAGAAGACCTCAAGGCGGTCTTGCAATGACAGATGACTTTATGCAGCCCCCTGATGCTTGCTCCGTCATTAAAAAACATAGCCGATCGTTTTCGCTAGCAGCTCGATTTCTGCCTCCGGACGTGCGACGCAATGTGGAGTTACTTTATGCCTGGTGCCGATGGTGCGATGATGCGGTCGACGCATCTCCCGATCGCGGAACGGCAAAAAGGCAGCTCCGTTTGCTTCGCGAAGATGTAGTTCGGGTCTATCAATTCTCTCCTGTAGAACATGCCGCCTCAAATTGGCTGGCTGAGGTCGTTTTGAAGTGCAAGATTCCGCAGTGTCTACCGATGGAGTTGCTCGATGGAATGGAAATGGATCTTGAGGACCACCCGGTGCTCTCGGAAAAGGACCTGAGGCTATACTGCTATCGGGCTGCCGGAACGGTTGGATTGATGATGTGTCGAGTACTCGGTGTGCAGGCTCCAGCGGCGTTGGCTCAAGCGCGTTCGCTGGGCGTCGCGATGCAGCTGACCAATATCGCGAGGGACGTTCGAGAGGACTGGCTTCGGGGTAGATGTTACTTGCCCATAGATTGGCTTCCTTCGGAGGTAACCGCCATGAATCTTCCGCGAAACGATCAGGTACGTTGGGCGGTCAAACGCATTTTGGATATGGCCGACCGTGAGTACGTCCAAGGTGAGGCTGGCATACGATCCCTTCGTAGGAACGCACGCGTCGCCATCTTGATCGCAGCCAAAGGCTATCGAGAGATTGGGGATGAAATTCGACGGCGCGACTATCGAGTGATGGATGGCCGCGCAGTTGTGAGCACTTGGCGAAAACTTGTGATTGTCGGTTATGCCACTTGGTGTGGCAGAGTCGGGTTCGGAAATGGCGATCGAGTTAACAAACTTTTTTTATCGGAGAATACGATGAACGCTTCTAAGAATGATGTCCGCTATCTTATGTCCCTAAGCCTCTCCTTGACGCTGGTAACGGCTACGGTTCTGTTTGTTCTCATGGCGCTCAATCCAAAGGAGACCGCATACAGCTCGCTTCCATGGATCTACTCGGGTTTGACCGTCGCGGGAGCCGTCGTCTTCGGTGGGCTTGCCCGAAGCTACCAAACCGCACCGAGCCCTAGACTTTAGCCAAATGGCGTTGAAATGGATCGTCAAAGTAATAGTCGATGTGCGAACAAATTAGCCGAAAGCGACTTGCAAAAAAGGAAGGGCAAAAAATTATTTCACCGCTATGTTTAATCTTTTTGCCACCTGTTTTTTGTCAAAAAAGCAATGCTGTTCCATTGAGAACGAGCACTATTTCGGTTAACGCCGTGTAGAGCGCCGCACCCGTTGCCTCCAGTCGCTTTCGTCGAAAAAAGCATCGCTTGATGCAAAGAGCATGTCCGTTAGCTCCGTGGAGCCTAGCGATCGGTCAGCAGTGTCTTGTGCGGATTCCCCTTCGCCAAATCGGTTACCGCTGTTAATTGCATTGATGATTTCCAGTACGTCGAGAGGGCCCAATCCCCCATCCGCATTCACGTCCATGAACTGAAACTCGTTTGGCTTCGCGGGGTCAAACTCTGGCAAACTTTGAGAACCTGAGGATGCATTTATTTGATTGATAAGAACCAAAACATCCAGCGGGTCCGTTGTCCCATTTTTGTTGACATCGTATTTGTTTATCGGGTTTTGCCACTTGTTCTGAGACTGAATATCCACGACCGAACCGTTCGATGTAAATCGCTGAACCAACTGACTCGCCTCAAGCCGGCTAGAATCGAACCGCCAAACTCCCTGACTTACCAATCGATCGTCGTTGCCCAGCAGCAATTTGACCGACTTCTCTCGATTGATGGCTGCCACTGCTGCGGGTGTAATGCGAATCTCGGTGGCTCCGCTTTCTCGTGTGTCGATCACGTTCACGCCACTGAACTGGCCGCTTAATAGCCCTAGGTCCAGAGTTGCCACTCCCGTATTGACAACCACCGGCTTGTCGACGTCCTTGTAGTCCAAAATCCCAAATAGGGATGCCGTTGGATTGTCGAATCGATAAATTGCATTCTGCGCCGTGTTGAGCAGTTGCACGGAATTCACCAAGTTCGCCTGGACCGAGAAAACAGTTCTCGCTGCGTTGCGAACCATCAACTGACCATCGACAATGAGCAGCTGGTGTTGCCCAAGATCGCTTGCGTGAAGATTCAAGTTCAATCCTGACTGATTGGCATTGAGCAACGCAACTTCATAATCCTCAACCTCTCCGTCGGTCGCAATTCCTGTTGTGGTCAGGGCGCCAGCGGTTGAAAGACGGAATCGAGCGTACGAGGTTCCCGGCATCGCCCCAGCGGGGATCTCAAACGAGACC
>CANHVO010000324.1 GCA_947463915.1 Planctomycetaceae bacterium
AGAAACCAGTCCGTTTATCCCAACCCAATCCACGAATTCCGCCTGGGACGGTATAGCCCTGTGTCATGGTCGCGACCGTCGAAGGCGACAGGATTCTTGCGTCACTGGTTCCCTTTCGCAACATCATCTTTGCGTAGAGAGCGATGTCTTCTGCCGTTGAAAAAAGACCGGCATGGCCCGCTACACCACCCAACGCATACGCTCGCGGGTCGTGCACCTCTCCTTGCATCCAACGCCCCTCGCGTTGTTCTGTCGGTGCGCATATGGCTTTCAGATCGTCCGACGGCAAAAAGCCTGTTTTGGTCATTCCGAGGGGCTGAAAAATCGTCTCGTTCGAAAAGTCCTTGAGAGTCTTGCCACTTAGCTTTTCGACAATTTTGCCAAGCACGATGAAGTTGACGTCGGAATATTTGAACGCCGTTCCGACGGGCGAAATCAGTTTCAGTTCGCAGATGCGATCCCATGCTTTTTCTGGACCATCTTGGTAATCGGACATCGCATTGTCGGCAATCAATCCGCTTCGGTGCAACAACAAGTCTTGGACCGTAATCGTTTCTTTTTCGTTTTGCCCGAAAGAAGGAAAAAGTGCCACAACCTTATCAAGCAAACTTAACTTGCCCTGTTCGATGAGCTGCATAATACTCGTAGCGGTCGCAACCGGCTTGGTGATCGATGCCATATCGAATACCGTGTCCACAGTCATTGCCTCGATCGATGGCTCAAGACGTTTGTTGCCATACGCTTTTAGTAGCAGAATTTCGTCTTGGCGTCCGACACAGATAACACAGCCGGGCATTTTCCCTTCGGATATGCCGGTCTGCACGAGTCCATCGATCATCGCAACCCGATCGGCTGCCATCCGAATCACTTCAGGCGAAGTGGTCGGCTTAGCAGAGGTCAAGTCTTGTGCGTGGACCAAATCACTGGTTAGGCTAAAGAACAGCGAGATAATGAATGCAGGGATCGCATTAAAACTGGGCTTATAAAAAATCATGGCTTGGTTCTTTCGAGTGATGGGCCAGTTACGAGGGAAATCCCAAGTCCGGAAAAGTAAGTTGCTACCGAACCAAAAACGGCCAATAGGGTGCCTGCGATCTTTAGGTCCCACAATGGTAGTCCGAATTGGATAAAGAGCATGACGCACAATCCTATCGTTGCCCCACATAGAGCTCCCATCTGATTTGCGCGTTTGGTAAAGGTCCCGAGCGCAAAAAGTCCAAGCAAAATGCCGGACGAGAAACCTGCGATAGTTAAGGCGTTGTCGATCACGCTTTTGTTGAACGTACTGGCCCAAACGCCGATCGCAATTTGCAATCCGCCAAAGAAAATAGTCAACAGTCGAGTCGTCCACACTTGTCGGCTCTCCGAGGGGGCAACGGAGCAGCTTGGCAACCACAAGTCGCTTACCACCGAGGACGCGGACGCGCTGAGTGAACTGGAGAGCGTGGACATAACGGCGGCCAAGATAGCCGCTAACATCAATCCGATCAGCCCTGTGTTGGCAGGGAACGAATGGATCATGAAGTGCGAAAAGATCGCGTCGTTTTTGATTCCGTCCGGCAATGTTTCTTGGGTCGAATAGTAGCAGGCAAGCAACATTCCAATAAACAGGAACAGAGTAAACTGGGCGAAGACAACAGCTCCACTCCAGAGAATGGCTCGGCCCGCATCGCGTTGGCTGCGTGAACTCAGATAGCGTTGAACCATCATCTGGTCTGTCCCGTGCGAACCTAACGAAAGTGCCGCTCCACCGATCAAGCCAGCCCATAAGGTATAAGGCTGTGTCAAAGAAAACTGCGGATCAATAAACGCAAACTTATTATTCGCTTTTGCATATTCAAAAAAACTGCTCCAACCGTTGGGCAAGTAACTTACGATGACAAAAACAGCAGCAATACTCCCGACCGTGTAGATCACGAATTGCACGCAATCATTCCAAACAACCGATCGCATACCACCAAAACAGGTATAGATCATGGTGATGACGCCGATCGCGACTGCGCTCCAGACCAGCGGCCAACCGACCAATTCCTGCAGGACCATCGCAGCCAAAAACAGTCGCAAGCCATCGCCCAGATTTCGTGTCACCAAGAAGAGGACGGATGCAATGCGTTTGGTTTGGATTCCAAAACGTGTGCCGAGTATTTCGTAGGCGCTCATCAACTTGCCCTCGAAGTAACCAGGCAAAAGAAAGACCACGACGAGCACGCGACCGAGGACGAACCCCATCGCCAATTGCAGGAACTTAAAGCCGACATCTCCGAAACCATGGCCGGGAACGCTTAATACCGTGGCGGTACTGGTTTCGGTTGCCACGATCGAACCGAGGATAGCCCACCAAGGCAGGTTGCGATCCCCCAACAAGTACGCTTCTACGGAACTGTTTTTCCCGCGAAATCGGAGGCCAATCGCAACCGACGCGAATACGGCTACAACCAAAACGATGACATCAATGATTCCAAGTGGGAGACTCATCCGTTTCCTTCAGATAGGGTATGATCAGTATTTGAATCGTCCTGCGAATCGGCAAACGAATTCGATCCACATGATAGACTATCCCGAACGATTTTTCTGCCTCAACCAATGCACCACCTTGTAACAGAACAGCCCAACGCGATTTCAACGGACATCGACACCCTCTCGACCCTTGAAATTGTTCAATTAATGAACGCTGAAGACCGAAAAGTAGCTTTGGCGGTAGAGCAAGAAAATCTAGCAATCGCAAAGGCGGTCGACGTTATTGCATCGCGAATCGCGGCTGGTGGCCGGCTTCTCTATTTGGGAGCGGGAACTTCGGGCCGCTTGGGGGTCTTGGACGCCTCGGAATGCCCTCCAACGTTCAATACACCGCCAGAGATGGTTATCGGAATCATCGCTGGCGGCGTGACCGCCTTGACCTCTGCGATCGAAGGGGCCGAGGACGATTCGGAGTCAGCCGTTGTTGATTTGAAAGCTCGCGCATTATCCAGCCGAGACGTATTGGTAGGCATCGCATCAAGCGGACGTACACCCTATGCCATAGGCGGTCTGAGATACGCCCAATCACTCGGTGCTTATGCAATCGGCTTAACTTGCAATTCCGATTCCGAACTTAACACGTGCTCCGATCTTGTGATAGCCCCCGTAGTTGGACCAGAGGTGATCAGCGGCTCGACGCGGCTCAAAGCAGGGACGGCAACGAAAATGGTGCTCAACATACTGACCACTGCAACCATGGTTCGGCTTGGGAAGACCTTTGGCAATTGGATGGTAGATTTGCGTGCCACCAATGTGAAACTCAAAGCGAGAAGCGTTCGCATCGTAGCGGCCATCGCAGGCTTGACTGAACAGAAAGCGTCCGAACAGCTTTCGCTGTGCGATGGCGAAGTGAAGACATCGATCGTAGCGTCCAAGCGAGCCGTCGAGGCCGATGTTGCACGCGAGTTGCTCAAACGGGCCGAAGGCAAGTTGCGAAAAGCGCTTGAGCTGCCGATATGACCGAAAATACAAATCCGCAACACAAACGCATTCTAGGTGTCGACGGCGGAGGTTCCAAGACCATCGCATGGATCGCAGATGTCGTGCAATCGTCGGGGCAACGTAAGTTTGAATTGGAGGTTCTCGGGCGAGGGCACGCTGGGCCTAGCAATCCGAGATCCGTCGGCTTCGACGCAGCATTTGCCAATCTAGAAACCGCGATCTCGATGGCGAGAGGCCAAATGCCCGACATGTCCTCACGGAATGATACTGCAATCGATACCGCGTGCTTGAGCCTCGCAGGTGCAGGACGCAAGGAGGAACAAGACCGCATTCGACAGTGGGCCGATGCAAACAGCTTAGCCGAGAAAACGATCGTTATCGACGATGTGGAGCCACTGCGATTTGCTGCTATTTATGAACAGTCTCAGTTGGGGGATGCCAACCCTGCATCTTGGGAGAACAGCATAACGCTGGTGGTTGGTACTGGTTCGATTGCGTGCGGTCGAAACGGGGAACGACTGTCCATTCGAGCGGGCGGTTGGGGATATTTACTTGGCGATGAGGGAAGCGGTTTTTCCATCGGACTTGCAGGACTCCAGTCACTTTGCAAATCCCATGATCGTGGGGAAGCTGCGACTGCATTTCAAAAGGCAATGCTGCAACGGGTCGGGCTGAATAGCTCGACTGAGCTGGTACCTTTTATGTATCAGACACCCCTTCCGAGAGCACAAGTAGCGGAGCTTAGTGAAGTGGTTATTGGCTTCGCTAACAATGACGCAACAGCCGAAAAGATCTTGGCGGACTCAATCCATGCCATGGCCGAGTTGGTGAATACCGCGGCTCAGCGTCTGGAGCTTGAGCATCGCTCGTACTCGCTCGCATTAAGTGGCGGTATAGTCAGCAATCACCCCGCGGTAGTCGCTCAACTCATGCGTGCGTTGGAACTCAAACAGTTAAGTCCTTTAGCTGTCCATATCGTACGCGATCCCATTTACGGGGCTCTTTCGTTGGCGCGACAAAAGTAGCAGGCAAGCTCCATCGTGCCGTCCGAAATTAGCAGCCACGCTCCGTCGTGCCGTCCGCTGGAGTGAATTAACAACGACTCCTAGTGAACGACTCCTGGTGAACGGCACATGGAATGTGCCTACTACTTTCAAAAGCATTCGTGTGGCGTTTGCGAGGTGCTCGCTGTTTCCTATTTTGGTGAAATCGCGTAAGGTAAACTCAGTTAGTAAGAATCTCCTACTGGAATCCTGTTTGTCGCACTTGTCGAGCTTGCCATGAATCGCATCCGATTTTTATTTGTCGCCGTCTGTGCCTTGATTGTCATCAACGCGCAGCCGGTAGAGGCGCAATCAGAACCGACCGAGGCCGACGTCAAGATTAGCCGCAATGTTGTCTATGGCGACGAAGCCGAACCGGCGCATCGCGCTGACTTATACCAATTGAAAACCGCTTCCCCTGACATCTTGAACCCTGGAATCATTCTGATCCACGGTGGAGCTTGGTTTGCCGGCGACAAGACCAACGATATCCTTCATGCGAAAAGGCTTGCGAAAATGGGCTTTGTCGTCATGGCCATCAACTACCGATTGGTACCTAAGCATCCGTTCCCAGCTCAGATCGACGACTGTTATCTTGCGCAGGAATGGTTGAATTCGCATGCGAAAGAGCTGGCTATCGATCCTGATCACATTGGCGTTTGGGGGTATTCTGCTGGCGGTCATCTAGCAGCATTGTTGGCGACGAACCCCAAAGATGGATTACCGCGAATCAAAGCGGCCGTTGTTGGTGCAGCACCTTGCGATTTGACGCTGGTCCCTGAGGACAGCAAAATTTTGTCGAGTTTTCTGGGCGGGAGCCGAGGCAAGTATCCAGAACGGTATCGGGACGCTTCTCCGGTGACACATGTCAGTTCCGATGATCCGCCCGTGTTTTTGTTCCACGGCAGCAAGGATTGGTTGGTGCCGCCCGTTATGTCAAAAGCGATGCGGGATGTGCTGGAAGAAAAAGGGGTCCCGTTTGAGTACGTTGTCGTTGACAAAAAAGCGCATTTGATGACCTTCATCGATCATGAAGCGACGGAAAAATCGTTTTTATTCTTAAAAACGCACCTCCCTACAGCTGTGAGGTCCAGCTCTCCGAAGTGAACTCAGCCGACAAAACAAATTTCCGGCAACAGAAATGGAATGCGACAGGATAGAATGGGGGAGTAATCAGAATCCTGTCCACGAAAGCGGTTCGAATCCCAACCTCATGATGTCGCATCGAAAGTATTGCTCTTTGCTCCTTGCGCTCGCCTTAGCGTTTCAGTTGCCAATCGCAACATTGGGCGACGGTGACACTCGTAAAGAAACGTCGACGCCAACTGCGGTAGAGGGTCTGATCCAGGGTTTAAGCGACTCAAGCTATCGTACGCGTCGAGAATCGTTTTTGAAGTTATGCGACCGTTCGATTCCCATAGACGACTGGCTAGATGCCGAAACCAAAAGCGGTGACAAACAACGTGCTGCCCTTGCAACTTCGCTAAAGAGGCTACGGCGAACCAGTGGTAGTTTGTCCGAGCGAGCCGCGATGATGCAAGACTTCGAAACGTTAAGGGCTTTGAGTGACTCAGCCGACAATAAAGTTGATGTCTTGAATCGCTACATGGCAGAAGGACGTTGGGAAGGACTGATCGAACTGCTCAGTTTGCTTGAGCCTGCGGTTCGTACCGAGTTGCTCCGCGAAGATGGACTCCTACAATCGATCATCGAAAGAGCGTGGAAATCGGAAAACGAATCTGTTGTTCCCAGATTGCTCGACATGGTGTTCATGCCAACGGAGCGGGTTCACGCAAATCGACTTTGGAAATCGATGGGAATGCCTGCCGAATGGTCCGTATCACAGAGTCTGACCTTACCCAGTGTCAAGATCGCGGAACTCGAGGCAGATGGGCAAATTGACGAAGCCATCTCGCTGGCAGAGAAGTCCTCGCTGCGGAATCTGGTTGAGCCGATGTTGATTCGTTCCAATCTCTGGGATCGGTGGCTGACGCTGGATCGACGGCGGACGCCGATATCGAGCGTGCAGAACCTTGAGCATCAACGCGCTGCAATCTTGCTATTGTTAGGGCGCCTGGACGAAGCCAACGCGGAGTTGGAAAAGATACTTGAAGGCCCAGAAGCCCTGAAACCCTCGAGCGGCAGTGCTGTCTTGTTACTAGCACTGGGGCGGACGGCGGAGTTGGAAGCGTATATCAGTGAACAACCAGAACTGAACTCGTTTCAATTGATGCGAAGCATTGGCGACATTCACGGGGCCTTGAGGCATATCGGACTAGAGAGCACGTCGGTCGACGAAGTTGCAACCTGGCTAAAGACGAAAGCCTATCTCAAGCGGTACGTCGATGAACCACTAGAAGGTGAGAGGATTTTAAAGGAACTCCAACTGGCTGACTATGCGGACATATTTTTCCAAGTTGGTTTGATTGAGCAAGGAAATCTCATCGATTTGCATTTGGTCGAGCGAATGCAGAAAACAGAGAAATCAGACGGTGCGACAACATCTGCCTGGCTCCCACTCTTCAAAAGGTGGCTCATCATGAATGAACGAGATAAGGCGGTTTTCCATTGTAAGGAGTTTTTGGTTCGCAACTCGCAGCCCAGGCTTAAGTCAAAAGCGGGCCTTCGGTACGAATCCGACAGTGAAGAAGACGGGCTCTTCGAGTTGTTTTATTTCTCCTCTTTCCCTAACGCAGCGCCGTTGATTTATCAGTATTTGTTTTCCGGTGCACTGGATATTGAATTGGAACGCAACACGGAAAAGGAAGATGGGGATGCGGATGTTGGAAGAAGAAAGGCGATTGGACAAGCCATCGACCAGATGGAGGAGCTACACGCAGGGAGACTACCTGCCGATTGGGATTCAAAGCGTTCGCTGGTGGCGCTTCGCAGTGCTGTTTACTCTAGGGCCGTACAGATCAAGGCAACTGAAATGGTGCTTACGGAACTCGCAAGTTTGTTTGATGTGTTGGGGGAAACCGACTTAGCGATCGAAACCTTAGAAATGGGAGCGTTCAATTCCAGAGCGAAGCAGACCAAGGCAGATTATTTGGTTCGATTGGGCAAACTTGACGAGGCTTGCGAGATTTACATTGATGAGTTTCAGAAGAATGCTTCCGATTTGGGCCTGCTCGTAAAATGCACGGAGACCCTTGAGAAAGTTGGCCGCATCAGCGAACGCAATCGTTACCGATTGCAAGGCTTGTCCACATTTGCAAGCTATCAATTTCTGATGTCGGTTTTGCAAAATGAGCTGGCCATTCAAGTGGCGGAACAACTTTGGCAACGAAACAAGGTGGACGAATCGGTCATCGTGCTCAGCCGGCAGTTTAGTGAACTGGCCAAAACAGATTTATCTCAAGCCAATAAGGCCGCAAATTACTCACGTGTCGAAGTTTTGTTGCGAGTCAAGCAGCAATGGCCAGACGAACGAAACGACGTCGATGATCTTCTCCATGAATTTGGAAATGTATTTCAGTCTTTGATTTTGGAAGCGATATCGAACAACGATCGGGAGTTGGCGGATAAATTGGTTCGAGTCGCATTTCGTTGCAAACCGCAAGACATTGACTTGCCGATCGTGATCGTTCCGGCGGCGGAGCGAGTCTTTGGCAAGGAATTGGCTGACGAGTGGTTTTATCTGTTCTACCAACCGTTACTTAAGCACTTAGAAGAGTTCCCGAACGACGCGCTCATCGGTAACAACACGGCATGGCTAGCCGCGTTGTGCGATCGGAATTTGGAACAAGCCAAGATGCTTGCCAGCAAAGTCACCGCGAGTAATCCCGAGGCAACTTACTTGGATACGCTGGCAGA
>CANHVO010000325.1 GCA_947463915.1 Planctomycetaceae bacterium
GCAATTCGGGAAATTGTAGGTCCTGAACTACAGTCCCAGCTTCACCAATTCTTGAAGGACCAAGGAGTCGCAGCTGTGCCGGCTGGCACTGTTGTTCGAAGCGATCCATTCGGACTTGCATTCAAACACGTTCTACACGTGGTTGCAATCGACCCATTCTACGATTCATCCATTGAACTGGTCAGAGCGGCGTTCACAAGGGCACTGGAAATGGCCGTTGATCTGTCCGCTCAATCAATATCGACACCAACGCTCGCCACCGGCTATGGCCCAATGACGATTAGTGATTTCGGGATCGCAATTGCGCCTCTCCTTGATGATCCAAGGTTCGCACAAATGTCTCTCAATATTGTCCTCAGGCGAGATGAGGATGCTGCTAACCTTCGAGAGTCATTAAGCCAAGTGGGTGTGCTGGTGACCGAATGAAGTATGGTGTTTGCTTCGCATTTCTTGCCATAGCCGTTTTTGTGACAGCGATTCAAGGAGGCGTTGGGTATATCGTTCCGGTTGTATTGCTTAGCGAAGTGTTTCGGAGTAGCTCAATGTTGTTCATTAATCCGAGCTTAGCGTTCCGAAATTTCTGTTGTGTCGATAAATCTACGTCGCGCGATCACTGGAAAGCTAGCAATTGGAACGGAAGTGACTCAAACGCAGACTCTAGCGATGCTAAAGCGAAAATGGGCGACTAGACCGTTAGCAGTTTTTGCTTGCGGGTTTTGCTTATTATTGAGTCTTGGAATTGGCTGCAAATCTCCACAAGTTTGTTGCAATCCGCACTATATCGCCAATGAAATTCACTGCCGAACTTCTGTGAGCATCGAAAAGGTCCAGCCCTGCAGTGAGGTTATCCCGCCAGGAGTTGTGCTTGAAGACGGACTCGATGAGGTAGAAGCGGTCGCTACGGGGTTAGCGAATAACTCGCTCTTCCAAGCCGCATTAGCGCAACTGGGGATGGCTGGCGGTGACGCAGTCCAAGCCAGCTTGATTGCAAACCCACAAGTCCAGTTGTACTTTCCCTCAGGAGCCAAAGAAGGGCAGTACACGATCTATGCGCCCATTGAATCGTACTTCCTTAGGCCGACGCGCGTAAAGGTCGCCAATCGTGAGTATCGCCGCATCGGCGATCAACTAGTTCAAAATGGGTTGAACGTTGCGAGAGATATTCGATTGGCCTATATCGATCTCGCATTGGTGACCGAACAGTCGCGACTAGCGAAAGAAGCGGTTGAAATCCGACAGGGCATTGCTAATTTGACTCGTGATCGTTTCAAAGATGGCGATATTAGCGAACTAGAAACGATCGCATCCAAGGTCGATGCTTTGAATGCGAAAGCCATTGATGGTGTTCAACAACAAAACGTTTCCATAAGCCGTGCACGACTCGCTTCGCTGCTTGGAATTCCAACGGTGGACACGCCACTTGTACCGACAGCGCTCGAAACGATCAGCGTTCCAGAGCATGACGAACAGCAACTCATTGAGACGGCGTTGGCATGTCGACCCGATTACCATGCAGCACGTTGGTCTGTCGCAGCCGCAAGTGAGCGTTCTCACCTTTCGAGATGGATGTTTTGGCGAGCCGACAGTGTCGTCGACGTGCGTCAAGGACCAGACTACACGCGGACAGGTAGCGGACTCCGTTTCGATCTACCGATTTTCAATCGAAATCAAGGAGGAATTCTTCGGGCCGATTGGGAACTGAATGCGGCGATGCATAATCGCGATGCTATTCGAGATCAAATTTATCAAGATGTGCGTGTCGCGTGTCGGCAACTGAGCCAAGCCAAAGCTAACTTAACGATTCTTGAGACCGATGTTCTTCCGAATCTGTCGGAAGCGGTCAGCATTGCAGAAAAGGGTTTTGCTGATGGTGGAACTGACTATCTCCTGGTTCTGCAAACCACCACATTGTATTTGGATGCTCGAGCTCGGATTCTTGATCAGAGAGCCATGTTGAAACGCGCTGTTGCGGAACTCGAACGCAGCGTGGCGAGGAGTTTGGATGCTTCTCCACTAGACGTATCGAAAATGCTTGCGGAAACCGCTCCAGTTGAACCCCCAGCTGAGTAGGAAATGCCTGAGGCTTCCGGTATGCCACTTTCGGCATCGGAAGGCCACTCCGACTACAATGGATTTGACTTGTTTATAAGTTCGATTCGAAGACTTGATTTTCCCACATGAACACAAGAAGAATACCGCAATTTTGCCTGCAAATTAGTGTTGTTGGCTTATTGATTGTGTCATTTGGATGTCGACCGAAACCGACAGCGATTGCAAAAGCTGCTGCCCCATCCAAGGTCGAGATGGTTCCTCACGAAAGCGATCTGGCGACCATTACGCTTACCAAGGAAGCTTCGGAACGACTTGGCATCACCACGGTAGCTTCCGAGTTGCGCAAAGTTCAACAGCACCGAACATTTGGCGGCGAGGTTGTCATTCCTTCAGGTCGATCAATCATGATTGCAGCCCCTGTAGCTGGTATCGTGTCACCGTCGGGAAACTCGAAGATTCCGGTTCCGGGTTCGAAAGTCAAGGCCGGTGATGTTGTATTAGCACTTTCGCCTATTCTCTCTCCAGAACGCGACGTCCCCACACCTGCCGAACAAGTTCAAATGGCGGGGGCAAAAGCGATGTTGGTAGCCGCTCAAGTTACGGCTCTTGGTGATGTGCAACGAGGAAAAGCCGATGTTGCTGCAACCAAGATTAATTTGGATCGCGCCAAAAAACTCTTGGCAGACAGAGCTGGTAGCCAACGCGCTTTCGATGACGCCCAAGCTCTCTTCAATGTCGCGGCAACGGTTTTGACCGCTGCAGAAGAACGATATGCACAACTGACTAAGTTAATCGGATCGCTGGAGGGATCATCAAGTGACGATTTGGCTTCCGAGATCACTCTTAAAGCGCCAGTTGACGGAGTCATTCGCAGTCTCAACATCTCTGCAGGGCAGCAAGTGGTCGGCGGTGCGTCGCTTTTTGAAGTATTGGACATGAGTACCGTTTGGGTTCGAGTTCCGATTTTTGTCGATCTACTTTCCTCGATTCAGCCGAAGGCTTATGGCCGTGTCGTTTCGCTAGATGGAAAACAAACCAGCCGAACTTCGCATGAAGTCGAATCTCAGTCTGAGCGTGCGTTACCGATAGAAGCGCCACCGACTGCTGACGCGGGTAGCTCATCAGCAGATCTCTACTTCGAAGTTTCGAACCAGCAATCTAACCTAAGACCAGGCCAACGTGTTGGCATTGAACTTCCGATGGAAAGCGAAGTCGAAGCTACGATCGTGCCAGCCGCTTCAGTTCTTTACGATATCCATGGTGGGACATGGGTTTATACTCAGAAGGAGCCGCTCAAATTCGTCAGGCAACGTGTGACGGTGCTCTGGTTCGATGGAACACAGGCGATACTTCAACGCGGTCCAAGCTCGGGAACTTTGGTTGTGGCTGATGGTGCAGCGGAATTATTCGGCACGGAATTTGGTCCAGGGAAATAGGCGAACTAAATCATGAGTTGGCTTATCCGTGCTTCCCTTCAATTTCGTGTGATCGTATTGATGATCGCGTTGGGATTGATTGTCGTTGGTGTCCGAACCATGGATTCCATTCCGCTGGACGTGTTTCCAGAATTTGCGCCGCCGTTAGTGGAAATCCAAACCGAAGCTCCCGGGATATCGACGGAAGATGTCGAGAGTTTAATTAGTGTCCCCATCGAAAATGCAGTGAACGGCATTCCATTCGTCAAGGCGGTCCGTTCTAAGTCAGTCCTAGGTCTTTCTAGCGTGCGACTGATCTTTGCCAATGGAACAGACTTGTTGATGGCTCGGCAGCTCGTGCAAGAGCGAATCACTCTGGTTGCAGCCCAATTGCCCTTGGTCGCACGTCCTCCTGTTATCTTGCCACCGCTTTCTTCGCTCAGTCGCTGTATGAAGATAGGTCTTTGGTCGGATACGAAAAACCAAATGGATATGACGGTCCTGACGAAGTGGACGATTCGTCCTAGGTTGATGTCGGTAAGTGGAGTCGCCAACGTGGCCGTCTGGGGCGAGAAGGATCCGCAGTTGCAGGTTATCGCCGATCCAGACCGATTGCGAGCCAATGGAGTAACGTTAGACGCATTGATGCAAGCGGTTCGCGATGCGACAGCCGTCGGAGCGGGCGGTTTTGTGGATACTCCGAATCAACGTCTCGCACTTCGACATGTGCCCGCTGTTTACACTCCCGAACAACTTGGTGAAATGGTTTTGGCTTTCCGAGGGAATAGCTCCTCGGCGGCTTCCACCAATCCGTCCAATGCAGGACCAGTCGCAACAACAAATTCGCTGCGGCCAGGAACTGTTGCCGGTTCTGGCGGCAGCCCAATACGAATTCGCGATGTGGCAGATGTCGTCGTCGATTATGCCCCACCGATTGGCAATGCGATTATCAATAATCAACCTGGCCTGCTATTGATCATCGAGAAACAACCTTGGGCAAACACCCTCGATGTGACGCGAGGGGTCGAGAAGGCGATGGAGGAATTGAAGCCTGCGATGGGAGAGGTTCAATTCGACACTACCATCTTCCGTCCTGCAACTTTCATCGAACGCTCGTTGGCTAATCTCAGCCATTCGATGCTGCTAGGGTGTGTCCTGGTGATCTTAGTTTTGTTGGTTTTCCTGTATGACTGGCGATGTGCCTTGATCAGTGCGATGGCAATTCCACTTTCACTAATTGCTGCGATCATGGTGCTCTATTTGCGAGGTGGAACCGTCAACACAATGGTGCTTGCCGGCTTGGTTATCGCTCTAGGCGAAGTTGTAGACGACGCCATCATTGATGTCGAAAACATTATGCGACGATTGCGATTGAATGCAGTCGCTGAGAATCCTCAGTCAGCGTTCCAAGTGGTTTTGGATGCTTCCACGGAAGTTCGAAGCGCCGTAGTCTACGCAACGATTATTGTCGTTCTCGCGTTCTTACCCGTCTTCTTTTTAGAGGGGCTCTCTGGTTCATTCTTTAGGCCATTGGCCGCGTCCTATATTTTAGCGATCTTGGCCTCGCTTGCAGTCGCGCTCACAGTAACACCTGCAATGTCTCTGTTACTTCTTCCTGCAACTGCTCGAATGAGGCACCGGGACGGGCCATTGGTTCGAGTACTGAAAAAATGGTATCGAGCCTTTTTGCATAGACTTTTGAATTTCCGGCTGCTAACGCTCAGTGGATTCGCAGCGGTGTTTGTGGCGATTGCTTGCACCATTCCTTGGTTAGGTGAAGAACTTATGCCTAACTTTCGGGAGACTGACTTCTTGATGCATTGGGTTGAGAAACCCGGCATTGGCATCGACGCCATGGATCGCATTACGACGCGAGCAAGCAAGGAGCTCATGGCGGTTCCTGGAGTGCGAAACTTTGGATCACATATTGGGCGAGCAACCGTCGCAGACGAAGTGGTCGGTCCAAACTTTACGGAGCTATGGATCAGTATTGACGATTCACAAGACTACGACGAGACCGTTGCGAAAGTGCAAAGCGTCGTCGATGGTTATCCGGGATTGTATCGCGACCTGTTGACATACCTAAAAGAGCGTATCAAGGAAGTGCTTACCGGCACGAGTGCTGCCATTGTGGTTCGAATCTATGGTCCTGATATGGATCGATTGCGTTCCATCGCCGCAGAAGTGTCATCGCAAATAAAGCCTATAGAGGGAGTCACAACGCTCAAGATTGAACCACAAGTCTTGGTTCCACAATTGTCCATCGAGATGCGACCAGAAGCGGCATCGCAGTTTGGCCTGACACCTGCAATGTTGATGAGAAACGTTTCTACCTTGGTCAATGGTACGCAAGTTGGCGAGATCTACCGTGACCAAGGAATTTTCGGCGTTTTTGTGCGAGGCAAGGACCAGGCACATCGCGACCCGACAGCCGTGCAGCACTTGATGATTGATACTCCTTCGGGTGCTCAAGTTCCATTGAGCAGTGTTGCGAGCATCACGATCATTCCAGCTCCAAATGAAATCAAACGTGAAGGCGCTTCGCGTCGTCTGGACGTTACTTGTAATGTCGCAGGGCGTGATTTGGGTGCGGTTGCAAAAGAGATCGAAGCTGCGGTCCAAAAGAATGTTAGGTTTGGAACTGGATATCATCCGGAGTTTTTGGGCGAGTACGCCGAAGCTCGCGCTTCAAGACAGAGACTTCTACTCTTGTCCATCGCTGCTATCCTCATGATTACGGTAATTCTGTATGTCGATTTCCAGTCATGGAAATTGGTACTGCTTATGCTTGGCATGTTGCCTCTTGCAGTTCTGGGCGGAGTGCTCGGCGTTTTCGCTAGCGGTGGCGTCTTGTCGCTAGGTTCGCTTGTTGGTTTCGTAACAGTCATCGGCATCTCGGCTCGGAATGCGATCATGCTGATTAGTCATTACCGCCATTTGAACGAAGTAGAGAACGTTCCGTTCGGTCGCGAGCTAATTCTGCGAGGGGCGGAAGAGCGACTAGCGCCCATCCTTATGACAGCATTAACTGCCGCCCTTGCACTAGCTCCATTGGTCTATACGGGAAATCTACCTGGCCAAGAAATCGAGTATCCAATGGCAATCGTTATCCTCTGTGGATTGGCAGCAGCGACGATTGTCAATCTATTCATCCTACCGCTACTCTTTGGCGGAAAGCGTTGAGCCTTAGAATGAGGAAGAAAAACAGCAAGTAGCTAACAACACAAATGTCAGAATCGCCTGCTACACGAGATTAACAGCGAACAATTTTCGGGCCCCGGTTCGTCATTTCCAACTCCGAGCGTGTAACCCTACAGATAGAGACTTACATCTTTGCGTCTCCGTCGCACCGACCTGCGACTTCCACAGGTTGAGGATTCATGAAGTAGGGGATTTTCATGCCGCCGTCTCGTTCTATCACCCTGTTGTCGCCAGACGAACTCCGAGTCGAATTGGTTACCTTACTAAGTGACGCGCTATTGCATTATGCGACCCACGGCCGATTGGCTCGCGAACGTAGTTCTCAAGAAAAATCTATCGAATCGGAAACAGCGAGCCTTGAGCTTCGTTCGAAACCGGTGCTCTCTGTGATCCACCCGGTTAACGATCGATAACATTTACTATATGCGGTTCTTTTGCGGTTCTTAGCGGTTGTGCCTGGAGTTTCGAGACCTGCACGGGGAGGACATTTGTTAGGATCAATTGGTTCCCAGAGAATTGAACATAAACCGTTTGATTGACAGGAAACCACTTTGCCGCCCAAAGCCTTGGTCGTTTAAAGACTGCCTACCGGATTGGCCCGAGCCATAGCTGCGTGCAGCCCTCGCAGGATCTTGTAATCTACGATCTGAAATAATTGCAATCGTTGAATGGACCATCGCCTTCCTTTGATGTATAGCAGAACTTCCGTTGCACCTTGGCCGTTGATAAGCGTTACATGTTGGGAAATTTCCTCCACATCACCCCAGCTATATTCCTTGTTCTTGATGGTCAGCCCATTACGAGTCGCGGACAGGCTTCCAAACCGCACGATTGCACCGCGTTCCAAGTCAGCCAAACACTGCTTCCAACGATGCGAAAACGTGCGTTCGTCAATGACGTCGGCTAGCTCGTTTCCGGCCTCAATCCAATTGCCGATCACGCTACTCCATACACTGCCAATTTTGAGTGTCTGCCCCAATTTGGTTTTTAGTTTCAGGAAAGGGGAGGTACTGATCGCGGCACCATGTCTGCAATTCATTTCTCCTCGAATGATGCTTGTGATTTCTTCCCACTTCACGATTGTGTCTTGACCCCACTTGCAAATTCTCAAGCCGTTTTCATGCAGGATGAAACGATCGTTCCGGCGAGCTCTGCGAAACCAAATCAACAATGTGGTAATCATGGCAAAGCCCAAAGTAAACGCAATATGAATCGCCAAGAATTGCATACTTTTACTCTCTATCGCGATCAAAAGGATCAAAAAGAGAAGTGCTAATCCCCCAAACAAACTTATCAACAGCTTCGAGCAAGCTGAAGGATGTCTGTGTATGGAAATGACTGATCCGAGTGACTGTGTGGACGCTGAATTGGCGTCGGTAATTCCGGGTTGATGAAGCATTATTCAATACTTTCTTGGATCTTGATGGAGTGGTCCTTAATAGTCAACCGCCAATCGCGTACAGGCCTTGAACGGCTCGTTGTACCACACAAGTTATTTTGAATGCCAGCAAACCCGATTAATTTTTCTGGCTCGGCGGGCTGGTTTTTTTTGACCTAGCAACGAATCATGCTAGGTGATTTGGTTCATGTTGGTGTCTTGA
>CANHVO010000326.1 GCA_947463915.1 Planctomycetaceae bacterium
CAGATGGCTCTTGTGACTTTTCAAGCGCCGGGCTGCTGGACGGCAAAACTGGCTTCGTGTCGTTAGAGACTGAGGGAGCTGCTGGCGTGCTTTTTGCAATCCCCAACACTTGATTCAATTTACCGACCGCTTCGCCGCAGTCATAAGTCTTTCCTAAATCGTCAGACTGAAGCATGCCGGTCAGACCATCGACGGCCGCAAGGATGGCATCGGTGACTTCCGAGGTAGCCTCGCGTTCATTGCTACGAATTTGATCAAGCAGTGTTTCCGCCAAATGGCTAAGACGAACCAATTGATCAAGTCCCATGTAGGAGCCCGTTCCCTTGATCGAATGGACGGCTCGAAAGATTCGATTGACAAGGGCCGTGTCGCTGCCCCCTTCGGACTCAAGCGAAAGCAGATCTTTTTCGATGCTCTCAAGTCCGTTTAGGCTCTCTGCCACGAACTCAGTAAGTAACTCGGTGTCTTGACTGTGATCCATGTCTTGTTTTGTCTTCTCGGTTCACGAACCAAGTTGCTACAGGCACTCCTCAAAAGCGAGGAGCGCGGTTTAGTCACCTACGAGCGTTCCCTCTATTTCGAAGACTGGTCGACTTGAAGGTTCGAAATCTTTCAGGGTTGCACGAAATTGCAGTAAGAGCTTCAAACACGCCACCAGAGCACGGAACGTCAAAACCTAAGGCTTACCCCTAGCCTTTCGAAGAAACACAGCATTTACTGAGCTTTACTGACTTTGGTTGAATGCTTCAGTTTGGATAAACGCAACTTGAATGTCGGTTTCGCCGATCAACACAAACATTCGTTTCTACACAGAGAACCGTTGATCAAGAATACCGCAGAGAAAGTAATTCAAAGCGATGAACTACAGCCTTACTTTTGATTTCTTCCCTGCCCAGTACTACCCGACTTGTCCGAGTGGAGTGAACTTTCAAAATCGCATAGCCCCGTCCTCGACAGCACCCTCATTCCAATCCGGGCCTATCAACTACCTACGCTTGGTCGAACAGACAACGATGTTCATGAACCAACAGCGCGCGATCTCCGAAACGATTCCAACCGAGTTTTCGAAACGAATGTCGCTCAACTCCAAGATGACCTTGATCGCAAAGGAGTGGACATTGCAGTCGGAAAACCAACCGCTGGGTCAACTGCGCATGGTTCATATCCAAGGCGCGAAAAATGCGATCATCAACACTTGGATTTTCCCAAACCGCCCCGCAAAAATGCCTGTGTTTGCCGCGGAATTGATTGCCGTTGGAAACGCAACCAAAGTGGCCTTTGTCGATATCCAGGTCCCTGTACTATCCAAAGTCGCGGCAGACGATGTTGCCTTACTCACGACCACTTTGTCCACTCGATTCTCGAGCCTGCCATGTAACGAGACGCCACCTGACTGGGCGACCAATGCATCTCAAGGCAATTTCACTTACGCTCGAGATGTACCAAACGAGCAACTGTCGACTGTCGAAGATTGCTATCTAAGCTATCTCGATACTTACCTTCGAGCTTTCGCATCCGATGAGGCAGCCGTTGAGGTTGCAAACTCAAAAAGGGACGAGGAGGCAATTGATATTCTCCAGGAATACCAAATCCACCACATGGAACACAGTCCTGGAAACAAGTTTCTCGACAAATTGTTTGGCTCAGAATGGACTGAGTCCTTTATGAAGAATTTTCTCTTTGCGAAACCAAGAGGGTAAAGCATGGGCGTCATGAGTCTGGTCCGTTCCGCGATTTCCGCATCGCACTTTCAAATCGAGCAAACAGCCTTTTCCAAAGCGATGATGGACGGCGGCATGAATCCTCTCGACTACTCGCGAGGATTGGTGCAACTCTGGCATATCCATTTTGCATTGGAACGCTCGGCTCCGAAACGACCTGAAATCGCGTCGTACTTTACAACCGAGATGATTCGTACAACCACGATTCAGCGTGACCTGCACGCCTTTGGCTACGACAAGAACCACTTCGCGCCGTTGGATGAAACCAACATCATCGTGGAGCAGATTCAGGCTTGGGAACGGAACGCTCCTTACGCTCTTCTTGGCTGCATCTATATCCTCGAAGGTTCCCGAATGGGTTCGCTGGTCATTGCCAAACCTCTTGGCCGATCGCTTGGTCTCCCGCCGGGAACGACGAGCGGCCTGGAATATCATACCGAAGGTGCACTCGCGACCCCTTTGAGACTGCGTAGTTTCAAGGAAAGTGTCGACAACGCAGGCTTTGACGCCCAAATCGAGTCGGAACTCATCGAAGGTGCGGTCAACTTTATGGAGCTGCTGAACAATCTCTACAGCGCCATTCCTGTCAGTGCAAACAGTTCACCGAAAGCAACGTTGAACGAACCGATAACACATCCGCTTAAGTCCGCTTAGAGACAAATTACCCACAGTGTTCTCCGCCTCGCCCTTAGCAGGCAACGCCGTAAAACACTTTGTAGCGAAACTCGTCAAGAGTTTCGGTCGTCTAGGTGATACAGCCGAAAGTCTTGACGACTTTCGCTACACAAAAGCTTGTTTTTAGTAATGAAGAAAGCTTCACAGCGTTACCTAGCAGGGACGACGGGAGCAAAGTCAAAAAGAAAGCGATACAACTCATGGCACAAGCAACGACTCCTGAAGAAAAAGGGAAACAGTTCGTTGAGATCATCTCTGGTTCTGCCGACGCGAAATCGCTTGTCCGCATTCGAAACGAAAAAGCGGATGATAAGATCCGCGATGCGATTCGAATGACCCCCGGCGTACAACCGTTCAAGCACAATTACTATACTGCCGAACAGTTTTACCAACGTGACCGGGATCGGGGTATCATCACGAATATCTATGGACAACGTGTTCTTCGCGTGACCGAAGACTTCATCACGGGGGTCCTTAGCGGACTAGAAGATGAAGTTGGTGAAAAAGCCGGCATGGTCATGTACGAAACGGGCTACGCATGGGGCATGGAAGACATGCGCAATTTCGTCAAGCGATCGCAAGGTGAATTCGAGGTCGACTTCAACAAGATGGGCATGGGCATGATGCTCGAAACTTGGTGGTGGCCACTGACGATCGAGGGATGGGGAACCTGGCAATTTGATTTCCGTGAAGCCAAACGCGACATGCTCTTTGTCGAACTCTATGAGTCCGCTGTCGCCAAGACCTTAGGGGACATCGGTGCAGTTGTTTGTTATTTCTACGCTGGACTATTCGCAGCCGTTTTCAGCGTATTAGCTCGGAAAGATTTTGGATGTGTCGAAATTCAGTGCTACGCTATGGGAGCGGACCACTGCAAGTTTCTGATCTCACATGCCGAGCGAGTTGATGCGGCTGCATTCTGGAGAAGTCAGGGAGCGACAGGAAAAGACATCATGAAAAAGGTACGCACCGTTTAACCAATCGATGGCTCCGTCAAATCAAATACTCTTTGGGAATGCAGTAGTAGTACTTCGTCCGGTTTCAACAACATGGTAACCAAAATCCACAATTCATCTGGTATAGCGAGGCACTTAGCTGCCAGTTCGTTGGCGTCGATGAATCTTGGAGCATTGTCCCTGCGTCAATTCGGAGACACGGTCAACTGGAGTAATTCCACTTCATACCAACCTCAAGGGCGGACTCCGTGGGCTTGCCTATCCACCGGAGAGTTAGAAAGCGTGGTCTCGGTTGGTTCTCCTGAATCTGCCGCAGAAGCCGTATCGTCGCCTGCCGTGGAAATCGAATCGCCCAATGCCGAGATCGAAGCAGTAGCAAAAGCAGCCGAAGCAACGGCTGCTCAGGCCGAAGCTGCTCAGGTAGAAGCAGCTCGCGTTGCAACAGAACAAGCCAAAGCAAAGTTGGACGCGGAAGCAGCTGCTGCCAGAGAAGCTGCAGCTGTGGCTGATGCAGCGATGGCCCAAGAACTCGCCGCGAAAGAAGCGGCGGAGAAGCGAACTGCAGAACAGGAACGAACAGAAAAAGAAAGAAAAGCAGCGGAACTCGCAGTTGCTCAGGAGCAAGCTCAAGCAGAAAAAATGGCGGCCGATCAACGAGCCTCAAAGGAGGCTGCGGAAAGTGCGGAGGCAACAAGAGCAGCTAAGGCAGCCAATGTCGCCAAGGCTGCAGCAGATGCTAAGGCTGCAGCAGATGCTAAGACTGCAGCAGATGCCAAGGCTACAGCAGATACTCAGGCCATTGCCGAAGCGCAGCAGTCCGAATTGCGAGCCGCCGCCGAGACTGCCGCAGCGACGGAAAAAGCCAAGCAAGAACAACTGCAGAAAGAATCAGCTCAGCAACTAGAGCGCGTGCGCCAGGCATCGTTGCAACGCGAAGCCATGGCCACCCAAAATGCCCTTTTGGAGTCGGAGAGACAGCGGACAAGTCTGCCCGCAAAGCAAATCCAGTCCACTGCGCCGGCAACAGCCACACCGGTAAGGAGTCTCCCCGCAGCGACTTCAAATCAAGCAGTCGCGACACCCGCAGCAAATACACATCGCGCCACTCGGCAAGAATCGTCAACCGATGATTATCTTGCTCAATTGGAGCGATTGGTTCTCGAGCTAAACATGGAACTTGGCCGCAGGCGAGATGATCAGCAAACCGCCGATCCAATGCAACAACTCTCGCAACGCATCATCGAATTGAATTTGGAAAACTTGGCGCTGAAAGAACAACTTCAGCGTTCGAGCAACCTTACCTGACAACAACCGCAATTGCCGTCGGCAAAAATAGGAAGTGTTCATGAACAATCGGATCTCGGAAATCTTAGTTGGTAGTGATAGTCGCTACCTAACAGAAGATGAGCGAAAGGAAGTACTGGACTACGTCAAAGGTTTTGACGAACGTTTTCGGGTGATGGCGCTCATTGAAGCGAACGAAGATACAGCGGTTCGTTTTTGTATTGAAAACACCAGAAAACGCTACCCGAATTTTGACAAGTACCACGGCAGTGCCTGGGCCAAAGCGTTTCGGGATGTGCAGCTGACGACACGGTACATGGCACAAGCGATGATGCTGGACGAAATGGGCATCCTTGAGGAAAAGCTCCTGTTTTGGCTGCGAACCATTCTGGCGGGCCTCAACTTCACTCCGGAGTTCAATCGCGACACCTACACTTATTTGAAACAAGGGTTTCGCCAAAGTCTCCCGCCCGATGCCTTTACCGTCTTTGAGCCGTTCATGAATCGAACCATCGAAATCATGTCGGATTTCCCCGCTCCTGCAACACCCGCCGTTTGAAAGTGATCCATGAGCGTATCAACTGAGCTCGAATTCAAAAACTACTACATCGAAAAGCTCTACGTGACGGCCAACGTAGAAACTGGTGTCATGGTCAATCGGTCAGGACGACGTATGATCGCTCTCACGAATGATTTCCTGTTAGGACTCCACCGCGCACTTGAAAAGGAATGTGGCGACCGAGTGGGGCATGTACTGCACCACTGCGGTCGCAAGTGGGGCAGGAACTTCGGGACGTGTTTGGACAACGCTTGGTCTGAGTTTTATCAGTGTCCGATGCAAGATTTTCCGTTGTCCTTTTTTCAGAGTTTGCTCATCCAAGAATTTGGACATAACGGTTGGGGAAACCTCACAATCGACTACACCCATTTTGAAAAAGGTGTAATCGTACTTGGTCTTGAGGGAGCCATCATGGCTGAGATCACGCAACAAGAACTCGATTACCCAGCCGACACGCTGACGGGCGGAATCTTTGCTGGAATGTTTACGCATTTCATTGGGAAAGAAATCGATAGCCTTCAGTCCCAATGCAACAAACAAGGCAACGGCGAGAGTCGTTTTCTATTGTCCGACACGAAACGAATCCAAGAACTACGAAGCTGGAACACTCAAAGAAAACCACATCAAGAATTACTCGATCACCTTTTGTCCATTCAATCATAATTGGCACGGAAGCCTGCGTAAGCTTTGGGTATTGTCGAAAACCGACGAATCACCATGACAAAGCACGGCACAACATGCCTCAACTTTAGCGAAGCAATTTCAGGAGATAAATACCATGTCCAGAGCATTTTCCAAAGTGATGTCGGCCTCAGAAGGACGCTACTTCACCTCGATCGAGCAGGAGCAGGCCTTGGGCTCGTCGCTAGAGTTGCCGCATCGAATGCTCGTCTCTCGAATGTTGCAGCAATTCGAATTCGAAATCGTAGACTATGCCACACATGCTTACTGTGACACGGTTCCCGGATTTGACGGTCCAAGCGGTTCAATGCGTCGCAAAAAAGGTCACCAAGACGGCCGAATCATTCTCCGCTACATCGCACAAGCGGTCCGTGAAGGCTCATGCGAAATACTCTTCGAAAAGGTACTCTCGTGGCTCATCGGGCATTTGGATGCAGCGAATGTCACCGGTCAGCACTTTGAAGTGTTCTTTCATTTTATCCAACAAGGCGTTCATCGCGAACTTCCCTCGCATGCACACCCATTTGTCGATACCGCATTCGACGAGATGATCGCCTTTGTGCGACAAGCCTCGCACAGCGGAACGATCCAACGGGCACACCGTCGCATTGCGGAGTTCGCGGCCGAACGCTTGATGGCGATTTTGCCCGAAGTCAAAAACAAATATGGGGTCGCAAGCGTTTCCAAGTGCAAGCGGGACTTCGAACTGTTTATCAAAGAAGTCGCGCGTGTGATGCGCACACCGACGCCATCCGAAATGAAGAAGCAGTTCGTGGGTTGGTTGATTGAGCGGTTGGTCAATCAAGTCGAATACAAAGCCGAAGTCTGGTATTGGGCGTTTCTTGCGCTCCGCGAAGGAATCGTAGAGTGCTGTGGTCCAGAGGCAGCTTCTGCCGTCAATGAGCTCTTCGAATCGCTCGCAGACAATGCGGAGCATCTGCTATTGTCGGTGCAGCTTGCAAGCCATGCAGGTGAGATTGCTGACACAGCGGCCGCACGACTTCTCGAACGAGGCGAAGCTCTAGGACTATTGCGTTCCGACGAGTTTCAAACCGCCGTGGCGATGGGGAACCGACAATTGGTTACCGAGCTTGCGATCTTGCATGCCTGCGGACCGATGGAATTGCAAAGTTCGCAATTGGCGGACCTGTGGTGCAATACAGTTCTGCCATTGATGCCTTCGTCGCACTCAAGCCTTTTGGCATCCAATCTCAAAGTATTGTTAGAGGTGGTCGAGGAACGTTGGAAAGACGGAACCTCCAAGGCGTTTCGCAATGCGATTTTGCAACTTGTGGAAGTTGCTCGACGAAGCGAATCCGCAATGCGTCTGGCCGACGTCGTGGACAAGGTTTCGCTCGAAGCGGCCAACTGGGCGATCGATAACTACAGTCAATTTGGTGCCGACAAACGCGCTTCCTATCGCGACATCCGACTTGTGCTTTCCCAGATAGTGAGTCTGATTCCAAGCGGACCAGCTGGCGTCAATGGATTTCACTTCCGATCTTATGTTTCCAAGTTCCTACTTCCAAATCTCCCTTTTAATGTCGGGATTTTACGACAGGTTTATGAACGGGTAATCCGTGTTTTGGAATCGCACGCGAACCCGGAGGATGCCAAACTGGCACGCGGCTATTTGGATGATGCCATGGGATGTTTTGATCGGCACGCAAGGCTACACTCGGTGATGGCGCATTCCGATAAGTTCGCGGTCAGCGCTGTGGAACGAGGCTATCAAGCCGCGCCGCGTCACGAATCCTTGGAACGCCATGGAGTCAAGGCAGGTCGCCGCGATGGCAAGTTCCTCGTGGAAAAAACCATTGAGGCCGCGATTATCGGTGGTCCAGCCGCAGAGGTTGCCTTGCACGACTACTTCCGCAACGAGCAAGTACGATTCAGCAAACTGCCAGGCAGCGTCATCGTTGAGTTCTTGCGCGGTTTGCTTGAGCAGCTTCGAGAGTACCCAGAAATCGGTGAACTCCTGCTCGGCCTCGCGTCGGCAGCACCAGCTTACACGGGGGCATTGAAGATCAACGAGATGAGCAACATGATGGCAGAAAAAGTTTCCACAGCGGTCATCAATGCTTCACCCGCCTACAAAGCGCAGATCGGCGAGATTGGACTCGAGGCTTGCATTCGGGACAATGCGGTTACGCTGCGTGGTCTTGCCCACGCCTTGATGACTTCACCTGGCGATGTTTCCAGTTTCAAGGATTGGTGGCGAAAGCGAATCGGCACCAACATTCGGTCAAAACCGGAAACTTTTGACCCCAACGGCTCTTGGGAAAAAGCCAACTTCAATGAAATCTCAAGCACCCTCCGAAGCCACTTGGACCGGGATGAAGCAGATGCGATTGAAAGCTACCTGAAGCAACTTTTCGTAACTCGGTC
>CANHVO010000327.1 GCA_947463915.1 Planctomycetaceae bacterium
AACAAATCGATGCACCTGAGTAAGCTTATGTCTTTTTGTCGAAAGGATGAGAATGCTAAGTTTGACTTCTCGGCCCAGACAGGGACCGGCTTGGGATCTGGGTGGAAGACTTGCTTCTGGACAACCGGAGCGTTTTCGATGTTGAGTTCTGCTCGTTCGGGTGATGGCTCGGTAATGGCTGCGTTGATGTTATCGGGTTGCAAAGAAACCCTGAACCTGCCAAACACCGGGGGGATCGCAGTCGAGGCCTCTTCTTTAAGCTGGTCTGGGGTCGGCGTTGCCGTTGCAGGCTGACTGTCAGTCGGCTTCAGATTCAGTGGAGTTGTTGTCGAATCCGCCTGCGGCATACTTGCCGTCGCGTTGGTGGACTCGATAGGGGCCTTTTCGGGAGTCTCGTCGACAGCTTGTCCGCTCCCGACACTCGGTTCTAAGGACGGGACCACAACCGTTTCTTGGCTAGGCGGGGCAGTCGGTTCGGATTTGTTGAGTTCTGGAAGTGTGGGGGCGGCTTCTATGCTTTTCGCTCCAGCTGTATTGTCTCCCGGTACGATTGCGATTGTCTGGGGTTTGTTGCCGACCATCTGCACAAAGAGAACAAAGCAACCCACTGCAACCAAAGAGCCAGTGACGCCGATGGTTGCCAGAATCAGCATTTGACGTCGTTTGGCTGCAGCGTTGCTTTGCCAAGCTTGTTCGTGGATCGGTTTTTCCAAATCCGAAGCTGGTAGTGGCGAAATGGGGGTGAAGGTGCTGGGGATCGGGATAAAGTCGGGTTCGTTGAGCGATCGGAACTTAGGTCCAGATTCGTTTGAGTCGGTTCTTGCGGCTGGATCATCGCTGGCCAAGATTTCATTCCAATCGACGTCGCCGACCTTGGTCATGGCCGTCGAATCGATAATCTGTCCACCCACCGCTCTCGGGGCTGAGGCCAACTGAGAATTGGTTGGCTTTGTGGCCGCCGGCTTGGGATTGTTGGCGGTATCCGCAGGAGCTGGCGGACTGGTTGGCACCGAAATAGGGTCTTTGCATTTAGGGCATGGAAGTGTTTGCCCCAGCAACTGCTCATGGCGCACAACAATTTTGCTTGAGCAATGAGGGCAAGCGAGTCGGAATGGGTCCAAGGGTAGCACCGAACCTGAACAATGGAAAAACTGGATGCGTCAATGACCTCATAATATCCCAGTGGCACCCCAAGAAGCAAAGGTGGCTTCTCTTTCGGACTGGAATTCCCTATCTTTACTCGCACGATGATGCCGATTTTTCCATTCGTCCCAGATTTTTGCATGTTTGCGTCCACGGCCGCAGCGTTAGGGGTTGAGATCTTGAATTTGAGAGTGCGCGGCAAGAATGAGGAAGTCACTGATTAAGAAAGTCGATCTCATTGTGCTCGGCGCCGGGCTCGCTGGAGCCGCCATGGCGTGGCAATCGCACTGGCAGGGTTGGACAGTCGCCATGATCGATCGGCTCGATGCTCGGTCTTCGTCGCGCGTTGCCGCAGGATTGGTGACCCCAATCACGGGCGCCCGAGCGGCTGCAAGCTGGAAGTGGGACGAGTTTTATCCCGTGGCAGATGCCTTCTATCGCCGATGCGAGCAGGAAACCGGCGAAACCTTCTGGCGTGTTGAGCCGGCCCTTCGTGTTTTTGGAAGCCAAACCGAACGCGAATTGTACGAAAGCAAATGGCTTTCTGCCCGCAATGATCGTAACCCGTTATCCATTCATGCCGACTGGGTTTCTGCCGAAGAAAACAGCGGGCTGAAAGCGCCCTTCGGCATGTGTCAAATTGGGCCCGCTGCCAGACTGGATACCAAGGCCTACCTCGGTGCAACACAAAGGTACTTTCAAGCTCACGATGCCTTCAATCAATTTGATCTCAATTGCGATGTCGACTTAGTGTTCGACGCATTGGGGCAAGCTGTGTGCATTCCCGCGTTAGAATTGATCGGTAAACGCATTGCCTTTTGCCAAGGGATTGCAGCTCGAGAGAATCAATTCTTTAACGATTTGCCTTTGCACCCAGCACGCGGCGATATCTTGCTCGTCGAAAGCCCAAGAGTTCAGCTGCAGCGTGTGGTCCATCACGACGCGTGGGCTGTTCCCGTTGGTCAGCATCGCTATCTTGTCGGTGCCACTTATGATCGTGCCGGGGCGGGTTCGGAAAACTCAGTCAGCGAAGAAAAAACGATGCAGTTTCGGGCCGAACTTATCCAGCGTTGGGAATCGCTCGCTCATGGGACATTTCAAGCTAGCCATCACGTTGTCTTGGAGCAACGCTCTGCGGTGAGGCCCGCTAGCTACGATCGGCATCCGCTTCTGGGGCGACATGATGTTCATGACAACGTGTTTTGTTTGAATGGGTTGGGCTCCAAGGGAACACTCATGGCTCCTCGGCTCGCTGAGTTGGCAATCGGTGCGATGAACGGTACGACGATTGACCGCGTGTTTTCGAGATCACGTCGAAAGGTGGTTTGATGCATTTCACCGTAGAAGCCCAAAATTTTGCGAAACCTCATTTGACGGCTGGCGCCATTGCCGTCGACGCAACTTGCGGCAATGGTTTCGATACGCTTTTTTTGGCTGAGCAGGTCGGTAGTTCTGGATTGGTTTACGGCGTGGACATTCAATCGCGGGCAATCGAGACCGTAAGGGCGAAGTTGCTCGAAGCAGGGACTTTGCAGCAATGTCGACTGGTTGTTGGATCGCATTCGCAATTGAATGCGATGATCGAACAGGAGCATGCGGGAGCTGTCTCGGTCGTCATGTTCAACTTGGGGTATTTGCCACTGGGCGACAAAACCATCGTTACGAAACCTGAAACGACACTGGCGGGCCTAGATCAAGCGTTCGAGATGCTTCGGCCAGGAGGGTTTCTCAGCGTCTTGGCTTACCCTGGGCATCGGGGCGGTCAAGAGGAATCGCAATGCGTTGCGGATTGGGTTGCTAGGCATGCCGATGTGATTCGATCGGAGCGATTTCAAGATCCTGGGAATCGCAATAGTCCGGTACTTTGGGCGCTCATTAAAGTAGTCGGCGCGGGTGTATAGCCTTTGGACGCCTTTTGGCGATCGATTACTGGTTATGAGGTCGTGGCGAGTTCGGCCGGCTGAAGCCGGTACACCAGCGGTATGGAATCTGCTTGCAACTTTGGCTGTGTTTACGTTGTTTTGCAAAAGAATATCGTATTGTAGGTTTTTGTGTCCAGTTGGCAAGTTTTCGGGAATCTCATGGTGGAGCGTATTCAACGGACGTCAGAAAATCACAAGGACATTTCCATGCAAGCCATACCAGCCAACAACTTCATGGTTGTTCGAAATCGCCAAACCTTTGGTCCATTCACCGCTTCGCAACTGCGTCAATTGGCACAAGCGAATCGCCTGATGCCGGATGATTTTGTCTGTCGCACCGGAAGCCTGGAAAAATCGCGAGTTCGAAAGATACCGAGTCTGTTCGTTCTTCTCCATACGCCCCTTCCGTCCGAACGGCAGGATAATGGGATTGCTCAAAGTGCGACTAGCAAGGACTCGTCTGCCATACAGACGGCGATTCACGCATACGGTCAACGGAAAACCGGTCGGTCAGAGTTGGCCCGAACTGAGCCTTCAGGAAATGCATTCAAAAGCAGGTCCGCCTTTTATGTCGACGAAGTCCTTTGTTACGGTGAATTCGATTTGAAGACATACCAAATGGCTACTGTTTGATGGCTGGTCACAGTCGAGCTATGGCAACACAAAGAGTCAGATCTCATGATTTTCATCCCCTTCTCCTCATCGGGAGACTGCTGAATCAATCACAACCCGACGCGTGAGCGAAGGATTCTTGGCCCCTCGCTCACGCTTCGGGTTGTGATTGAGACGTTGCCTATCGGGAGCAATAGTGTGCTAGGTTTAGGTGTGGACTTCGGTGGTGTGATTGTCAAGCTCACAGTCAGAACGAGAAATGCGGACACGACAATGAGCAGTGCCCATGGTATTTAGCCACCTTCGATTGCATTAATGGCACTTGAGCGAGCTTTCAGAAACGGTTGAGGACAACCGTTTTACATTGTGCATCCAGAAACGGTTGAGGACAACCGTTTTACACTGTAGGAAACTCGATATGCGTAAACCAATTGAAGCCTAGGTGTAACGCTCTTCGTCCTCCTCGCAACACCTGATGGCGATATTCTGTTCAGCGATAGCTCTAGGGCCTGCGGAGAATGTAGCAGCCTCTCCAACCATACGGACTATTCATGTCGACAATGTAAAAACCGTAGTTCTTCACACGCGTATACCCATAATTTTGGAGGCCTTGCCATCGGGCGACATCCATCATGTCGAACCCCTCAACAACCCAGCGCCCGCGGGCGAAGTACTTCATACGCCATCCGTATGCATGATTCGAAACAACGTAGGCAGATACACTTTCGTAGCTTGCTCCCCGCAAAACCGCATACTGCCTAGCGTAACCCAGCATATTGAAACCAACATTGTTTACAATATGCTCTCCCGCTAGCACGTTTACTGATCTGGAGATTGGATCGTTCCATTTCCAATTATATTGAGCGTTCGCTACGTCGGCCGCAAGCAGGACCGCTGCTACACTAAAAGCAACCTCAATCAACTTACCCATCGTCATCATTCACCTCCAAAAACCAAGAAGCCAAAATTCGGCCTCACCAAGAGGCCGAAAAAACTAAAAACAAATCAAAAGCAACGTTTATTCCGAAGTACTACCGTGCCTGTTGTTCTGGATTGCAATTGTCTGAATTCCAGTGAGCAATCCAAACGCAATGATCGCCGCGAGTAACTAGTCCCCAGGGACTGGTGTATCGCTTTCAACGACTCCGCTCGCTTGAAATGCTCTCGTTAAATTGCCCCAACACGATTACGTACTTGGTTCTCTCCAAGAGGAGATACCCGAAAAGGCAGCGAGTAGACACAAATGGTCGGAAAAAATCCTGCGCATCCTGCTAGAAGCGAACCCGAATTTAGGAGTCGCAAAGTTTGATTTGGACCTAAACCAAAGATTGGGCGAACAATGCCCGTGTGTAACCCGCATCTTGTGACTTTTTGAAAGTAGCTCCACGTGTAGTGGTGCACGACTTGCAATCCCGATACAGGATCGATCGAGACGCTTGATCGACGGTAATCTGGTCGCTACCGTGATTGGCGCCCCAGCCTGCACTACAAAAAAAGCTGGGATGGTCATCCAGGAAAGTCGCCGCTGTTGGTGAGAGCCTATCTCGACTAATCCCATCAATACGCGGGCAGCCTCATCCGAAAGGTCTGCCAACTTTCCGAGCCAAAGATCTCCCCGCAAGTTGATCAAGGCCCTTGCAGAAGGTTCAGAAAGGCGCTTTAAGCCAAGCCCCAGGTCGCCTTGATGAAGAGCGAGGAGTGCTGCCACTTCATCCGACATCGACTCCACATTGTTAAGCCAAAGACATCCATTGTGATTTGCCAAGGCACTGGCAATTGTGGGGGGATAGCTACCCTGCCAGCAAGCTCTGATGACTGGCATCCCAGAATATCGTCTCGGATGAAACTCCGAAAATTTTTGCGAGAGTCTGTCTAGTTGCAGTCGGCTTAAGGAATCTCTAAGTGACGAGGTGCTTTAAGCCAGGAGTTGATTCCTGTGGCGGCCCTTGAGAAACCGAATCATTTCAATAAGAGAAGAGGCACATCATGCGTAAAAGAAACGGGAATCGAGCAGTTCAATTTGAGGCCCTTGAGAATCGAGAGTTGATGGCCGTGGATGTCAACTTCAACTCGGGGACCGGTGCGTTGAATATTCGGGGGACTGCCGGCGACGAACACATAATACTGGTTTCAAACGGGGGCAATAAAACTGAGGTTTTCCTAAACTGGAATAAGGTTTCTGCAAGGGTAAACGGCGTTTTACAGGAATCCCTTCCAACCAATGGAATAAGGTCGATTACCGCAAACCTGGGTGGCGGGCGGGATGAATTCCATTCATGGGGCTACGATGCAAACGCCTTGAACCCGAACAGTGTTGACATCGTGCTTGGTCGTGGCGTCAATCAAAGGGTGAATATCGACATGGGGGAAGTCCGAAACATCCGGGTCGACGCGAGAGGGGCAGTCGCCACAACTGTCACTTTGTCCAACACCAGCGTGACGGACCGAATCTTCGTGAATATGGGAGGTGACGGTAGCGTGAGCAACGATTGGTTGATTCTCAACGGCAGCGACATCAAAACTCTCGAGGCTAGCATGGGCGGTGGCAACGACACGATTCGATTGGAAAACACAAGCATTCAAAACGTAAATGTTCTCATGGGAGCAGGAAACGATTCGGTGCAGGATTGGGGAAACAACAGCATTCGAGCTGGCGTGATTGATGGAGGTAGCGGAACAGAAGATTCCATGCCGGATTCCCTACGTAGGCGTGTTCGGGCTGTCGGATTCGAACGAAAGTAAGCTAGTCTGCGAACTCCGCGATCACTCGGCCTGCAGTTGTGCTGTACGGCAAGAATCGAGCAGGTACGCTTCCACGCACCGTCCACTCCGCATCCCAGCGATCGCCTGGGAGCGGATGGTCGATGTGGGAGCGACTCTGGCTCGTTTGCGAAGGATCAGTTGCCATTGCTGCCATCGCGAACAACGAAAGACAGATAGGCTTTCAAGATAGACACTTAACGCTTGCAAAGCAAAAAGTTATGGCAGAACAGTCCGTAGGTAGTGAATACCATCTTCCTCGTTCTCGAAAACTCCGTCCAATTGCGCTTCAAAACACTTCTTCAAAACGCCGCCGAACCACGGTGCTGGCTCGAAGCCCAGTTCAATGAGATGCCTGCCCAGCAAGATCGGTTTTGGGGCGCTGCAATCGATCTTCATGCCCGACGCAAACTCCAAAAGCTGTTTGGCTTTGTCCGGTAATCGCGGCGGCAGAGGTGGTCGCCCTGAAACATCAGCTTCGATGAGATGGACCAAGTGTTTTACGGACGCTTCTCCAAGTCGAAACGCTAATCGGCGGACCAACTTTGGGGTAACTTTATCGACGGCATGGATGAGATGGTTCGCTACGAGCGGTACGACCAACTGCTGGATTGCAATGGGGCATCCAATACGCTCCAAGAACGCCTGCGTCGGCTCAACGCCTCCGGCCTCGTGTCCATAGGCGTGCCATCGACCATTCTCGAAATGAGTATGTGTTGCTTTACCGAGGTCATGGCACAACGCAGCCAACAGGACAACGATCCGATCTTTGCCTGTCAGTTGCTCGCGCTCGGCGACCATAGCCGCGGCGTCGCAAACGTGCAACGTGTGCGTCCAGACGTCCCCTTCGGGGTGCCACTCCGGATCTTGCTGGACTCCAACAAGTGCCTCAAGCTCTGGGAAAAAGCCTAGCCAGTTTGTTTCTCGCAAAAACGCAAGTCCTAAGCGAGGATGCGTGCCGCGTAGGGCCCATTTTTCCCATTCGTGCCAGATTCGATCTCTTGCCAGATCCTTCGCTTCTGGTAATAGGCTTCGGGACATTTGGATCGTTTGCTCTGTGGCTGACAAGCCGAATCTTGCCGCGAATTGCATACCTCGAAGAACCCGCAATGGATCTTCGCCAAAGTGATCGCTCGTCGCGTGCAGCGACTTTTCCGCGAGATGGTTTACTCCATAAAATGGGTCGTGCAACTGGTCCGTGAGCGGGCAACGGTAAATGGCATTGATGGTAAAGTCGCGACGGGCGGCCGCTTCCTGGATTGTCATAGAATGGTCGACTTCCACAATGAATCCTCGATGCCCGGAGCCCGACTTCGATTCGCGGCGAGGAAGTGTGAAGTCGTATTCCATGCCGTTGCTCGTGTTCAGCTTGATCACACCGAACGAAACGCCAACGCAGTCCACTTTTCCGAACTTGCTCAAGATGGAAACGAGAACATCGGATTTCATTTGGAAAACTTCGATGTCGATATCTTTGCTAGCCGCACCGACAAGTCGATCGCGAACGCAGCCACCAACTTCGTACGGACGACCACCAGCGGCTACAATGTCTTCTAAGATCGCGATCAACATGACATCCCTAGGATCAACTCTAGACATTTTGATGACCGTTGTGTGAATGGAAATTGGGTTCTCGTTCCGGTGGAACATAATCGAGATTAAACTGAGAGACAGATATCTTAGCGGACCGGTTCACGGTGATGCCATTATTGGGGGGGCGAGAATCCATTGAGTAGGATTTGGTCACGCTCTTTTTAATGGAAAGCTTGTTTCGTCCTCCGTTTTGCCACGCAGTCCTATTGGGGTACAATCGAGG
>CANHVO010000328.1 GCA_947463915.1 Planctomycetaceae bacterium
CGACAATGGAACCACCTAAAACGACAAGGAACATCGAGCAAATGGCTCCCAGAGCCATCGATTGTGCTAGCGTAAGTGTCATTGAGGTTTCTTTAGTACCAGCATTACGTATTCTAGGCCCGACAATACTGTCAAGAGAATTGCGGCAATAATCCATCCAACACTGGACCAGTGAAGCCACGATGGTGCAGTTGCATATTGCAGCTCAATCAAGACCGAAACAATCGCACCACATTGGGCGACCATTTTCCATTTCCCAAGTTGTTTCGCTGAAAAATCGCCACCCTGTCCTTCGACCATTCCACGCAAACTTGTCACCAGCAGCTCTCTCGCAACGACCAAGGTCGCCATCCACGGAGCAATCGCCGAATTCGGGACGGCGCACAACGCGATCATGGCACCGCAGATAATCACCTTGTCGACGAATGGGTCAAGAATGCGCCCCAGCTTGGTTACTTGCTGGAAACGTCGAGCCCACCAGCCATCGATCCAGTCGGTTCCGGCGGCGATCAAGAAACAAATCACGGCAGGGAACAAAAGCCGCCACTCGATCAAAATGCAGACAACGACGGCCAGCAAAAACCTTGCAACCGAAAGGGCGTTCGGCACGTTCCAATTGTTTGAGCTCGGGCTGGTCAACCCCATTATCGAACCTGTCCAACGGCCGCAGCCACTAGGTCGTAGTGTTGGGATGAAACAATTTCGCAATCAACAATGTTGCCTGGCCGGATAACTTTGTCCTTTTCTCCAGTCACAAAAACGGTCGCATCCACGTCAGGTGCATCTGCGTAAGATCGCCCAAGCCAAACGTTGTTCGCTTCATCAACCACTTTGTCGATCAATACGTCCATTCGTGTTCCGACCCGTTCGGCGCACCATTCGAAGGCGTTCTTTTGTTGAACCGCCATTAGCCGATTGCGTCGTTCTTTTTTGATGCGTTCTGGCAAATGATCTGGTAGTTTGGCTGCAGGAGTATCGGGTTCGATCGAATACGTGAAGACGCCTACTCGCTCAAATCGCATTTCGCCGACAAAAGCTTCGAGCTCATCGAACTGCTCATCGGTTTCACCGGGGAAGCCAGTAATCATCGTGGTTCGCATGACCAAGTTCGGAATGCCCTCGCGAAGCTTGGTTACCATTTCGTGCGTCGAATCGCGAGTCACTCGTCGAGCCATTCGCTTGAGCATCGTGTCATTGATGTGCTGTAGCGGCATGTCAACATACGGAAGAATTTTCTTCGCCCCTGCAATGGTCTGTACGAGCCTATCGTCGATGTACATGGGGTAGAAGTACATCAATCGAATCCAGTCGACTCCATTGATAGCATCGAGCTTTTCCAGCAGTTCGGATAGCCTTGGAGTGCCATAGAGGTCGATGCCATAATAGGTGGTGTCTTGGGCGACAAGAATCAGTTCGCGAACACCACCGTCGACTAGTTTTTGCGCTTCCTCAATGATTCCTTCCATCGGTTTGCTGGCGTGCTTGCCCCGCATCTTCGGAATCGCACAAAACGTGCAAAGCCGATCGCAGCCTTCCGATACTTTCATGTACGCGAAGTGCTTTGGTGTCAGTTGCAACCGATAATCGTCAGCGAGAGCTCGTATGGGAGCAGGCCGAAAGATCGAGCGTTGCTCATCCAAGCCATCCATAAAGCGGTTGACAATGGAGGTGATATCGTCGCGTCCAAACACGCCAACGAGACCATCGATTTCTGGTCGAGCTTCGAGTAGTTGCTCTTGCTGGCGTTCGGCTAGGCAACCTGTAACGATTACTCCGCGAATCTTGCCTTGTCGTTTCAGGTCAAGCATCTGATCGATGGCTTCGAACGACTCTTTGCGAGCGTTGTCGATGAAGCCACAGGTGTTGATCACGACGAAATCGCTGTTTTCAGGGTTTTGTACGAGGTTGTACCCGTCCTTGTGCAGCAAGCCGAGCATTTGCTCGCTGTCTACCAGGTTTTTGGGACAGCCAAGGCTGATAAATGCGTAGCTTCCTTTCGCATTTCCGGTATCCGTTTGGAGCCGGATACGGCTTTCGGTCGAGGCATCTTGATCGGCTAAAATGGGAAGCGAACGCATACTTGAAAAACTGGGGTTAAGGCCTGAGGGGCGTGCGTCTGTTGACTCATTCGGGAAATTGGTCCCAAACTACGGATGGTAATCTCGCTTCCGTGCGACTCTCCGATCATAACAATCGGATTCAAAGCGACTAGCTTAATTCAGGTTCCGAATATGATGATTGTGCGTTTCCTCCTGTATTTCCTGAGAAATCCGTGCGGATGGGCATGGTCCCCCCTCCGGTTGGAAGACTTATTCCGGTTGTCAATTCGCACTCAAAGTTATTTCGCTTGCTAAAGTCTGAAAGGACGTTTCGGACGCCATTTCGAGGCCGATCAAAGACCAGTGCATTCGGGGTTCCCTGGACGGGAGGTCGCGTTTGCACGAAGCTTTCACCATTGAGAGCTTCAAAAAGTGGCGATGGATGCCACGTCTAGGACGGACGTTTAAGCAAGGAGCTTTCTGGTGAGAAAAACATGGTTTCATGGTCTGGCGATGACATTAGGGGTAACCGCAATCCCCTCTATCGCAACGGCTCAGTATTCAAATAGCGGTTCTGATGGACTTGCTGCAAGTGCTTTCAACGCCAAGGCGCTGCCACCGCCTGTTAACTCTGCAGTCCGCAACTACCTGGCTCCTCAGGGGCAAACTACGCTGGCGGCATATGCTCAAAACGGAGCAGTTGGAAGCGGCGTTTCCGGTGGACACGTGCATGTACCGGCAACCGAAAACCCCATACTAAATACTCAGTATGAGTCCCTGCCACAGTTCGCTCCGCAAGGGGGGCAGGCATACGAGCAAATGCCGATGCCGCCCAGCCAAATGGCACAGCCAGCCTACTCTGCACCTCGAACTGTTCCCATGCAATCCGGCTCGAGTTCGTGCCCCGCGTGCAATTCGGGTAACTGCCCAACCCACGGAGTCGTGGTTGGCAGCGCACCTGCCACAACGCAAATGGCCTCCCCCGCGCCCATGACCATGACCTATGGCGCCTCGGACAGTTGCTATAGCTCATCTGCTGTCAGCTGTGGACCATCGATTGTCTCGCCTAACAGATGGATCTTTGGTGCAAGCGGACTGTACTTCAATCGGTTGGACAATCAGGACGTTCGGCTGACGACCAACACGTCCGATGGAGCAATGCCTTCTCCAACACCAAATCCCTATTCCCAAAGCTTCCTAAGTACATCTGACGCTCAGATGAAAGCAACAGGAGGCGTGCAATTGAGTGCCGGCCGATACTTCGGAGACGGTCGATATGCGTTGATGGGGACCTACTGGGGTGTCTTCTCGAATCCTCAATCAGCGACCATTCTTGCGTCTAATCAAGTCAATGGTAATCTGCGATCGGATCTGCCATTTACCCTTCGTGGTCCAGCCGGGAATTTCAACTACGGTATTGAGATGCCGACCGGCCCACAATCTGTCTACGATTGGTACGACAGTGCTTTCGCTCACCGAATCCTTCGAGATCAGGAGTTCCACAGCGCTGAAATGAACTTCTTCTCATTCGCGTTGGGTGGTGGTGCGCGTCAAGCATACGCGGCGACCGGCGGATGCAATACCGGCGGACGCATCGGCTATGGCAGCGGTGCGATTCGCACATTAGGTCGCGGCGCATATGGTAGCTACGGCGATAGCTGCGGTACAGGCTCCTGTGGGACGAGTGCTTGTGTGGATCCATGTCAATCCGATTGTGCACCTTGCAGCGGCCCCACGGGACCATGCGCACCTTGGTATGGAGCTCAATGCAGCAAGCTTCGCCTTAACATGTACGGCGGAGTTCGCTGGTTCCGCTTCAGAGACTCGCTCGAATATGCGGCTAGCGCGAACAACAACGTATTCAATAACGAAGCCGATGACTTCTACTATCGCAACAAAGTCACGAACGACCTAGTTGGTTTCCAGCTTGGCGCTTTGGGAACTTGGTGCACCGGCACGCGGTTCAACCTCTTCGGCGGAACCAATTTCGGCATCTACGGAAATCACATCAATGCAAAAACGTTCGCTGGTTCAGCAACGGAAACCGCAGTGATTCTCTCGCCTAATACCGCATTCGACAATCGTCCATACGATTACACCTCCACCCGTGATGGAGTGGCTTTCCTTGGCGAAGGAACGTTGGGAACAGGTGTTCGTATCACTCGAGGTTGGACAGGAAACGTTGCCTATCGACTAGTTGGCGTGACCGGAGTCGCAAACTCAGTGGGACAGATCCCTCGCGATTTCGCCCGAGGGGATGAGATCACCAAGATCAACAACAACTATGGTCTGTTGCTCCACGGTGTCTCTTTTGGTGCGAACTATAACTTCTAGTTTTCTGGTTCGCGAATTGCTCCGTCCTAAAATCCAGAGAAGCCTCCCCGGAAACGGGGAGGCTTTTTTTCATGGTTTTGCGTTAACGGGCCAACGAGGTTGTGAATAAATGTCGGACGCCCTTTTTAGGGCGTCGAAATTGTCCGTTTTTTTGCAGTAGCGACGGCCTGAAAAGGCCGTCCTACGAATAGAGTCACAGCCTCAACGGCCCAGCAATTCAAATAGCCAGGGCCATCGGCCCTGGTGATTCGGTTTAATTGCGATTCGGATCGCTTAGGCCCATCATTCGGACCGTGGCGGCTGGCAACTTCTGTGCTACGAACCGCAAGCCTGCGAGCCCAGCAGATTTGATCAACTCGCTCTCTTGATTCAATGTCCGATTGGCAATGGCGAGAGACCCAGTGGCCTCATTCCCTTTTTCGTTTAGCTTCGTCGCCAAACGCTTCGTCGCACTCAACGTCGTGCGAATCCATCGCTCCTTGGCGCTTGCTAGAGCATTCTCTTCTTTTACTGTCACGGTTTGAGTGGTGTTTACTATCACTTCGGGACGGGTGTCTTCCCAAGTAGAAACAAGCCATCGCCCTACCAACAGCACACATGCCAAGCTCGCAGCCAATGCCGCTAACGCAGCCGGAGATCGCAATGACGAACGTGCTGGAGTCGGTTGGGTGCGAATGGCACTCGCCGATTCGATTCCGGATTTCGCCCCGCTCGCAACTCGCTTGCTTGCTTGGCTGACAAGCTTGCTTTCAAGCCGCAACAGTTCGTGTTCGTAATCGCGTAGATGGGAGTCCGAATTAACCCAACGCCGCAGCCAACGGGGCAGTCGATCTGCGTTCGTAGAAACCAAACCAGAATCATAGGAATATTGAATCAGAAACTTAGCGATGGATCGTATCATGATGGCTCTTTTGGGTTGCCTTGATTTACCATTCGTTCGCGATCCATGCGACGGATATCCTTTTCTAATCGGCTCCTGGCCCGATGCAATTGCACTCGTATCACGATTTGGGTCTTATTCATGATGCCGGCAATCTCTTGGATCGACAACCCCTCACCGTATCTCAACCAAAGGGACGTGTACTGAGATTCACTCAGCGCCGATCTCGCAACGCTCCATACGTCTTCGACGACCGCCTCCGCATTTGAGAAATCACCGTTTGCTCGCCATAGAGTATCCAATTGCATTGCCTCCATCGGCACCAATTTGGGGCGACGCTTCTCTTTGCGTGCAAAATCGGTTGCCAGCCGAAAAGCGATCGTGTAGAGCCACGTTGAAAATTGGTACTGGAAATCAAATTGATCGAGGCGTTGAAAAGCTTTGGCCAATGCCTCTTGGGCGACATCTTCGGCATCGGCTCGATTTCCTTGCAGCCGACGCTCGAGCAAGATGAGCAGTCGGGGCGTGAAGCGATTGGAGAGCTCGGTTGCTGAGTCCGAGCATCCGGCTTGTATGCGTCGAACCAGGTCATTGGGTTCGACCTCTTGTAACTCAAGTGAGTCCGAAATTACTATGGATCCCAGAGGAATCAATTGTCGTTCATTTCTTTCTTGATCATTTCAGCAATCTCAGCCGAAGGCACTCGCACTTTCACGCTGACCGCGGTTCCCTCTTGAACCACTTTGACTTTCTTAATGAACTGCAACACATTCTTGACGTCGTCGTCTTGATCGTCCATCGATGCAAAGAGTTCGACCATGGCCCCGAGACCTTGGATGGACTGGCGGATTTGTTCCGCCTTTTTTTCTGTCCCTGCTTGCATTGCGGCTCGAAGCTCAAGTTCTTGTTCCTCTTCGGAAAGCGAGACAACCAAGGAAGAAAGCATGGCGGCAATGTTGGCTTGTGGGCCTTTTCCTAGTTTTTCGGTAGGCAATTCCATGATCTGCATCTGAGCGATGACCTTGCGATCGGAGGACAATTCAATCGACTTGAGCGACTTGTTCTCAAGGTTCTTCGCGTCCAAGCTATCCAACAGCCCAGTGACCGAGGATTTGTTTGCTCCGATGATGAGCGTCTTGTTCCCGCCAGTACTTGCGTGAATCGCGCCGAACACCTTCGTTTCCTCGTCGGGGGAAGCTGTGTGAATATCATAGTTGCGATGCTCGGATTTTTCGTAGCCTGGCAAGGCCAGCAACAGGCCTTCAATGTTACCGGTTGTTTTCTTAAGTCGAACCATGCCAAGAAGAGATTTCTCCGGACTCTCGTAATCCGAAGCACAAATCACGAGCCCTTGAATTTCTTCGAATGGATCCATGCCCAGCACTTCTTGGATCTTGTCAGTGGAAACATCCTTCGCATCTACTTTTTTGCCCACTTCATCCATGGCGGCTTTTTTTGCCATTTCGAACAAAACAGACCCGACCTTAGAGGCTTTGAGTGCTTGCAAATCAATCTGCAGGACGAATTTGGAGTCGCTAGGAACACTGATGGAGGATTGCGCGTTTGCGTTCGCACCAAATAGAAACAAAAGGGACAAGCTGATGGCTTGCCAAAGATTTTTTCGCATTTTCTGCACCCTTACTGATTGGAAACTCGCTCGGGGCGTCAACACGGCCCACGACTTGGTTGGAGTCTTTTACGTGCAGGTCGTAGCGGATGTTACATCGTCAGGACAGAATTTAGGGTAAGGCCAAGCTATAGTCTTTCGGCAAGCGATCGAAGGTAGGTGATGAACTCAGGCCCATCTTCCAATCGTTCCAAGGGCAATGAATCGGCGAACTGCGAGCCAATGTGGGCTCCGACCAATGCCCCAGTCATCGCTGCGATCGTATCGGTATCACCCCCTTGCCAAATTGCGGTCGCATTAGTTTCGCAAAAATCGTTGGGGGTGAGTGAAAAGCAAGCTCGGCAGGAGTCTCGTTCGAAGGTTTTAACTGAACTTAGCACGGCGTTTGCAATTTGGTTCTTTTCTTTTTGAAGCAAACACTTACGACGACCAAGCCTACATGACATTTTGCCCGGGCATTAGCTAAAGGACGTCGTGTTCGATTCGAGGATGATGCGTCGCTTGCACCTAGCAATTATGTTTTCAACTTGCAAGCATTTCTTTGCGGACAGGTGGTGAACGATCCGTATTCAAAGATATTCGTTGTTGAAACCAAGCTTTACTTCCGATTCGAGTCCAAATCGTTCTCGACGCAACTGATTGCTCTGATCACTTCGCAATTTCCGACTGCTCGGGTCTCGCATCCATTGTGCTGGGCTTGGACCGAAAAAATACGAAATAGAGGGCCACGATGGAGATCAAGACGATTAATGCAATCGGATACGAAGCAAATACCAACACGGGCTGCAGTCCAGGATGGGCCTTCTCTAGCGGTGGATCTGTTCCAAGCAAAGTATCTTGCATTGTGATCGCTCTCATTGTGGCTGTCGCATCGGGCGTTTCTGTAGCTCGCTGTTCTTTTGGATTCGAAGTTGGCATTTGAATCGACATTTTGTGAGCTCGTTTCGAAAGAAGCGGGTTGACTTTAGGGTGCTGAGCACATCCACATTTGTTTATCGTATTGATGAGCCGATGGGCGCTAGTCCCGGTTCTCGATGAATGTCGATCAATTGAAAAACCGGGGCTCTCGCCCAAAGGCTATTGGTTTGTTTCACTCGAAGACTCATGTCGAGGTGCTTACCACCAATAGCGAAAGTCGTGCCATCGCCCATTCAAAGAAGCGGACAGTTGGATTCTAGTTCGAGAGACATCTCTTGAGGACCGAACTGGAGGGTTAACGGTCATCAAGATCGCTTTCCATCCGATGTTGGATTCTCTTTCTTGTTCTTGCGTGCAAAGCTTTCGTGATCGAAGCAATTCTTGGATATTCTTCTGTTAATCTGGGGCCAC
>CANHVO010000329.1 GCA_947463915.1 Planctomycetaceae bacterium
ATTTTCAGATGCGTCCTGTTTGGAGCAATGTTCTTGGTTGTGCAAACCAGTTGTTGTTTCGCCCAAAGCGAATCGCCCGCTAGCGATTCGCCGACCCAACCTGCGCTCGAACAGAGCGAAGCCGACGCGATTGCTTTCGTTCAAGAGCACCATCCAGAGCTGGTCTCCTTGTTGCAATCACTTAAATCGATGCGACAAAAAGAATATGAAATGGCGATTCGCGAAATCGTGCGAACGAAGAAGCGTCTCGAGATGCTTGCCAAGCGAGAAGCCGAACTTTACGCGATGGAGTTGGATGCTTGGAAGCTGAAATCAAAAATCGATTTAATGATGGCCAAGGCAATCGCTAGAGACAAAGCGTTTGACAAGCTTGTCCTAAGAGAGCTTCTAATTCAGCAGATTGAAAATCAAAAGAAGCGATGGAAACATGAGCAGTCGACGCTGGCCAAACGCCAAGAGCAGCTAGTCGAACTGCTGGGACGCACCGAAGGGCATGAAGACGCGCGTGTGGAGCAGCAGCTATCCGTCCATCTCAAGAATATCGACTCTAAAGTTGGCACCGCAAAGAAGCTGAAGCAAGAAGCCAAGATCAACAAAGAGGGCAAGGATAAGCCATGATCCGATCGATGCTGCTGAGTACATCGCCGTATGTTTTGCAGGTTAATTGGCCGATGGCTGTAAGCCTTTTCATTTCCCATAACTTTGATAATGCAATTGTTCTGAATTCTTACGAATTCAGCTACGGTAGTTTTCAATTTGCTCGCCTTCATACACAACTGGAATTGCCGAGGAGGAACCATGACTCGAATGGGGTGTCTAACGATGAAGTTGGTAATGCAAGCGTCCCTGGCCATTGCATTATTCATTGGAGCGTCGATTCTCGCGATCGCCGATGGTCCTGTCGCTCCATTGGAATCAAGATTTCAACCGAACGCGTCTGGGGTTTTGGAAACGGCGGAGGTTCCTGATTTCCAGAGGCACATATCGCCGTTGCTGGGCCGGTTAGGCTGCAATGGTCGCGCATGTCACGGGTCATTTCAGGGGCAAGGTGGCTTTACGCTGTCGCTGTTTGGATACGATTTCGATGCTGACATGAAGGCGTTGTTGGAAAAAGATGCCAGCCGCGTAAACATCAAGGAACCGCTCGATAGCAAGATCTTGCTCAAACCGGTGGACGCTGAGATGCACGAGGGTGGGCAACGCTTCAAAAGGGAAGGATGGGAATACTGGGTCCTGCGAAAATGGATCGAAGCGGGTGCTCCAATGAGGCAAGCAGATCAGAAGACCGAGGTTCAAAAGTTAGTTCGGTTAGAAGTCTCTCCCCTAGAAATCCAGTTTACGGGCCTTGGTGAAACCAAACCGATTCGTGCAATTGCGGTTTGGGAAGATGGATCGCAAGAGGTTGTGACATCGCTATGTCGCTTTTCCAGCAACGATACCGCGATCGCGAAAATCGATGAAAAGGGGATCGTGACTTGTGGCGATGCTGGTGACACCCATGTCGTTGTCTCGTACGACAACGCTGTGGTTCCGGTGAGCGTGCTACGCCCGGTTGGCAAATCGGGGCAGCTTCAACAAGAGATCGCCGGAGCGACGACCGAAGTGGATCGTCTTGTTCTGAAGAAGCTGGACAAGCTGGGGATCAATCCATCTAGTGATGCAACGGATGCAGAATTCTTTCGACGTGTTTCTTTGGACTTGGCTGGCACATTACCCACCTCCGACCAAGTGCGAGCGTTTTTGGATGATCCTGCGAGTGACAAGCGGGCAAAGATGATTGAAAGGATTTTGGATTCGCCTGGATATGCCGCATGGTGGACAACGTTTTTGTGCGACATGACGGGAAACAACGACGACCAGTTGAAAAATTTCTTGCCCATTCCGCAGTTCGCCAGCCAGCACTGGTACCAATGGATCTATGCTCGTGTTGCTAAGAATGTTCCCTACGATCAGATCGTCGAGGGAATTGTGACAGCGGTCTCTCGAGAGCCCAATGAAACGTATCTCGAGTATTGCGAAAAGATGACCAAGATCCTGGACGACAAGTCCGGCAAGAGTTTCGCGGATCGTTCGGACTTGATGTACTATTGGGCAAGGTTAAATCAACGCACTGCCGAGGAAAAAGCCATCTCCTTTGCATACACTTTTTGTGGCGTGCGAATTCAGTGTGCTCAGTGCCATAAGCATCCGTTTGACCAATGGTCGAAGCAAGACTTTGATCAGTTCGAACGACTCTTCGATGGTATCGTGGCCAATCAAAATCAGAACATGAATACCTTTTTGCCCGAATCGAAAAAAGAGGCGGAGAGCATGATGAGCGAACTTGGGATTTCAAAAAAGCTAAAGAACAAAGAGTTGCAGGACAAGATTTTAGAAGCGATCAAACAGGGTAAAACCGTTCCGTTTCCCGAGTTGTTTGCAAAGGCACCTAAGCTGCAAGCAAACGCCGATGCGAAGAAGAAGGGCAAAAACCAGTCAGCCTCACAAAAGAAATTGCCGACAGCGCGTTTGCTTGGCGCCGAGTATGTTGATCTTTCTACTGTTTCCGATCCTCGCCAACCATTGATGGATTGGCTGCGAAGAAAAGACAATCCTTACTTTGCTAAAGCTATCGTCAATCGCATTTGGGCTCATTACTTTCAAGTGGGAATCGTCAATCCTCCAGATGATCTCAATTTGGCCAACGCACCTAGCAATGCCGAATTGCTTGACTATCTGGCGGACGGATTTATTGAGAATCATTATGATCTCAAATGGTTGCACAGAACCATACTCAATTCGGCAACTTATCAGCGCTCATGGCAAACGAACGATACGAACTCGCTCGATCGCCGCAACTTCTCACATGCATTATTGCGTCGTCTTCCTGCGGAAACGGCATACGATGCCCTCAGGATCGCATTGTCGAACACAGAACAAGCGAAAGCGTTGTGCAACGTCGAAAGCGATCGAGCGATGACATTGGCAGGTGCGAGCGCTCAGAATAAGAATGGCAAAAACGGCTTGTCGAGCTACGCACTGACGGTATTTGGACGCTCCATTCGAGAGAGCAACTGCGACTGTGACAAGTCGAGTGACCCAAGCCTATTGCAAACGGTCTTCATCCGGAACGATGCAGATGTCTTGAAAGCGATGAACGACGAGCACAGTTGGTTGGCTCAGGTTGCCAAGGAATACAACTTGCCTGCTCCAAGTAGAAAAGCCCAACCCCCTGCCTCCCCGAAGATGGAAGAAAAGAAAGACGTTCGAACGGAGGAGGATTTGGACCGGGACGTACGCAAGTTTCGGCGACAACTCGAGTCGTTGTCCGCAAAAGAAGGCTCTGAGAAAGCAGTAAAGCGGATCAAGTCAGAGCTGTCGCTGGCTGAGAAGCGACTCAAAGAGTTAACAGCATCGAAACAAACTGCGAAAAGCGAACCCGCTGTACCAGCAGCGGTCTACGCGGCGGAGCCAGTTGCAAGGGGGGAGCCTAGCTTAAGTCCTGACGACGAAGTCAAGATCCTGGAGGAGGTTTACTTGAGAACACTTTCTCGCAAGCCGACTCAGAGCGAACTCGAGCGATCGAAAAATGCAATCGCGATTGCGGAGAATCCAACGAACGGCATCAGCGACGTTCTTTGGGCATTGATCAACTCGAAGGAATTCATCCTGAATCATTAGTGTAACGCGGCACCCCGTGCCGTGAAATGGATCACCCGACGCGTAAGCGAGGTTGAGACTCGTTTAGCAGTCAGCCGAAGGCGTACTGTCTTCGGGCCCAGTACGCCTTCGGCTGACTGTTAAACGAAATGCCAAAAGGATTAGCTCGTTCCCAGGCTCAGCCTGGGAACGCAATGCACCGGAGGCTCCTGTCTCCTGTGTTCACAACTCAATAGCAAACGCGAGGCGGAGCCTCGAAAGCAGTACGTTCCAAGGCAGAGCCCTGGAACGAGGGCAAAACAAGATCAGCAACGAACTTTACAAGGATTCAAACATGTCGAAACAAAAATATTGCGACGGAGTCAATCGCCGAGATTTCATTCGGGTCGGTGCGTTATCCGCCAGTTCGTTGACGTTGGCCAGTTATTTGAAAATGTCCGAAGCAGGCCAAGTGAAAGACGGGCATGCGACTTCTGGTATCTTCATCGATCTTAGTGGCGGCCCTTCGCACTTGGATACGTTTGATCCCAAGCCGGATGCTCCTGAAGGTATCCGGGGCGATTTCAAAACGATTCCAACGAGTGTGGCGGGGGTGCATATCTCGGAGCAATTGCCCAAGATGGCTAAGTGCTTCGATAAGTACGCGATTTTGCGAGGCGTCTCCCATACATTGGCAGCGCATAAGCTTGGGAGCGAATACGTGAACACCGGTAGTCGCCCATTGGCATCTCTTGAGTATCCTGGTTATGGAGCGGTGGTGTGCAAGGAGCGACCGGTCGAGTCAGATATCCCGCCGTTTGTTGCGATTCCAAATGGTGGTCAGCGAGCTGGCTTCTTGGGGATACAGTACGCTCCGATGAATACTGGGGCAACTCCCAAAGCTGGCATGCCATTCAATGTTCGAGGGATCTCGCTTGGAGCCGGCGTTACGGTCGAACAGCTCGATCGACGACAGAATCTGTTGCATGATCTCGACAAGACTTTTGCGTCGCTGGAGGGGCGGGACCAGTTGCTAACCGGCTTGGATCGATTCAGCGACAAGGCCTATTCGATGTTGACGAGCGAGCGTGCTCGGTACGCTTTCGATATCTCGAAAGAAACCCCTTCTTTTGCGGCTCAGTTTGGCTCGGATCCGTTTGAACAAAGTTGCTTATTGGCTGTTCGGTTGATTGAATCTGGAGTTCGTTTCGTATCGCTGCAGGTTGGCGGATGGGACAACCATGTCGATATCTTCAACAGCTTAAAGACCAAGCTATTGCCTAAGTTTGATGGCGGAGTTTCTGCATTGCTCAATGGCCTGGAGCAAAAGGGGCTTTTGAACACGACGTCCGTCATGATCACCGGTGAGTTTGGGCGTACGCCGAAAGTCAATACACGGGCCACTTTGGGGGGGCGCGACCACTATCCGCGGTGCATGTTTATGTTGATGGCGGGTGGCAAAGTGCGAGGCGGACAAGTGATAGGGCAAAGCGATTCAACGGCGGCGGGGCCTGCAAACGAGTCGATATCGCCAAGTGACGTCGCTGCTTCGTTCTATCACAATCTCGGCATCGATCCCAAACAAGAATTTCAAACCGAAACCGGGCGGCCGATCACGTTGGTTCGAGACGGTAACGTCATACCGCAATTATTTGCTTAAGCGATTAGCTAATTTCCTTTCCCTTTTGTTTCCAGTCTTTACTTAGAAGAGGTTTCGCCATGAAGAAGTCCATCCTTACTTTGCTCGCGGTTGCAGCAATTCTCGTCCATTCGGTTTCGTTGAATGCACAGGAAAAGGGCGACAAAAAAGACCCCGCCAAGAACATGGTCACTCAATTCATGAAGCAGCTTGAAAAAGCAGAGCTGAAAGAAGAAGAGACGAACAAGATTAAGGAGATGTTTCAGAAAGTAGCAAAGGACGTCGCTGGTAAGCGTACGGAAGCTGGTATTACTCCTGAGATGATGAAAAAGCGAGCGGATGCACAAAAATCAGCCAAAGAAGATGGAAAGAAAGGCAAAGAAATGCAAGAGGCTGTTGAGGCCGCCATGGGCATGAATGCGGACCAGATCAAGGTCTTTAAGGAGACGGAAGAAATGCTCGCGAAAGTGAAAGTTGAGATTGGAAAGACGATGACTGCGGAGCAGATCGCTAAGCTTCCGGAGCAAGCTCAAAACGCGTTCAAGGAGAAGGTCGGTAAGGGTAAGGGAAAGAAGGCGGATAAGTAGACGGTGGTTTATTGGCTAGACCGACGCGCAAGCTAGTGAATTTACTGTCCAATTCACTAGCTTGCGCGTCGTGCTAGGTATGTCGCCAGTCGCCTTAGGCGATCTCAGGAGCTATTCACTAAAGCCGGCTAAAGCCGGTACACCAACAGTTGGGTGAAGTCAGGACGGCAGCTGTTAGGCGAGCGGCAGGAAGAAACATACCGTAGCGGAATTCGTGAGAATTCCGAACGATCTGAATTCTTACGAATTCCGAACTAGCTGAATTCTTACGAATCCAGCTACGAATCGTGGAATGTTTTTCCTTGCCGTTTGCCTTAGATCTCTTGGACTCGGTAGCCGTTGGCTTGACTGTCGAATGTGAGAACGTACTCTGCGTTCACGGCAGTCGCCTGATTGAGGTGAGATTCGAGGATGGATTCGGTGGTTGCCGCGTGCAAAGTCGCATCGTCTGGTCCTGTTGCGTCGAGGATGACCAGATGCAAATCATCTGGGCCGGTCTCGATCAAGGTTCTAAGATAGACTTTGACTAATGGAAAGGGAGTCAGCGGCGTTTCGCTGCTCGCACGAAACGTCTCGTACGGGGCTTTGTCTGAGAAGCCATAAAGAGCTTTGCATGCTCTACCTGAACGCATTGGCAAAACCGTTGGCGAGATTCTTGTCTTGCCGTTTAGTAGCACATAATTCGGCGTCGAGAAAGTTTCCGTAGAAGTCGTCATTGCGTCCGTAGTTTCATTTGGATGGCGGAAAAACAGAGATGCCGCAGCCAAACGCACACCTAGAGAATGGGTAATCCCGTAAGGCTATCAGAATCGCATTGGGAAAGACGGAAAAAATGGATACTTCGTGCAGCTTTTTTGCGAGCGGCAGGGCCAATATGTACCACGAATCGTAGCTGGATTCGCCAGAATTCAGTGTGTTCTGAATTCTGGCGAATCCAGCTACGGTAGTTCTGAATTCTGGCGAATCCAGCTACGGTAGTTCTGAATTCTGGCGAATCCAGCTACGGTAGTTCTGAATTCTGGCGAATCCAGCTACGGTAGTTTCCCGTCTGCCGCTCGCTAAGGAGCCAAACTGATCTGGCCGTCGATTCCGCAAGATGATAACGTCCAAAAAATCGTTCAGAACAACGGATTTCAACGGAGTGGGCAAAAAATGAGCAATGGACTTGGACTATTCAATTGGATTCGCGATGGTGTTAAGCAGTCTGTTTTGCTAGGAGTCAGCGAAGCGATCGATACGCTCGGTGCTCCGGAAGAAAATCGAACTCTCAATCCAGCTCTGCTTTCGTTTGCCAAACAGCCTGTGACAACGCAGGCAAATGTTCGGATCGAAGAGCCTGCGCAGAGAAAAGCTCCAGCATCGCCTGGTCGCAAGCGGTTGGGCCGATCTCTTCGTGATATCGATCCCAAGCCAGCTTCGTAACCTCAATCCATGCTAACCATTTTGGCCTGTATCGTGTTGATCCGATGGCTTCGTAAAGAGCACGCATGGCGGGCTGCACGTACCGTCTTGGCGGCCATTGTTGTTTTTTTCTGTGGATGTAGTCAGCTAGGTTCCATCCCAAAGACCACGCTTTCGATTCCCTCAATAAAGCTGAATCGAGAAACTCAGTTAGCGAACCCTATCAACGTGAACACGCAGGATTCCGAGTTCCTGTGGAATCAAATCGTCAACACGGTAGACGATTACTTTCGAATCAAGAGCGAGCAGCGTCCGACGCGAGACGAAATGCAGTGGTTTGCTGGGTTGATGGAGACCTATCCGGAGGTTTCCGCGACTTATTTCGAGCCGTGGCGCAAGGACGCCTTGGAGGGGTATCAGCGGTGGCAAAGCACCCTCCAGACCATGCGACGAACCGCAATTTTGCGTGTGGTTCCAAACAACCAGGGCTTCTCGGTAGGGGTGGAAGTCATCAAGGAGATCGAGGATGTGGATCGTTCGCAGTATTCGTCCGAGGGTTCGGCGATTGCTAGGCACGACGGTTCGATTGTTCGATCGGATGCGCAGCTGCAAGGGCAACCCATTACACTTGGTTGGATTCGCCAGGAAAACGACACGGATTTGGAGCAGCGGCTCCTTCGGGAGATTCTCGGACGCGTGTCCAACGTAGCCCCGCCAAGAAAGACGTTTCTAGGGCGTTAGCTCAATGGCTGTCGCTGTTTATGGCGAGCGGCGTGAGAGAACACACCACGAAGCGTAGCTGGATTCGCCAGAATTCAGTGCGTTCTGAATCACGAAGCGTAGCTGGATTCGCCAGAATTCAGTGCGTTCTGAATCACGAAGCGTAGCTGGATTCGCCAGAATTCAGCGCGTTCTGAATCACGAAGCGTAGCTGGATTCGCCAGAATTC